>CAYRXM010000036.1:0-37093 GCA_964428175.1 uncultured Anaerolineae bacterium
CTGCGATAAATAAAGCCGCCCGCCGCGTCGACGCGGCGGGCGGCTTTATCTTTAGCGGCCCATCTGGCGCAGCGCGTTCAGGCTGCGCCCAGAGATTTCAAAGCCCAATCCGTCGGCGCTGCCCTCTTCGATCACATACCACAACGGTTTGTGCAGCGTATCGCAGAGCTGGAAAATCTCGCCCCAATCGGCCTTGCCCTCGCCGATCACCGAATCCGGCGCGCCGCCATAATCCTTGAGATGCACCGACTTGGCCCGCCCCGGAAAAGCCTTGAGCATCGCAATCGGGTCGCCGCCGCCGTTGGCACAGTTACCGATGTCGAGCTGCATGGTCACATCGGCGCGGGTGTGGCTGAACAAGATTTCCCACGCCGTCTGCTCGCCATGCCTGACAAAATCGAACCCATGCGCGTGATAGCCGGTGCGCATGCCCAACGGCGCGAGCCGCTCGGTCACCCCGTTGAGAATGTCGGCCAGTTCCATGACCGTATCGAGCGCGCTCATCCGCCCCTTGTCGGCGGCGATGATCAGAAACCGAGTGCCCAAAACCTGGTTGAACTCGATCGTGCGCGCCAGGTTGTCGCCGAGCAGCGCGTCGGTGCTGAGGTGGATGCCGCAGCAGATCAACCCGTTGTCGTCATACATGGCGCGAATTTCTCGCGCCGGCCAGCCTTGCCAGGTGAGGTCCTGCCCGCCATAGCCCCACGGCTCCGCGCCGACATAGCCGAGATCGGCGACGGCCTTGAGCGTGGCGGGCAGATTTTTGCTGCACTCGCCGCGCACCGAATAAAGCTGCAATCCCACCGGAACACGTTTTGCTTGATTCATCGTTGAACCCTCCTCGAAAAATTTGGCTGCGATCAGACCATGCCGTTTGCAGCCAGAGCATAGCATATTCCCCGCCTAAATGCAAAGCGCGCTACCCCCATATCACGGATGATTTGACACTGCGCAAGATTTATGTATAATCGATTTAATTTGGCGGTTGGACAAACTAATTCGCACGGGGTAAGCACGGTGGCTTTCTTGCTGGACATAAACATTTTGGCGATGGGTAACAAGGCGCTGTCAGAGTGAGCCTGAAACAGCGTTATCGAACGGGCGACCAGGCTTGGGTTCGCGAACGCAACCTGGCGATCGTGCTGACCTATTTGTGGGAAGCTAGAGGCCCCATATCGCGCCCGCACCTGACCAGGATCAGTGGGCTGAACAAAAGCACCATCGGAAGCCTGTTGGCGCAGTTGCAGTCGTGGGGGTTCGTCAGAGAGAGCGGCGTATCAGACCGGCAGCGGCCGGGCCGGCCGGGCATGCTGATCGACATCAACCCCGATGCGGGTCGGCTGATTGGCGTGGAAATTGGCGTCGATTTCATCTCGGTGGCCCTTGCCGATATGAAGGCCGACATCGTCTGGCAGCGCCGGGTAGAGAACACCGAGGACGGTGAGCCGCTCGTCGGCCTGGGCCAGACCCAGGTGCTGGAGCAGACAGAACGGATGATCCAGGAAGCGATCCAGCAGGCAGCGGCGTGCCAATGCCGATTGTTCGGACTCGGCGTGGGCGTGCCAGGGTTGGTGGACCGCGCCAGCGGCACGTTGCTTTTCGCGCCGAACCTGGGCTGGAGCAATGTTCCCCTGCACGAAATGTGGCAGAACCGCTTTGATATCCCGGTGATTGTGGAAAATGAAGCCAACGCAGCGGCCCTGGGCGAACGGATGCTGGGCGCGGCCCAGCAGGTGGACAATTTCGTCTACCTGAGCGCCGGAGTGGGTCTGGGTGGCGGCCTGGTGATTGGCGGCAACCTGTACGCCGGCGATGGTGGCTTTGCCGGCGAGGTCGGCCATATGACACTCGTCCCCGACGGCCCACCGTGCAAATGCGGCAGCCGGGGATGCTGGGAAGTGCTGGTCGGTCCGAACGCCATCGTCGACCAGGTGCGCCGGGCGGCCGCCGAAGGGCGAACACCCGGTTTGCTGGTACTGCCCGGAGTAGAACAGCGGGTAGAAGCGATTCGCATCGGGCACGTGCTGGAGGCGGCGGCGCAGGGCGAGCCGGCTGTGCTGGAGGTGATGGACACGGTAGGGCGCTACCTGGGCATCGGCATTGCCAACCTGGTCAACGCCTTTAACCCAAGCCTGGTCGTCCTGGGCGGCGTATTGAGCCTGGCCGGCCCCTACATTTTGCCCAGCGCACAACAAGAGATAAGCGCGCGCGCGTTGGCCGCGCCGTGCAAGGAGTTGTGCATCACATTGTCGCCCTTTATGCTTGACGCCTGTGTGATGGGGGAGATCGCGCTGGTCCTACGCAAGATTTTGGACAACCCGTCGGCCTGGCAGCCCAAACCGGCTGCTGCCCCCGACGTACAGGCCATGCACATGGCGAGCGCATTGTAGGTCGAGGAGCAGCACCCACACATTCAGACACGAGTTTTGCCCCCAAACGCGGCCCAAAGGTCTGTGCCATCCCATTTGAATCGAGACAAGCAGGAGATCAAGATGCAAGAAACGGTTGAAAACAAGGTCACGCGCAACTTGAAATTGACGCAATTTCGCGAGCTGAATGTCCTGGTCGCTTTTCTGCTGCTCTGCGGGTTATTTTACGGGCTGCGCCCGGATGTCTTTGCCAAACCCGCCAACCTGGCCATCATTATGCGCTTCATCGCGACATTTGGGATGCTGGCCATCGGTGAAGTGTTGGTGATCATCACCGGCGGCATCGACTTGAGCGTCGGCTCGCTGACCGCGCTGACCGGGGTGGCGGTGGCCGTTTTGATGCTCAAAGGCATAGGCGGCGTGTTTCTCAATGCGTTCGTCGCGATCCCCATCGTCCTGCTTATCGGCACGGCATTTGGCGTCTGGCACGGCTTTTTCGTCACCAAGTTGAAAATCCCGGCTTTTATCATCACCCTGGGGTCCTGGCTCATCGCCAAGGGAATGGCCGCTTATATCACGCGGGGGTACCCGATCGTTTACCCGTCCGAGTCCAAATTCCTGACGTTGGGCCAGGGTACCTGGTTTTCAATCCCGATTTCCTTCCTCATCCTGGTCGTCATCGCGGCCATTATCCTGTTCATCCTCGACCATACCCCCCTGGGATACCGCATCTATGCAGTGGGTGGCAACATTGAAGCAGCCCGGCTGTCGGGCATCAACGTGGATCGGGTGCGCATCTTTTGCTACGCCGTCAGCGGCTTTCTGGCAGCATTGACGGGCGTGCTGCTCGCATCCCGGCTGGGACAGGGCACCCCTACGGTGGGCAGCGCGTACGAGTTGTGGGCCGTCGCCGCCGCCGTGATCGGCGGCACCAGCCTGATGGGCGGCGAGGGCACCGTCGTGGGCGCCATCCTGGGAGCGGCCATCGTAGGCGTGATGCAGAACGGGATGGTGCTGCTGAACATTTCTTCTTACCTGCAGGACAACATCCTGGGCGGAGTGCTGGTTGTCGCAGTGGTCTATGACACGCTGCGCCGCCGTGGCAAATAATGAGTGCTCGTGTTCATTCCTATCCCGAATAAATTGGAACTGAACAGGGCTTGTCTGCTCGGAAAGATCTTTGCCCAGGCAATGGCTTCCATTGCAGGCAACGATCTTGAAGGATAGGCCCTATCCCGAATAAATCGGAGCAGCACATGTGCTGACTGAACAGGGCTTAGTCGCTCGGAAAGATCTTTGCCCAGGCAATGGTTTCCATTGTACGCAAGGGTCTTGGAGGATAGGCCCTGGAACGGGAGGTTAGATTTGGAAACTGGAACTCCACAAACGCCCTTGCTGGCAGTGCGCGGTATTTCAAAAGCCTTCGCCGGCGTCAAAGCGCTCGACAAGGTTGACTTTGAAGCCTACGCGGGCGAAGTCGTCGCCCTGCTCGGCGAAAACGGCGCTGGCAAGTCCACGCTGATGAAAATCCTGTCTGGCGTTCACCGCCCCGACGAGGGTGAAATCTATATGGACGGCAGCCCCATCATCCCCAAAAATCCGAGCGAGGCCCAGCGACTGGGCATATCGATCATTTACCAGGAATTCAACCTGACCCCCAACCAGAGCGCGGCGACAAATATCTTTTTGGGCCGCGAACCGCGCCGGGGCCAAGAGGCCGGCTGGCCCTTGCCGTGGGTCGACCGCGTCCGCATGCGCCGCGAGGCAGCCGAACTGCTGGCGCGAGTGGGTGCTCGCTTTTCCCCGGATGCGCTGATTCGCGATCTGTCCGTTGCCGAGCAGCAAACGGTGGAAATTGCCAAGTCGCTGGGAATCCGGGCGCAAATCATCATCATGGACGAACCGACATCGGCCCTGGGCGAGGAAGAGGTCGAGGCCCTGTTCGGCATCGTGGAGAACCTCAAAGCGCAGGGCATTGCGGTGATCTTTATCACCCATCGACTGGAAGAGGTCTTTCGGATTGCCGATCGCATCATCGTGCTGCGCGACGGGCGCCGGGTGGGCAGCCTGCCCATCGGCGAAGCCACGACTGACAACGTCATTTCGCTGATGGTCGGCCGCGCCCTGGATCGCAGCGCCGTCCACCAGACCAAAGCGCAAACCGGCCCGGCGGTGCTGGAAGCGCGCGGCCTGACACGCCGGGGGGTGATTCACGACGTCAGCCTGGCCGTGCGCCGGGGAGAAATTCTGGGCATAGCCGGCCTGGTCGGCGCCGGACGGACCGAGACCGCCCGCGCCATTTTCGGCGCCGATCCCCTGGATGCCGGCGAAATCCTGATCGATGGCAATCCGGTGACGATTACATCGCCCAACGCTGCGGTCAAAGCGGGCCTGGCATTGGTGCCGGAAAACCGCCAGCAGCAGGGCTTGATCCTGATCAGCACGGTGGAACGAAATATCGCTTTGCCCAACCTCGGCAGCCTGTCCGGCCGCCTGGCGATAAACCGGGGCCGGCTGCGCCAGGTCGTGCAGGACTATGTCGAGCGCCTGAACATTCGCACACCCAGCGTGCTGCAACGGGTCATGAACCTCTCCGGGGGCAACCAGCAGAAAACCGTCCTGGCCAAATGGCTGGCCTCGAACCCCAAGGTCCTCATCCTCGATGAGCCGACGCGGGGGATCGATGTGGGGGCCAAGGCCGAGGTGTATGCGATTATGAACCGCCTGGCCGAGCAGGGCATCGGCATCATCATGATCTCTTCGGAAATGCCAGAAATCCTGGCCATGAGCGATCGCATCGTTGTGATGCACGAAGGCAGCGTGGCCGCCATTTTGGACCGCGCCGAAGCAAGCCAGGAGTCGATTATGGCCTATGCCAGTGGGCAGATAGGGCCATAGAAAATATATCATTCGAAGAAAAAGAAAGGAAAGCAATGGCAAATCAAGCTGGAAAAAAGATCATGGCGTTTCCCTGGTACGCATGGGTTGGGGCATGGGTGGCAATTGGCGCGGGTATAGGCGTTGCCATAGATAACATTGCCCTGGGCGTAGGGCTTGGCATAATCATTGGCGCCGGAATCGCGTTTACCTTTTACATGCTCAACAAGCGCGAACCCAAGCAGTAACCTCGGTGCTATTCAAGCGTGGGGTGTTGGGCAATGATGGCCCACCCACGCAGCAAAATAGGAAAGGAGGTGATCATCGAAAAAAAGATTCGGCGGCCGGCAGTCGAACTGCCGGTGAGTGATCATCAGTTGTTTTACAGTCTATGCACAAGGAGTGGACACAAATGAAACGCTTGATTGCACTATTCTTATTGGTCCTGGTGGTAGCATCTGCCTGCGTCAAGACGCCGGCAGAGAAAGCGCCGACAGCCGAAACCGTCAAAATCGTGGTCATCGGCAAGTCGGTACACCCCTATTGGAGCAACGTGGAAAAGGGCGTGCGGGCAGCGGCCAAAGACCTGGGTTTGAAGGACGATCAGGTCATCTTTTTCGTGCCGCCCAAAGAAGACGTAGCCGCCCAGATTCAGACGATGGAAACCTATATCGCCCAGGGCGTGACCGGTATCGCCATCGCGCCATCTGACCCCAACGCGCTCGAACCGGTGATGAAGACGGCATCCAACAAGGGCATCTGGATCACCACGCTGGACACGCCGCCCGTCGCGGGGTCGGTGTCGCTGGTCTACATCGGCACAGACAACTTTTCGGCTGGCAAGGTCGCCGGCGAGACGATGGCCAATCTGCTGCCCGGCGGCGGCAAGGTAGGCATCGGGCGCGGCTCCGACACCGCCCTCAACGCCTTGCAGCGCACCGACGGTTTCATGGAAGGCATCAAGGGCGCCTCGATCACCACGCTGGAGCCGGTGAACGACAAGGAAGACTCGGCCCGCGCGCTGGACCTGGCCAACTCGGTCATCTCGGCCAACCCGGACCTGGCCGGGGCCTTTGGCGTGTACGCCTACAACGGCCCGGCCTGGGCGACAGCAATCAAGGAAGCCAACAAGGTTGGGGACATCAAGCTGGTCAGCTTTGACGCCACCACCGACATCATCAACGGCATCAAGGAAGGCGTGATCGATGCGACCGTTGCCCAGCGCGAGTTTGATATGGGCTACAAGTCGGTTATGCTCATCTACAAGATCGCCCTGGAGGGCAAGGACAAGGCCATGTCCGAGATGGGCGTGGTGGATGGCGTGATCGACACCGGCGTAGACGTGATTACCCCCGCCACGCTCAAAGATTACGAAGCCACCCTCGATCAGAAGGGTATCCCCCACGACTGGAATACCCAGGGCTGGAACCCCTAGCCAATGTCAGGCGGGCAGACGCCCGCACACAAGGCCGTCTCGAAACAGTTTCCCAAAACCGGCCCGTTTCGAACAACGGCCTTCCCACGTGCCGACGGATAACCGTCGGCACGTTTTTTTTACGACGAGATGGCGCATTCTGCTTTTCTTTTGTGCTCAAGTGTGCTAAAATACCCCCCGGCGAGAGGACAGACCGACTCGCCAGAAGGAGCCAACATTTTGAGCATTATCGATGCATTAGGCCAGGGATTCAGCGCCATCCACCGCCGTTGGTGGGTCTTACTGATCCCGGTGCTGCTTGACCTTTTTCTGTGGCTGGGGCCGCAGGCGGCCATCACCCCGCTCGTCGACGACATAACCGTCCAGTTGACCGGGTCAGACCTGCTGGCCCAGGTCGAGCAAAACGATCCGCAACTGGCCCAAGCGTTCCTCGACACCCTAGACGATATGAGCCAGAAATACAACCTGTTTTCTTCACTGCGCGCGCAGATGCTGGGCATGCCCAGCCTGCTCGTCTGGGGCGGCGCGGGCTATCACCTGCCTTCGACCTATGAAGTGATCTGGGTTTATTTCCTCCAGGTGCTCGGCATCCCCGACCTATCCCTCTCGGTGTCGCAGGCCAACTTTGCGACCAGATTGGTGTGGCAGATCGACGGCGGGGGCGGCTGGCTGGGCATGACCGTCCTCATCTCGCTGCTCGGCGTCGCCGTCGGAGCCGTCTATTTGACGGTGATCGCGGGGCAGGTTCAAGAACCGGCCGACGCAGCGCCCTTTTGGCCGCGGGTGTCCCAACTGAGCGGGCGCGTGTTGCTCTTTTGGCTGCTGCGCATCGGGGCGCTGATCGTGCTCGGCCTGCCCTTCCTCCTGTTTCTGAGCCTGCTGAGCATGTTCAGCCCCGACCTGGGCATGTTTGCCGGCGCCATTACCGTGGGTATTCTGACCTGGTTCTCTTTTTACGGCATCTTTTTCGTCGCCTCGATGGCGGTCAATCACGTTACCATCTGGCAGGCCATCTGGAACAGCCTCAACGTGGTGCTGCGCAACTTTTGGCCCACGCTGGGCCTGTTCATGCTGATCAACTTGATCGGGGGCGGGCTGACCATCCTCTGGCAGCGGTTGAGCACCGGCTCCTGGTTGACCCTGGTCGGCATCCTGGGCAATGCCTACGTCGGCAGCAGCCTGCTGGCCGGCAGCCTGATCTTTTACCGCAACCGGTACGAGCGCTGGCGCGAACGGGTGGCGCAAATCCTCGCCGACACACGCAAAGAACTCTGATTCGATGAGAACAGAATCACGATGTTCAGGCCAATCCTGCCAACCCTGCTAATTCTGGAGTTCACACTTTGGACCGTACAACACTAAATGGCATACAACCCTATGGCGCGGCCCAGGTGCAGGTGCTCGAAGGCCTGGAGGCCGTGCGGCGGCGTCCGGGCATGTACGTCGGCGGCACCGACAGCCACGCCCTGCACCACCTGATCTACGAAGTGGTCGATAACGCCATCGACGAAGTGCTGGTGGGCGCATGCGACCGCATTGAGATCATCCTGCACGCCGACGACAGCGTGTCCGTCCGCGACAACGGGCGCGGCATCCCGGTCGAGACCCACCCGCAGACCGGGTTGAGCACGCTGGAAACGGTGCTGACCCGGCTGCACGCCGGGGCCAAGTTCGGCGGCGGCGGCTACAAGGTCTCCGGCGGGCTGCACGGCGTGGGCGTCTCGGCAGTCAACGCGCTTTCCGAATGGATGGAGGTGATCGTCGACGATCCGCCGCCCAATGGCGACGGGCGCCGCTACCGGCAGCGCTACGAACGCGGACGGCCGGTCACGCCAGTTGAAGACATCGGCAAGGCGCAGGGCAAGGGCACCACGGTCACGTTTTTGCGCGACGAGACCATTTTCACCCGCGACAAGAGCTATCGCTGGGAAACGCTGGTGCAGCGCTTCCGCGAGATGGCTTTTGTCACCAGGGGCACCACCATTTACGTCCGCGACGAGCGCAACCCCGACCCGCTGCCGCGCGAGATGGCTTTTTACTTTGAAAACGGCATCCGCTCTTTTGTGCGCTATCTGAACAAGAACCGCGAGATACTGCACGCGCCGATTTACGTTGAAAAACAGTTCGATGACACCTGGATCGAGGCGGCGCTGCAATACACCGACGCCACCGCCGATTCGATGTACGCCTTTGCCAACACCATCCACACCGTCGACGGCGGCTCGCACCTCACCGGCCTGCGCGCGGCGGTGACCCGCGCGATCAATGACTATGCACGGCGGCAAAGCCTGTTCAAAGACGGCGACGACACCTTTTCCGGCGACGACACCCGCGAGGGCCTGACCGCTATCGTCAGTGTCAAGCTGACCGAACCACAGTTCGAGAGCCAGACCAAGGTCAAGCTGATGAACCCCGAAGTGCGCAGCCAGGTCGAGACGGTGGTCGGCGAAGCGCTGGCGGCCTTCCTCGACGAAACCCCTTCTTCCGGCAAGGCCATCGTCGGCAAATGCCTCACCTCGTCGCGCGCGCGCACGGCGGCCAAACGCGCCCGCGAGCTGGTCATCCGCAAAAGCGCGCTGGAAAGCCTGACCCTGCCCGGCAAGCTGGCCGACTGCTCGCTGCGCGACCCGGCGCGGGCCGAACTGTTCATCGTCGAAGGCGACAGCGCGGGCGGCTCAGCCAAGCAAGGCCGCGACCGCAACTTTCAGGCCGTGCTGCCCCTGCGCGGCAAAATCCTCAACACCGAGCGCGCCCGCCTCGACCGCATCCTGGACAACAAGGAAGTGCAAGCGCTCATCTCGGCGTTGGGCTGCGGTGTCGGCGACCAGTTTGCCCTGGACAGCCTGCGCTACGGGCGGACGATCATCCTCGCCGACGCCGATGTGGACGGCGCGCACATTGCCACCCTGCTGCTGACCTTTTTCTTTCGCTACATGCCGGCCTTGATCGAAGGCGGACACCTGTACATCGCCCAGCCGCCGCTGTACCGGCTGGAATACCGCCGCCAGGCCGAATACCTGTATTCGGAAGAGGAAAAGGAGGCGCGCCTCAAGGCGCTGGACGGCGCGTCGAGCGGCGAAAAATTCGCCTTGCAGCGCTACAAGGGCCTGGGCGAAATGAACCCCGAGCAGCTCTGGGAGACGACGATGGACCCCAACCGCCGCCTCCTGCTCCAGGTGCGGGTCGAAGACGCGCTGGAGGCCGACCGCACCTTTGACATGTTGATGGGGCCAACCGTGCCCCCGCGACGGCGATTCATCCAGACCCACGCCCGGCAGGTGCGCAACCTGGATATATAAAAGCAACGCCCCGCATCTTGTCGAAAAAGGAGGCACGCCTTTCAAGACGCTGCGCGACCGGCCGCTTGAATATCATTCGAAATTGGAGGAAAAATGACCGACAGCAACAACCCCGAAAAAAAGCAGGACTCGTACTGGGCACGTGGATCGCAATTGGCGTAGCACTTGGCGCCGGGATGGGCATAGCCATCGACAACATTGCCGTTGGCATCGGATTTGGTATCGCCCTCGGCGTAGCGATTGGAATTATTCTCAGCCGGCGCAAGGGGTAAAGGCCGGCCGCTCCCCCCGGACACGCCAGGGGGAGCGGTAAGCCCATCGAATTTGTTAGGACTGTAGAGATTTAGTTTTTCAACGGACTTGGAGTGTGCGCGCATGCCTATCCCAACTGCCATTCTCGACCTTGTCAGCCGCTTTGACCTCAATCGCTCTGCCTATCACGCCGGCCAGTACAACGAGGCGCAGGTGCGCCAGGAATTCATCAACCCCTTTTGGGCCGCTCTCGGCTGGGACGTCTACAACGCCCAGGGCTACAGCGAAAAGTACAAAGAAGTGGTCCACGAAGACGCGATCAAGATCGGCGAGGAAAGCAAGGCCCCCGACTATGCCTTTCGATTGGGCGGGCAGCGCGTCTTTTTCGTCGAGGCCAAGAAACCCGCCGTACACATCAAGACCGACATTTCCCCCGCCTACCAGCTTCGCCGCTACGCCTGGAGCGCCAAACTTCCCCTGAGCGTCCTCACCGACTTTGAGGAATTTGCCATCTATGACTGCCGGATCAAGCCGGTCAAGACCGACCAGGCTGCCGTCGCCCGGGTGATGTACTTCACCTACCAGGATTACGCCGACCGCTGGGACGAGATCGCCGCCCTGTTCAGCCCGGAGGCCATCCGCAAGGGCGCGTTCGACCGCTATGCCGAATCGAACAAGGCCAAAAAGGGCACCGCCGAGGTCGACGCCGCGTTTCTGGCCGAGATCGAGGGCTGGCGCGACGCGCTGGCCCGCAACATCGCCCTGCGCAACCCCGGCCTGGGCGTGCGCGAGCTGAACCGCGCCGTGCAGATGACCATCGACCGGCTGATTTTCCTGCGCATCTGCGAGGATCGCGGCATCGAGCCGTATGGGCGGCTGCATGACGCAGCCACAACGGCCCCGGCCGGCCAGGTCTACGCCCAGCTTGGCTACCTGTTCCAGCAGGCCGACGACCGCTACAATTCGGGCTTGTTCCATTTCAGGCAGGAGAAGGACAGGGATGAGGCCCCCGATGATTTCACCTTGAACCTGTCCATCGACGACAAGACGCTCAAGCCGATTGTTGCCGGGCTGTACTATCCCGACTGCCCCTACGAGTTCTCGGTGCTGCCCGCCGACATCCTGGGCCAGGTCTACGAGCAGTTTTTGGGCAAGGTGATCCGCCTGACTGCGGGCGGGCAGGCTCGGGTCGAGGAAAAGCCGGAGGTCAAAAAGGCTGGCGGCGTCTATTACACCCCCACCTACATCGTCGATTACATCGTCGAGCACACCGTGGGCAAGCTCTTGGAAGGGAAAACCCCGCGCCAGGTGTGGGGCAGCGAGCGCACCGCCCCGCTGCGCGTGCTCGACCCGGCCTGCGGCTCCGGCACGTTTCTCTTGCAGGCCTACCAGGTCCTGCTCGACTGGTACCTGGAGCAGTATGTGGCCGACGATCCCCAAACCCACGCCCGGCAGGGAAGAATTGTGTCTTCTCACGCCCTCACCCCTACCCCTCTCCCGCTTTGCGGGAGAGGGATCAAGGGAGAGGGCGAAGGTAAGGGCTGCGATTGGGCCTTGACCCCGGAAGAGCGCAAGCGCATCCTGCTGGCGCACATCTATGGCGTGGACATCGACCCGCAGGCGGTCGAAGTGACCAAACTCTCGCTGCTGCTCAAGGTGCTGGAAGGCGAGGTCGCCGGCGCGCAGCAGTTGAGCTTTGCCCAGGAGCGCGCCCTGCCCGACCTCGACCGCAACATCCGCTGCGGCAACTCCTTGATCGGCCCCGACTATTACCAGGGCCAGCAGTTGGCCTTGTTCGACGAGGAGGAAATGTACCGGGTCAATGCCTTTGACTGGAAAGAAGGCTTCCCGCAGGCCTGGGCGGCGGGTGGGTTCGACGCGGTGATTGGGAATCCGCCTTATATTCGCATCCAGGCGCTCAAGGAATGGGCGCCGCAAGAGGTCGAGTTTTACAAGCAAAAGTATGTTTCGGCCAGCAAGGGCAATTACGACATTTACGTGGTCTTTGTCGAAAAGGGACTGGGCCTGCTCAAGCGTGAGGGGCGATTGGGCTACATCTTGCCGCACAAGTTTTTCAATGCCCAATATGGCGAGCCGCTGCGGGGGTTGATCGCTCAAGGCAAGCATTTGGCCGATATTGTGCACTTTGGCGATCAACAGGTTTTTGCCAACGCGACGACTTATACTTGTCTGTTGTTTCTCGACAAGGCTGGAAATGATGAATTTGGCATGAACAAAGTCGAGGATTTGGAATCCTGGCAGGCTGAACAAAAGGCTATCAAAGGGATAGTAAAAGCCCAAGAAGCAAGTGCAGGCGAGTGGAATTTTGTGATTGGTAAAGCAGCAGCGCTTTTTGACAAGTTAAGGCAAGTGCCTTGTTCATTAGGTGATGTTGCTGGAAGGATTGCTCAAGGAGTTCGGACCAGCGCGAATCAAATATATGTGCTAGATTATGTGTCGGGAGATGATGATCTAGTTGTTGCGTACTCGGAATCATTAGATTGCGAAGTCACGCTGGAGAAAAGATCAATTTCTCAATTTCTACAAGGACGAGAGATCAAACCTTATCAGATCTTGCATTCGGGAAAAATCGTTATAATGCCCTATGCACTTGTTTCTCAAAATGCCTCTTTGGTACCTGAAAATGCGTTGAAAGAAACTTGTCCCAATACTTATCAATACTTGCGACAAAACAAGGCTTTCCTTGAAGAACGAGAGCATGGAAGATTCCGAGGGACAGAGTGGTATGTTTATGGCCGCAAGCAGAACATAGAAATTATGTTGATGAAGAAAATCCTTGTTCCTGACATTGCAAACCGTGCATCATTCGCTTTGGATGAAAACGGCGAGTATGCTTTTACCAGTGGGTATGCTATCACCCTCAAGGCAGGTGTCTCAGAATCGATCAAGTACATTCTCGGCTTGCTGAATAGCCGGGTTCTAGATTTCTATTTGAAACAGATCAGCACTACTCTACGTGGTGGGTTTTTTCGGTATTTCACCCAATACATTGAGCAACTCCCCATCCGCGTCATCGACTTTGCCAACCCCGCCGACGTTGCCCATCACGATCAAATAGTCGCCCTGGTCGAGTCGATGCTCGACCTGCACCGAAAACTCGCCGGGGCCAAGACGCCGCAATCCAAGCGTCTCTTGCAGCAGCAGATCGACCTCACCGACCGCCAGATCGATGCGCTGGTGTATGAGCTGTACGGACTGACCGAGGAAGAGATCGAGATTGTGGAGGGCGTTTAGTAGCAATACCTTTCAAATAAGGCGAGCAAGCGTTGATTTCGACAGGCTCAATCCAGGGGTCGAGTAGCCGCCACGTTCTTTGTGGCGGCATATCGAGACCACGCGAGCGGTTTAGGCTGCTGAAATTCGCTTGTTTGGGCCGCGCCTGGGTCTCGATACGTGCGATTGAAACAATCGCCTACTCGACCAGCGGCGCTTGTTTGAAAAGTATTGCGTTTAGTAGTGTAATGTTCTTTCCTCGTTACGCCGCTCCGTGTCGTAACGCCATCCCGGTCGCCCTGTGCCCCAAATAAACCAGGAGCCGCCTATGTCCCGCCAAACCGATCTGGAAAACAACATCCGCGAATCCTACGATCTCATCCATCAATACGAAAGCATCGTCCGGCTCTCATCCGACCCCAAAGAAAAAGCCCGCGTGCGGCGCAACATTCAAGAGCAGTGGGGCTTGATCCAGGAATACCTGGAAGAATATGGCAGGCTGGATGGCAATGCCGACATGCCCGACGACATTGCCCAAATTGCGGCCCGGGTTGTCGTAGCGGGGAAACTCAAATCCGTGCAAAGTGATGCCTCCCAGACCCTCCCGCGCAAGCCCTTCGAGCCGGAAATGATCCTCATCCCCGCCGGCGAGTTTTGGATGGGGGAGCCACCTCGACAAGAGTACCTTCCGGCCTACTATATTGCCAAGACGCCGACGACCAACATCCAATACCTGGCTTTTGTGCAGGCAGGTGGAAAACGCCCCAAACATTGGAAAAGTGGCAAGATTCCAGCGGGCAAAGAGCAGCATCCCGTCGTCCATGTTTCCTGGTATGATGCTGTAGCCTACTGCGATTGGCTGTCTCAGGCCACAGCCAAGATATATCGGCTGCCTACCGAGCAAGAATGGGAAAAGGCGGCGCGGGGAACGGATGGACGCGCGTATCCATGGGGGAACGTGTGGCAGGACGGCCTGTGCAATGTGGGAGAATCGGGTATCAAGGGCATAACTCCCGTAGGGCGATATTCTCCGCGTGGCGATAGCCCCTACGGCTGCGTGGATATGGCCGGCAACGTGTGGGAATGGACAGACTCGTGGTATGATGAAGATAAAAACGTCCGTGTGGTGCGCGGCGGGTCGTGGTACCACGTTCGAGGCGGCGCGCGCTGCGCCGCCCGCCTCGACGGGGGCAGTCCGGACTCCTCGTTCAGCTATTTCGGTTTTCGGTGCGTTTCTCCCGTCTCACCTTCTGGTTCCTGAGTTCTGGGCAACTGGCGAAGCCAGTTGCAAAGCCCGGCACGCCTGGTGTGCAGGAAAGAACGGGTAATTTTCCAGACTTTCGGCGCTGCGAGGGACGGTGTTCTAGAACAACAGTGTTGTGAAACGGCGACTTTTCCAGCAAGGAACGTTAAACTTGCCAGTAAGGAAAAATTTTTTTCCAGCAAGGAACGTTGAACTTGCCAGTAAGGAAAAATTTTTTTCCAGCAAGGAACATTGAACTTGCCAGTAAGGAAAAAATTTTTTCCAGTGGGGAAACCTGGTTTTCCACGCTGTACATTTCGCCAGGAGGTGATGTATGTACCTTTCTCGCCCGATTCTCAACCCGGGTAGCACCACACTAAACCGTGGTTGGCCAGGTAGCAGCCGTCATGCCCGCTTACACGGGAATGAGAGTTTTTATGCGGCCCGATTGGCGCTGATTTGATACTCCACGGTCAAGCACAGTCTTGCCGCAACCCTGGCAAAGAGACGGAATTCAAAATAGTGAAAAAGTGAATATACGAAAGAAAGGACTCAAATGAACGAGCAAAATCTAACTCTTGTGGACGCCATCCAGATCGCCATGGAGGCAGAGAAACAGGCCATTGCGATGTACAGCGACGCCGCCGAAAAGACGGTCAACATCATCATCCAAAAACTGTTCAGCAACTTGGCTGCCTTTGAGCAGCACCACTATGACAAACTGGCCGAATTGGTCGCCTCGCTGCAGAAAAAGAACAGGTTCATCGTCTACGAAGGCTACCCCCTGCCCATCCAGGCGCAGAGCGAGATCAGCGTTTCTTCGGAAGCAATGGAGGTGCTGCAGGCCCAAAAAGTGAGCATGATGGATGTCATCACGCTGGCTCAAAATGCTGAAAAAGGTGCCTGGCGCAAGTACGAAGACCTGGCTGAACAGACCTCCGATGCCGACGGCAAAGCGATGTTCAAACAACTGGCCAAAGAAGAGCAAGGCCACCTGCGTCTGCTCACCGAGGTGTACTGGAATCTGAACGATCGCGGTGTGTGGTCCTGGTCGCGAGGATAGGCCGTAGTTATTTGACCGGCGTCCATCAAGCAAGTGCCAAGCCGACCCCGTTTCTCCCGGTACCAGCCCGGCAAAAACGGGGTCGCCGCCGGCCAGACGCGCTCGGACGCGCCCATCGCAGCGGCCCTCGCCTGCTGCCAGATCGACACGCTGGTGTACGAGCTGTACGGGTTGAGCGAACAAGAGATCGAGATTGTGAAGGAGTCTACCTGGAAAGGCGGAGCGGACGTGATTATTGAAGTAAAAGAAGACGAGACGCAGGAATATCCAGACTGGACGGGGACGCTTGACGAGTTCCTGGAATCGGGCCTGGCGCGAGGAGTCAACAAGACGACCGCGCGGACGCTCAAGTTCCTGCGCATCGGATGCACGTTGGAACTTGACCGGGGCGCTGAGGGAATATTGTATGTGACGCGGGTCGAGTGAGCGCCACCCGGTACGATCTGAATTCCCTGGTTACGATGAACTGCCAGATCGATGGGCTATGGATTGAGCGAGCCAGAGATCGAGATCGTGGAGGGCAAATGACGGATAGCGAAAATTCCCACATCGAGTTCTGCCTCAAGCGCGCGCCGCTCTCCGTCGAACCGGATCGCTGGCTTGGCGCGGGGCGCAGCGGCCCCGTGTTCGAGATGTACCGTTACGGCGTCAGGCAGTGGAGCGTAGGCATCGATCTGGGCGAGGCCGCGTCCAATCCGTTCATCGAGGAATACTATTGGTTCGAGGCGGGGGTCGTGGCGATTGGCGGCGGCGACGGCGCTTACCTGGTCGATCTTGTAGACGGAACACTGCGCAAGGCCATCCCCATCACGGCCCGGTTCGGACAATTTGCGCGCGTCACCCGCCAGGCCGGGTCAGCGGACGAACTTTTCCTCGTGCTGAGCCAGACCGGAATCGAGGCGCTCGACCGGGATTTCTCGCGCGTCTGGATCGCCGAAAACCTGGCTGTTGACGGTCTCGTGTGCGCAGGCGGCGTTGTTCAGGACGATAGAATCGTCGTCAACGCCGAGATGGACCCGCCAGGCGGGTGGTTCGAGGTCGAGCTTGCGTTCTCGACAGGGCGCGAGTTGAGCCGCCGGCCAGTCTTTTGCGAAGAATAGGCCAGCAGTCGCGGTTCAAACCGGTAGGTCATACTTTCAGCATGACATCCTGGAGAAATCAGCACATGTTTCAACCCGGCTCAATTTTCTACACCCTGCTCTTTAACGGCTGGTTTCTCGTCTACTTGACGTGGCTCCAGCCGCCCCTGATGGCGCGCCTGGGCCAGATCGCCGACCGGCCGGACATCGCCCTGGGGGTGGGGCTGGCGCTGGCGCCGCTCATCGAACTGGCCGGCGTGTGGCTCAAGCACCCGGCCTGGCACAATCAACCCCGCGCCGAGGCGCAGCAGCCCATGCTGGGCCTGGCCGCCATCGGCATCGCCATCCTGGCCCACCTGGGCCTGGTCACATTCCTGTTCAGCATGACCGTGCTGCGCGCCTGGGGCATCGACCTGCGCAACGACCCGCCGCTGCTGCCCGGCTTGCTGGCGCTGGCGTTCTTTGGCGGCATGATCGCCAGAGAGGGCCTCTTGCTCGAATACCTGATGAAACAAGTCAACGCATCGGCGGCCCCCGACGCGGCCTCGATCCCCGGCCTTTTCCGGCGCTTGCACCAACGCGCGCCGGGGCTGAGCATCCTGCTCGGCGATGCGCTGCTGACGATCTTTGCCTCGCTGGCCTATACCGTGATCTGGGAAAGGCTCGCCGCCGATACGCCATTTGTCGGCGCCACACTGCGTGAGCACCTGTTCGAATACCTCGGCGCAGTGACCTTGTTTTGCCTGATTTTCCCCGCCACGCGCCCCTTGTCGGTGATCGAAACCTGGCTGACCCCGCACTCGCCCAGGTCACGGCTGGTTTCGGCAGCGAGTTTCGTGGCCACCATGATCGTCGCCATCCTCGGCATCAAGCGCGCGTAAGCCCGGCGCGCCAAACCGCGCCGCCACCCGGCACGAAAACAGGCGCGGGATCGACCCGCGCCTGTACTTGTTCCCCCGCATACATGCGATGGTTATTTGGGCGCGACCCAGGCGCCGCTTCGCGCTGCCTCGTACATGGCCTCCATCACCGCGCTGCGCACGGCGGCCTCGCGCGCGCCGACCAGCGGCACATCCTCGCCCAGCAGCGCATCGAGAAACAGCTCAAAGGCGTGCGGCAGATCGGCCGGCAAATCGGTCCACGGCGACTTGCCGTCGGCGCCCTCGACGTGGCTGCTCTTGAAATAAAACTGCCCATTGCAGATATAGGCGTGGCCCTCGGTGCCGCTGATCAGCAAAGGCACTGGATCGGCCAGATCGACCCAGCCGCCGGCCAGCACGCCGATCTCGCCGCCGGCAAACTTGATCAGTCCCTCGCCGTACTCGTCGCAGTCGCCATAGCGCCCGGTGGCGATACCCACCTGCGCAGTCACGCTCACCGGGTCGCCGACCAACCAGAGCATGATGTCCAGGCGATGCGTGCCCAGGTCGCCGAACGCGCCGCAGCCGGCGATTGCGGGATCGGCCATCCAGCGATAATCGGTGTCGAACCAGCCGCCCAGTGAGCCGGAATGGCAGTTGCTCATGCGCACGCGGGTGATGCGGCCAAAATGCCCGGCCTGAACCTGCTCGCGCAAAAAGCGGTGTACGCCCTGGCTGCGCATAAAGTAACCGGTCTGAAAAACAAGCCCCGCCGACTCGATGGCCGCGGCCATCCGGTAGGCGTCGCCGGCGCCCAGGCCGAGCGGTTTTTCGACAAACATAAGCTTGCCGGCCGCCGCTGCCGCCAGCACCAGCGCCTCGTGGCGGTCGGTCTCGGAACAGATGACCACGCCGTCGATCTCGCCATCCTGCCAGATCGCCTGTACGTCATCGACGGTTTGTGTATTCAGTTCGGCGGCCCATTTCCGGGCGCGCTCGGGCTGCCAGTCCCAGACGTATTTGACCCGTACCTCGTCGCGCGCATTGAGGCGCTTGACAAAGCCGGGGGTGTGAATGTGGGCCGCGCCCACAAGAGCAAGGGTAAGCATAAAATCCTCCTCATCGATAAGATCTGTCAGGTTTCTTAAACCTGCCAGGTCTTGAACTTAATCCAACTTGATTTCAGCGCCGCTCTTTTGGCTGCGATAGACGCCGTCGAGGATGGTCATCACCTGGAGCGACTGCTCGGCCGGCACCGGCGACGGCGCGCCATCGACCACCGCCTGGGCAAACTCGACGCATTCCAGCGCGTGCGGTTCGAGCGTGTCCTGGGTGAGCTGCAAGGCGCGGTTGTAAAGCTGCTGGGTCTGATAGTTCGAGCTGTAAACCTCGCACTTGGGCCAGTGACAGCCGCCCTTGGTGCCGTACAACCACATCTGCATGTCCTCGCCCTTGGTGTCGTGGTGCAGCAGCCAGCTCACCTCGAGCATCAGCGTCGCGCCATTTTCAAAGCGCACAAACGCAGCAGCAAAATCCTCCACATCAAATTCCTTGGGGATGGGCCCGCCCCACACGCTGAACACGCCCTCTTGATGGGCCAGCTCGGCGCGGGCAACGCCGGTCACGGCGACCGGTTTTGGGTTGCCCATCAGCCACAGGGTCAGATCGAGGATGTGTACGCCGATGTCGATACACGGGCCGCCGCTGGAGTGCTTTTTCATGATGAAACCGGGGCGGGTGGGCGCGGCGGCGCGGCGCAGCATCCAACTGCGCGCGTGATAGATGTTGCCCAGCGCGCCGCCATCGATCTCGGCCTTCATGGCCCTGGAAGAGCCACGAAAGCGAAAGTGCTGCGCGGTCATCAACAGCTTGCCCGAAGCGTCGCGCGCGGCGATCATGTCGCGGATTTCCTTGGGCGTCGCCGCCAGCGGCTTTTCGCAGATTACGTGCTTGCCGGCGTTCAACGCGGCGATGCTCAACGGGGCATGGTAATTGTTGGGGGTGCAGACATCAATGATGTCAATGTTGGGGTCGTTGATCAACTCGGCCGAATCGGTGGTCAGCCGGGTGACGCCGTATTTTTCGCCCCACTCGTGCAGCGGGGCTTCGACCACATCGGCCCCGGCGACGACCTGGGCGTGCGGGGAAGCTTCCCAACCGGGCATGTGCGTGCGGGCGATGCCGCCCACGCCAATCACTCCAACTCGAAGCATTTTCTAATCTCCTTTGATTGAAAGAATGAGGGGGCCGCTCTCGCGGCCGGGCAAGAGGATTGTACTACCGGAATGCCGGGGATGCAAGTTGGCAGGCAGGCGCTCTAGTGGATGCCCTTTTCTACCAGCCAGCCGTGAACCAGGCGGGCAGTTTCGCGATGGTTGTGTTCCATCATCACGTTATGGCGCGCCCGGCGGGCCACGATGTAATCCGCACCATAGTGCGCTGCCGAGCGGCGCTCGCAGTTTTCGAGCAGCAGCGGGTCGTCCTCGCCAGCGATCCACAACATGGGCGTACGCACCCGCGCCGGAGGATGCCAGAAGGGCGGGTTGTGCTGGTAGAGGACAAGCACCGATTCCGGCCCCAGCCTGGGCTGGAGTTCATCGAGCGGGATCGCCGCGTGTGGGCCGACCAAAAAGCGCACGGCGCTTCCTTTTCCCTGGCGTACCATCGGCGTTGCATCCCACGAGGCCAGCATCAACAGCACGCCGATCGGATCATAAGAAAAGAGCGGCCGCAGGCCGTCTCTGAACATGCTGTGCGACACCCAGGGAGCAACCAGCACGGCCGCGGGGAGGTCATCGCTCGCGTATTTGAGGAACCACTGGGTCAGCGCGCCGCCCATGCTGTGGCCGATCAGCACGGGGCGGCGGGGCAGCCGCTCTGCTTCGGCTTTCAAAAAGCCCAGGTAATAGTCGAGTGTGCAGCGGGCGATTGGCCGCTGTACGGTCGAGCCGGCGTGTCCGGGCAGGCTGTGGGCGTGGCTTTCCCAGCCCCACTGGGCGAACAGGTCTTGCCACAGCGCCCAGCACCACGCGCCGTGCCACATGCCGTGCTGCATCAAGATCGGCGTTTCAAAACGACGGTTCTTGGGCATGTAGACGATCCGCTCGATGCCGTCCTCAACGGTGTGGGTGCAAATCGAGGCGTCGGTCTCGACGGTTTCGGAAAAGGTGCGGCCCTGCGGAGCTCGATTGGTGTGCCTCTTGAGTGTTTCTTCCGGCCGGGCCCATATCAACTGCCAGAGCGCCCAGGCCTGTTGGGCCAGGATATAACCACCGGGCAGGCCAGCGGCGATACCCCACCGGGTTTTCGAGCATTTACTCATCTCGCTTCTCCTTGCCGAACTCGCCGCCCCCTCCCCGCCGCGGGCGATTTTCCAGGCAGCGTTTATGCCCGGTCCAGCACCTCGCGCACATAGCGCGCCAGATCGTCGACCCTGAACGGCTTGGCGATCAGGTTCACTTGCGGGTCCAGCACACCGTGGTGGGCGATGGCGTCGTCGGTATAGCCTGACATGTACAACACCTTGATCTCGGGGCGTTGAACGAGTACCCGCTCGACCAGCGCGTGCCCGTTGAGACCGCCGGGCATAATCACGTCGGTGAGAATGAGGTGAATCTCGTCCGGGTACTGTTCCAGGAGATCGAGCGCCTGCACACCGTTGCTCGCCTGGAGCACCGTATACCCCCGCCGCTCCAATACGCGCTGGGCCAGCGCACGCACCACATCCTCGTCTTCGACCAGCAAGATCGTTTCCGTGCCCTGGAGCCGCTGCTGCTGGTCGATGCCGGGCAGTTCCGTTCGGGCCACCGGTTCGATCTGCGGCAAATACATCGTAAAGGTCGAGCCATGACCCAACTCGCTTGAGGCCAGGATATAGCCGTCGCTCTGCCGGACGATGCCATAGGCGGTAGCCAGCCCCAGGCCGGTGCCTTCGCCCTTGGGTTTGGTGGTAAAAAACGGCTCAAAAAGGTGCGACCGGGTCTCCTCATCCATGCCGATGCCCGTGTCGATCACCGACAGCGTCACGTACGGGCCGGGCCGCATGGCCAGGCGCGTTTTCGGCTGCTCATCGCCCATCCGGACGAGGCCGGTGCGCACGATCAGCACGCCGCCGTTGGGCATAGCATCGCAGGCATTGATCACCAGGTTGAGGATCACCTGCTCGATCTGGTGCTGATCGGCCAAAATGTCGCCGCCCGCAGGAACGAGATCGAGTTGCAGGTCGATGGTCTCGCCGATCAGACGGCGCAGCATGTTCTCCATCCCGGCGACGACCAGGTTCAAATCCAGCGCTTGCGGCTGCAAAAGCTGCCGCCGGCTGAAAGCGAGCAGTTGCCGGGTCAGCGACGCAGAGCGCACGGCAGCCTTGCGAATCTCTTCCAGGTCAGCGCGGAAAGGGTGATCGGGCGGCAGTTCGGCCAGCAGCAGTTCCGTATAGCCGTTGATCGCCGTCAGATGATTGTTAAAATCGTGGGCAATGCCCCCGGCCAGCCGCCCGATGGCCTCCATCTTTTGCGATTGGAGCAGTTGCTCCTTGAGCCTGGCCCTTTCCTGCTCGGCGCGCTTGTGCTCGGTGATCTCGTGCCCAACCCCGACCACCCCGACGACGCTGCCGGTGCTGTCGCACAATGGCACTTTGGTGGTCAAAAACCAGCGATCCTCCCCATCGACAACCACGTGCCCCTCGCGGCTGATGATCGGCTGACCGGTCTGCAAAACGTGTTGATCTTCGTCCCAAAACCTGGCCGCAACCTCCGGCGCATAAAAGTCAAAGTCGGTTTTGCCCACCACCTCAGATTCATCCTTCACGCCCATCGCCATCATATCGGCGCGGTTGGCCAGCACCTTGCGGCCGAGCATGTCCTTGGCCTGGATGGCATCCGGGAACAGATCGATGAGCGTGCGCAGCAGGTTGCGCTCGCGGCGCAGCGCCTCTTCGGTTTCACGGCGCTTTTGCTCCTGCTCGATGCTGTACAGGGCAAAGGCAATGTCGCCGGCGACCTCCAGAAACAATTCCTGCTCTTCCACCGCGGCGGCCAGGTGTGACGGTATCGACACCAGCAGCCCGCCAAAGACCTGCCCTTCGTAGGCCAGCCGGACGGCCATCGTGCCGGGCACCATTTCTTTAGGCAGCCAGGGACATCCGACGCACAGGTCATAGGGCGGGCTGACCAGGACCAGGTCAGGACAAGCCAGCGCTTGCTCGATGCAGTTCGGCAGAGTGGCCCGCTCCATCAAGCCGCACAGGGCATAGGCCTCCGGCCCGGCCTCAAAGACTGCGTATGGCTCACCCTTTTGATCGATCAATACCAGCCCGGCGTACAGATAGCCGCGCGTTTCAACCAGGCTCGTACAAGCGCCCTGGAGCAACTGGTCGCGGTCGCGTTCGTGATTGATCAACTGGTTGACGTTGCGAATGGCGCGCAGCACGGTGGTGAGGTGCGCGTTTCGCTCCTCGATCCGCCGGTGATCGGTCACGTCTTCGGCCACGGCAAGTACATACGGCTCACCGTCAAGTTCGATCGTCTCGGCCGAAACACGAACCAATCGAATCTCGCCCGACCTGGTTCGAAAATGGCACTCCATACCGCGCGCCCGCCCGCCGCTGCGCAGCGCGCGCTCGAAAGCCTGCTGCTCCTGGGCATCGGCAAAAATCTCCAATTCTCCGGTGGTATGCCCCACCATCTCTTCCCGGCGATACCCGGTGATGCGCAGTTGGCCTTCGTTCACGTCGTTGTAAAGCCCGTCGCGGAGCCGGACAATCGAGATCGCCGCCGGGCTTGACTGGAACACCTTGGCCAATTTCTCCTCGCTGGCGCGGGTGGCTTCCTGACTGGTTCGCAGCGCCCGCTCGGCAGCGCGGCGTCGCCGGGACAGATTGTAGGTGATTTCGGCCATTCCGATCCCGCTGATCGTGGCGAAAAATATCGTGCCCAGCGAGGCGCGAAAATTCAAGGAAACGACAAAGGTCACACCGACAGAAGCCAGCATCAACAGCACCACCTGAACCAGGTAGACCCGTCGCCCATAGCCTAGCAGCGGCGCGATGACAATCGGCACCAAAAAAAGCACCAGCAAGCTGTCTGGTATGCGCATGGTCAGGATCAACAGGCAGGCGCCGGCCAGCAGCAGCACATAGATGGCGACGACAGCAAGCGGATTGAACGGCCGGCCCGGTTTGACGGGACACCTGACATAGAATTCCGGATCGTATTTGTCCATTGACATGATCGAGTCCACTGAGAAAACTAAAAACGACTGGAAAAATGGGACACTGATTTTTATGTTTTTATCAGTGTGCGTTAGCCTGTGTTCATCTGTGTCCCTTTTTTCAGGGGAGTCATGATTGGCCTGACTGAAAAAAAGAACCCCACCTGACTTTATTGTATCATTGCGCCGCACAGAGTGCAAGCCCATTTTACCAACAATCACTCCGACTTGACAACCGGCCCGGCTCGGTGTATCTTGGTCTGTGGAGGTAAGATTATGGACACAATCGAATTTGGCCGCACCGGGCTGCGCGTATCGCGCCTGGCAGTGGGTACCGGCACACACGGCATTGGCGGTCACTCGCAGCAGACTGCGCTCGGCCTGGATGGGTTATCGAACCTGCTGCGACACGCCTGCGACCTGGGCGTCAATTTCTGGGACCTCGCCGACGGCTATGGCTCGCACCCGCACGCGGCTCGCGCGTTGGAAGCGTTGCCCCGTGACAGTGTGGTGATCGCCACCAAAACCATGTCGCGCAAGGCCGCTCAGATGGCGCGCGACATCGAGCGCTTTCAGCGTGAGCTGCGCGTCGACGTGATTGACATCGTCCTGATGCACTTTCTCAACCACGCCGACTGGCCCACCCGCTACGCCGAAGCAGCCGAGGCGCTCCTTCAGGCGCAGGCGGCCGGCCAGGTGCGCGCGGTAGGCGTCTCATGTCACGACCTGAACGCGCTGCGCGCCGCCGTCGAAACACCCTGGGTCGAGGTGGTGCTGGTGCGCATCAACTATGACGGCGTCAACATGGATGCCAAACCGGCGCGCGTGGTGCCGGTGATCGAGCAACTATATGCTGCTGGCAAGGCAGTGTACGGGATGAAAGTACTCGGCTGCGGCAGCCTGACCCACGATCCACGTCGGGCCATCGAGTATGTGCTGGGATTAGGTACCGTCCACGCCCTCACCATCGGCATCAGCAGCCTGGCACAGCTCGAGCAAAACGTGCGCCTGGTAGAAGAACTGTCGCCGCGCCATCCACTGCTGGGATGATCGTACTGCGTACTGCATACTGCGTACTGCATACTGCGTACTGCATACTGGATATCGACGTTCTGATCATTTTGGCTTGTTCTTGGTATAAATACAGAACTCAAAGACTATTTTAACAATATTTGCGTCGCCAACCGAAGGTTGGATGCGACTTGGCGTGAGAGACTTTTTTTCAGGAGACTCAAAAAATGAGCGTACAATCTTTATTGGGCAAGGCTGCCTGGGTGACGGGGTCTTCGCGGGGCATCGGGCAGGTGGTGGCGGCGCACCTGGCCGGTCTCGGCGCGCGGGTGGCCGTGCATGGCACCAGCCCCACCTCGACGCGCGCTTTTGGCGAGGGCGACTCGCTGGACGAGGTCGTGCAGGCGATGCGCGTCGCGTCGCGCCGCGTCGCGACGAGCCGCGAGGAAACCGGCGGCGAGTTGATCAAGGTGGTCGGCGACCTGACCGATGAAGACACGGTCAAGCGCTGCGCCGGCGAAATCCGCGCCCGCTGGGGCCAGATCGACATCCTGGTCAACTGCGCCGGCGGCGACATTGGCGCGCAAGGAACGATGGGGCCCAACGCCGGCAAACCGCTCGGCAACGACCCGCTGAACATCTCGGTACAAGACATCCGCACCGTGCTCGACCGCAACCTGATGACCTGCATTCTCTGCTGCCGCGAGGTCGCTCCAGAGATGATGGCCCGCAAATCGGGGCACATTGTCAACGTGGGCAGCATTTCGGGGCTGTCTGGCCACCCGGAAGAAGCGATTTACAGCACGGCCAAAGCCGCCGTCCACGAGTATTCGCGCTGCCTGGCGGCGATGCTGCGCCCGCACAACGTGCATGTCAACGTCATCGCGCCCGGCCCGACGGTGACGCCGCGCTTTCTCGCCAGCCGCCCCATCGACGAAAAAATGCAAATCACCGGCGGCACACTGGATCGCTATGGACAACCGATCGAAGTGGCGCGCGCGGTCGAATTTCTGGTCACAGAAGGCTCGTCCTTTGTCAGCGGGCAGGTGCTGCGCGTCGACGGCGGCTTGCAGCTTTGGCCGGCATAGGCAAGAATACAAGGAGCGCTGTTTATGATCAACGTCGCCGTCGTCGGCTATGGCTATGCCGGCAAACACTTTCACGCCTACCTGGTCGACCTGGCCGCCGGGTTGAACCTCTATGCCATCTCGACGCGCAGCCACGACCGGCAGGCCGCCGCCGACCATCCACAGGCCAAAATCTACCCCTCCCTGGACGCCGTGCTGGCCGACCCGGCCGTCGATCTGGTCGTACTGGCCACCCCGCACGACACCCACCGTGATCTGGCCGTGCGGGCGATGGATGCCGGCCGGCACGTCGTGGTCGACAAGATCATAGCCCTGAACGCCGCTCAAGCCGGGGAGATGATCGCCGCGCGGGATCGCAACGGGGTGCTGCTTTCGGTCTTTCACAACCGCCGTTGGGATTGGGATTACCTGACCGTAAAAAAGGTGATCGAGGATGGGCTGCTCGGCGAGCCGTACTATTTTGACGCCGGTATTTGGAGCTACCGTCCGCCGCACGGCTGGCGCGGCATCAGGGCGCAAAGCGGCGGCCTCCTGTTCGATTGGCCGGCCCATTTTGTCGACCAGGCGCTCCAGTTGGTGACCGCTCCCGTCGAAAGTGTGTTCTGCACGATTGTGTACCGCGATACCTGGGACAGCGACATTGGCAATTATGCCAAGCTGCTCCTTCGCTTTGCCAACGATGTGCTGTACCAGATCGAAATCGGCAACCTGGCGGCGATAGACAGGCCGCGCTGGACGGTGCTGGGCACGCTCGGTGGGTTGGTCAAATACGGCCTCGACCCGCAGGAAGGCTTTTTGCGCGAGAGGCGCATCGACGAGGCAGAGGAAGACCCGGCCCATTACGCGCGGGTGCGCACGATGGTGAACGGGCAAATGGAAGAGCGAGTCATCCCCAGCGTGCGCAGCAGTTGGAAGGCATACTATCAAAACATCTCTGACGTGCTGAACAAGGGTGCGGAACTCCTCGTCAAGCCGGAGCAGATTTTCGAGTTGATGCGCGTCTATGATGCGGCCATGCACTCGGCGGAGACGGGCCAGGTGGTGAGATTGTAAAAGATGTGGCAAGCAGAGCAGTTAGTTTTAATCGTAACTGCTCAGCCTGAGCGGTGAGAAACCAGGTTTTTGATATAAAACGATACCTTTTGATCAAAAGCTGAATCGTCAAATAACACAAAGCTGCTTAAATGTTCATAAAAACCTGGTTTCTGACACCCCCTGAGCAGTTAGTTTTAATCAAACATATCTTGGAAAAAACGCAACATGTCGTAATACATCGCCTCGGTGTCGGGATCGGGCGCGTGGATGCCGGGATAGTGCCCCGCACCCGCATAGATGTGCAGTTCATAGGGCAGCCCGGCGGCGTCGAGGGCCTGGGCAAGCAGTTCACTTTGCGAATACGGGATCACCATATCGCCGACGCCGTGGATCAGACACAGCGGCGGCAGCCCTTGCACCGCAAAGACGGGCGAATTTTCCAGATACAGGGTGGGCGCACGGTCGGGATAGCCCAAACCCCACAGCGCCCGCTCCAGGTGCGCAAACTCGGTGTGCCCGCAATAGTCAGTGGTGTACACATCGTAGCGCAGCCGGTAGGCGTCGGTCAGCCCGCCGAGCAGCACCGCGCCGCGCACCCCGTCGACGTGTGGCAGGGCGCGCAACAGGGCCAGCGATGAAAAACTGCCGCCCAGCGCCACAACTCGCTCCGTGTCGACCCGCACGGACAGCTTGCCCTGCGCGAACAGGGTCATCGCCACGATCAAATCTTGGGCGTCGGGGGTGATGTCCAGCCCGCGCATGCTCACCGGGCCAATGCCCAGCACCACGTAACCTTGAGCGACAAAAGCCATCGACGCTGGCTCCCAATCAAGCGGCAGGCCGGGGTAGGCGGCGACCAGGCCGGGCAGAGCGATTTCGTCTGCGTTGTCCGGCTCGTAAAGATAGGCATCGACGGTGAATCCATCCCGCTCAAAAGTGATGTGGGTGCGCCAGGCCTGAGTCGGGTGGGGATAATCGTGCTCGACCGGCTGCGGCTCGTCGCGCTCGATCTGTTCAGGGAGTAAAGGCAGCGCGAGCGGCGCAAGCTCAAAGTCGATGCCGGTCGTGATCTGGCCCGGACGAATGCGCACCGCATCGGTCATCGCCCAGAGCGGCGCGGCGTAGGTTGCGACCTGATAACCACAAGCAGTCGCCGCCGGCGTGGTCCAGCCGACCGGAACGCCATCGATCCGGTAACGTCCCTGCTCGTCGGTCTGCGCGCTGAATGTGCGCCCCCAGCGCGTGCTGACCACCACCGTCGCGCCCGCCAGCGGACGGCCCTCAATGTCGCGCACCGCGCCGCCAATCTGCCCCTTGCGCGTCAAATCCTGCCCCCAGATTGAGGCCCACCAGCGCTCCCACCCATGTTCCACCAGGCTGAATGCGGCCTGACCCTGGCGCGTCTCGTTGGTCGACCACCAGCCGGTGCAAAACAGGCAGGTCGACAGGAAGAGCAGGATGATGCCGGCTCGCCGCCACAGTGTTCTACGAGGTCGCATCTGTGTTCTCCGGGAAGAATTCGGCGCGGTTGGAGCGGGACAAAAACCAATACAGGCCATAAAAAAGGGCCGGCGATGCGAGCAGGGCGAAAAAAGGCCCGCCGGGAAAAGTGCCGGTGAAAACCAGATCGGCCAGGTAAAAGAGGGCCAGGCTGATCGCGGTGATCAGCGCACCCCAGCCTTCTTTCCACCAACCGACGACGTTGCCGGCGATCAGGCCGACCGGAAAAAAGAGCAGCATGACGATGTCGCGCACGCTCAACTGCACCGGCTGGCTGAAATCGGCCTCGCCGATGAAAAAAGTGAGGATAAAGGCCACGCTGAACACGGTCAGGATGCGGCCAATCCAACGGATGATATTCATAGTGCCTCCTTGTGAAATTGAGTGTGGGCATACGGTGCATACAGCGTACCACGCGGGGACGGTCAAAACAAGGTCGGGAGGTGTCAAAAACGGTCAGCTTGGGTTACAAAGGGGCCTGGGCGGCGCGTTCTATTTCCTGAACGGCCCTGGCGACGCCGCGCACGGCGCGCCGGCGGGCGCGGTTGAAACTGCTCTCGCTGATGTAGAGTTTGGACATGATGTCGCGGTTCAATTCGCCCTGCACGTAGGCGTCGTGCAAGATGGTGTACTGGGTCCACTCGCGGAGCAGGTCGCGCGGCGGCTCGCCGGGTGGACGAAGCCGCTCGATCACGTCGACCAGCAGTTGGCTGAGGGCGCGGCCGCGATCGAGGTGGGTGATCACCGCGTCGCCCGCGTTGAGGTAAGGTTCGACCGCCACCAGCCGGGCCAGCGCGTGCTCGCCCAGGTAGGCATAATCGTACAGGTGGCGCAGCGCATCTTCGACGAGTAGGTGCATCTGCGCGCCGTCACGCGGGGTGGATGCCGCGCGCTCGCCCTCGATCATCCTTTGCAGTTCGGCCTGCAAGCTTTTTTCGCGTTGGCGAAATTCGCCAACCAGGGCATCGATCTGCGCCACCGAAGCGGCCTGCTGCTGCGCGGCGTGGATCACACCGGCCAATTGATCGGCCAGCGTGTCAAGCACATCCAGATCATCCTCGGTGTAGGCCGCGCCGCGTGCCCGCTCGCCGAGGACGATGGCCCCTACCTGCACACCTTGCGTGTGCAGCGGCACTACCGCCCGCTCATCCGACCAGGCGATCTCGTCGCCGAGCAGGTCTGCATCTGGCAGCAACAAAGCGTGTCCAGGCGGGTGTGAGGCTATGCGAATCCACTGCTCGTCCTGCCACGTGCCGAGCCAGCCCCAGGTACAGTCCAGGGATTGGCAGAGCGCGCTCAACACCGGCGGCATCTGCTCGCGCCAATCGCGGCCGGCCGCGTCGCGGGAAAACGAGCGCAAGTTTTCTTTCAATTCCAGGTACTGCCGTCGATAAAAGAGCCGCTCCAGGCTGATGCTGCCCCACTCGTACAGCGAGTGCGAGAGGATGACCAGCATCAGCACAAAAACAAAGACCGAAAAAGAAATGCCAAAGGCGAGGTTAGACAGGTAAGCAACCAGCACGTACAGCCCGCCGACCAGGGTCATCGCCAGCGCCGAGTAGCTGAAATCGGCGCGGCTGGCGCGGCCCTCGATCAAGGCATTGTAGCGGGCCACGCCGTAGCCAAGCAGGGCCAATGCGGCGGTCATCACCCCATGCCCCCACAGCAGGGGCACGTCGATCTGCAACCAGACGGTCAGGGTCAGGTAAACGGCCGCGGCCGCGGCCATTGCCGTCGCACTCCACAGAACGTCGAATTGATCGCGCAACGCGCGGCGGGCGCAGCGGCTCTTGCTCCACAGCAGGTAGCCCATTGCCAGGATGGTGGGAAAGACGAGCAGCGCGCACAGCCAGGGGTAAAGCGGGCCGGGGCGCTGCGCAGTGGCGTACACAAACGGCCTGTCGGTCAGCGCGCCCAGCACACGCCCTGAGTTCAACTCGATCAAGAGCAAAAAGATGGCCCCGGCATGGGCAAGCCAGGGCAATATGCGCTGCCAGGCTTTCGATTGGGGCAGCAAACCAGTAGCCAGGTGCAGCCACAAGGGGGCGGTGAAAAAAATGCTCCAGCCGGTCCACCAGTTGAGCGCGCGCGTGGGCGGCGGGTTGATGTGCAAAAAACTGTCCAAAAAATAACCGCCCAGCGACCACAGCGTCAGCCCGGCCAGCCAGGAGACCCGGCCGCGCGGGCTGCGGGTGACGATATAGAGGCCCAGCCACAGCGATATAGCCAGAGCCAGGAAATCGACCAGCGAGGTCAGCACCGTCAAAGAGGGCATCGTGTCTCCTCCGAACTCAAGACATACGCATGATAGAGTCTCCTGAAAAAAGGTCGAATGCGACAGACGAACTAAAATAATCAGAACGTCAAACTCGTCGAGTTTGAAGTATCTTGGAGCTTTGCCCTTTGCGCTTATTAAGCACGAGAACAATGCCCCAGCAAGCAATTCAGCGTATCACAGACCTTTTTTCAGCAAAGCCATTATAGCGTGGATAGCGGTGGAAAACAAACGGCGCGACAGACTGGGCGCGTTTCAATTGGGGGGCAAACGCGGATTGAGCCTGTCGCGTGGGTTGAGCCTGTCGCGTGGGTTGAGCCTGTCGAAACCCAGCGTTTGCCCCGCCCCAGACTGAAATACGCCCGACGGACTGTCGAGGCGGAACCATTCACCTTTACTGCGCGTCTACCGTGCAGTGATTTGATCAAGTTCGAAAGGAGAGGATCAAGATGAACAAGATGATTCGTTGGTTTCTGATTTTGGCGGCGCTGGTGGGCCTGGTCGCCTGCATGCCCATTTCTTCCGCGCAAGAGGTCCAGTCCGACAAGCCGCGCATCGTTTCGCCGGATGTCGTCGATGCAGAACTGGCGCAACTCGTTCAGGACAACCAGGCCTTTGCGCTCGATCTCTACCGCGCGCTCAAGGCCCAGGACGGCAACCTGTTCTACTCGCCGCACAGCATCTCGGTGGCGCTGGCCATGACCTATGCTGGCGCGCGCAACGAGACCGCGCGCCAGATGGCCGCGGTGATGCATTTCACCCAGTCGCAAGACCGGCTGCACCCGGCCTTCAACGCGCTCGACCTGGCGCTCAACAGCCGGGGCAAGGAGGCGCAGGGCAAGGACAGCCAGGCGTTTCGGCTCAATGTGGTCAATGCGATCTGGGGACAGCGCGGGTACGAATTCCTGCCGGCCTTTCTCGACACGCTGGGGGAGCATTACGGCAGCGGGCTGCGCATCCTCGACTTTGCCCGTGACCCCGAAACGTCGCGGGTGACGATCAACAACTGGGTGAGCGAACAGACCGAATCGCGCATCAAGGATTTGCTGCCCAAGGGTATCATCGACGAAATGACGCGGCTGGTGCTGACCAATGCCATCTATTTCAACGCCGCCTGGGCGCATCCCTTTACACCCCAAGAAACCACCGACGGTACGTTCTACCTGCTCGACGGCAGCGAGGTGGTAGCGCCGATGATGCGCCAGACCGAGATGTTTGGCTATGCAGAACGCGACGGGTTGCAAGTCGTCGAGCTGCCCTACAACGGGTACGAACTGTCGATGGTGATTGTGCTGCCCCAAAAGGGCCAGCTTGCGCGCCTGGAAGATGAACTGGACGCCAAGACGCTCGACACGCTGTTGTCCGAGCTGACCGACCACAAAGTGATGCTGGCCCTGCCCAGGTTCAAGGTCGAGTCCGAACTGGGCCTGGCCAAGATGCTGCAAGCGCTGGGGATGGTCGATGCATTTGACCTGGCGCGAGCTGACCTCTCTGGAATGGACGGCACGACCGACCTGTTCATCCAGGATGTGGTACACAAGGCCTTTGTCGATGTCGACGAAGCTGGTACCGAGGCGGCCGCGGCGACGGCCGTGGTGGTCGGCTTGAAAGCGGCGCCGATCGAGCCGGTCGTGATGACCGTCGATCACCCCTTTGTCTTTTTCATCCGCGACATTCAGACCGGCGCGGTGCTGTTCGTCGGGCGGATCGTCGATCCGACCCATTGAACGCGGCCGGCTTGAGCGCGGCGTCGATATTGACAAAGTGCGAGGTCTGTGCTTCAATAGGCCACAGTCAATGCGGGGACATCAAAACACACTTGTGGAGGAAAGCGCAGCATGGGACTCAAGTCGGATCGCTGGATTCGCGAAATGGCCGTCGAGCAAAGGATGATCGAACCGTTTGTCGATCACCAGGTGCGCGATGGGCTGATCTCGTTCGGTCTCTCATCGTATGGCTATGACATTCGCGTGGCCGAGGAATTCAAGATTTTCACTTCGGGGCTGGGCGATCTGACCGTGGTCGATCCCAAGCGATTTGACACGCGGGCAATGGTCGATTTCAAGGGTGATGTATGCATCATCCCGCCCAACTCGTTTGCGCTGGCGCGCACGGTGGAGTATTTTCGCGTGCCGCGCGGGGTACTTTGCGTGTGTCTGGGTAAAAGTACGTATGCGCGCTGCGGGATCATCATCAACGTGACGCCCTTTGAACCCGAATGGGAAGGCTTTGTGACCATCGAGATCAGCAACACCACGCCGCTGCCGGCCAAAATCTATGCCGGGGAAGGCATCGCCCAGGTGCTCTTTTTTGAAGGCGACGAGGAATGCTTGTTGTCTTATGCCGACCGCAAGGGCAAGTACCAGCGGCAAGAGTCGATTGTGCTGCCAAGGTTATAATTCGAGCAACCCGGTTTTTGTGAAAAAACCGGGTTGCTTGTTTTTTACGCTTCAAAATGCTTAAATTGGGGTAGATAATCTCTGTTTTGATCCAGCATCTCGTTGACCATCTGCTTGATCTCGGCCAGTGAGAGCACGGCGGCAGTGAGCGGGTCGTAGGCGATGGAATGGAAAACCAGGGTCGGGTCGCCGGTCAGCGCGGCCTCGACGGCCATTTCTTCGCCCATCACGCTGACGTGGTTGAGGGCCACGCACTGCGGCGGCAGCGGACCGACGTGAACCGGGTGAAAGCCTTCCCGGTCGACAAAGACCGGCACTTCGACGCAGGCCCCTTCGGGCAGGTTGTCGATCAGTTTGTCGTTGGGCACGTTGCCGTTGAAACGGAAAATCTCGCCGCCCATCCGCGCATTGATGATCGACGCGGCGTATTCGTGCCCGCGCGCCAGGTTGATCGGCTCGTCCTTGTCCAGCCACTCAGTGATCGCATCTTTCCAGTCGTCGGCGCGTTTTTGATATTCCTTGAGAATGTAGGCGTACTCGCCGGGGTTCCAGCCGGTGCCGTGGGTGCAGTATTTTTCGATCAGGTCGGGGCGCTTGCGGAACCACCAGTTGTATTCCGAGTTGTGCCCGCTCGACTCGGTGACGTAATAGCCCAGGTGCAAAAACATCTCGTTGCGCACCTGTTCCTCGTTGTAAATGGCCTCGTTCCCGGTCACAGCCTTGCGGATCAGCGGATAGGCGTCCTGCCCCTTCCAGCGGTAATCGAGGTACCAGGCCTGGTGGTTGATCCCCGCGCTGGTGTAGGTGATCTCGTCATAGGGCGCGCCGATCCATTTGGCGAGCATCATGGCCGTGCCCTGCACGCTGTGGCACAGGCCGGTCAGCCGGATGAACGACTCGCGCTGCATGGCCCGGCAGAGCATGGCCATCGGGTTGGTATAGTTGAGCAAGATCGCGTCCGGGCAAACCTGCTCCATGTCCTTGACGATGCCCAGCATCACCGGGATGGTGCGCAAGGCGCGGAACACGCCCGACGGGCCACGCGTGTCACCGACGTTGGTATCGATGCCGTATTTTTTGGGGATCAGGATGTCGTGCTGCCACACGTCGACGCCGCCGGCCAGAATGGTACACAGCACGGCGTCGGCACCCTTGAGCGCTTCAACCCGGTCGGTCGTCGCCTCGACTTGGGCCGGATAATTGCCCATCTGGACAATTTTCTTGACCGCGTGGGTGGAAAAGTCGAGCCGCTCGGGGTCAATGTCCATCAGGCACAGCGTCGCGTCTTTGAGCAGGGGAAAAGTCAGGATGTCGCGCACCAGCCCGCGCGTAAACCCAAAACTCCCTGCACCGATGAAAGTAATTTTGGTCATGTGATTTCCTCCTTGATTGATGAGTCTCTTGAAAAAAGCCGGTAGGGGCGAAGCATCCCAAGACGGAATCTGCTGATCGAGCATGCCTTTGCCGTCCGAACATCCTGGTCGACGAAGCATATACAAGGGATGCTTCGCCCTTACGAGACCATTTTCATGCTTGGTGGTGCATCAAGACGCATGACGACTCTTTGCCTGATGCATGGCACAGCGCGCCCCTCACCCACGCCGACAGTCTCTGTCGGCACGAGGGAAAGGGACATTTGGTTTTTGCCGCGCTATGGCTGCGAAAACGAACTGAGCACCACAGGCAGATAGACGCGCATTTTACGGATTACGTCGCCAATGTCCTTGTGCTCGCCGACGCCGACGGTGATCGGATCGCTGTCATAAACGGTAGGAAAGGTACCTATTCGACGGATGGTGTACGTGCCGGCCGAGAGGCCGCAGGCTACAAAGTGACCATCCCAATCCGCCGAGCCAGAGCCTCCAAAAGAGGCGCCATAATTGCCCACCCAGAAATAGACCGGCAGACCGCTGGCGTCGAGGATCCGAAAGCTGGCCGAAAAATTCAGCGCCGGGTCGGGCACGAGACGCCCCGAGATGCAGGCGCCCAGCTCGTCGAGTGTGCCGTTGACATTAGAGACGACCTGCCCCGTACCAACTGAAACCGGGACGGCGTCGAGCGAATTCAGGGCGTGGTTGTACCAGGTGGTGGCCGAGGGAAACTGGCTGAAACTGACCAGATAGTCTCCGGGATACAGGTTGCAGACCTGGTAGACGCCATTTTCTTCCGGCTCAATCCGGTAGTCGCCCCGCCCAGAATAGGTATCATATTTCATGTTGGCATACTTGTAGACCTGGACATACACATCGCCCGAAACAGGCTGTCCGCGGCTGGTCACCGTACCGGTGATGCAACCATAGTAGGATGGCGGCCGAGTGATCAGGTCGACGTTGATGTTGGTGACGGGCTGGCCGGCAGTGACAGTAATCGGGTCGGCCTGGCTCTGCTCGGGCTTGTTGTTATACCACTGTGAAAAAGCATCCAATCCCATTACACCGGAAAAATTGGCCTGATAGATGCCTTCTGGAATGGTCATGGCGTATGTGATTTGTATGCCATCTCCATAAAAATACTGGTAGTAACGTTCTGTTCTTAAAGGATCAGTTCTTTCCAAGTATATGCTTGCAGATTCGCCAGTGGCCAGGGGGACGCCACCATCTTTGGTGATCGTGCCAGTGATCAAGCCCTGGGCGGGCATCAAGGAGGCGTATAGCGAAATGGTGGTGTTTGCCTCCACAGTGATCCACTCGGCCGCCTCCCAGGAACTGGCATCGTCATAGTATTCCGGCGTATAGCGGCCCTGCTGATCAAAGTAACGGACCCGATATCGGCCCGGCTCCAGAGCAAGCTGGTAAAAAGGCCCTGGCCCGTTGACCTGGTTCTTATACTGCCCTTCCTGGTCGTAGGCGATGACATATATCCCCCAAAGGCCTTCTCCGCTCAGTGCATCGGTCACCGTGGTACTGATGGTGCCCCGCCTGCTGAGCCGCGCGGTGACGGAAACCGGCGGCGCGCCCTCGGCAACGGTGATCGCTGTTGCCTGCGCCCAGGAAACCCGATCCTCGTACCATTCCGATATGTAAAACATGGGATTGTTGAAATACAATTTGTACGTTCCAGCGGGCAAAGAAGACATACACGGTTGTAAGCCTGACGAGTTGCATTCTTTCAAAAAGCGTTTGACCTGCCCATCATACAGGCTCACGCTGGCTCCCATTGCCGGTGTGACGCCATCGTCCTCGAGAAATGTCACGCTGATCGCGCCGCCTGTCGATAGGGCAATGTCGATATTAGGCACGAGGGTTCCTTGCAAGGCAATCGGCTCGGCCTGCGAGAAAAAGGGCGCGGCCGGATACCACTGGGGAACGTAGCCGCTTTGCCCGGCATAGACCCTGGCTTGACTGTACGGCGCGGTCACGGTCAGACTGTACGCCCCGTCGGCGCCAGCCGTGGTCTGGCCGATCAGGGCAAAAGACACCGCGTCATACACCTTTACCGTTGCCGTCAACGGCGTACCCGAGCTTTTATCGGTAATGACCCCAGAGATCGCGCCCGACGTGCCCGACGCACCCAGTTCAGGCAGCGCATCGCCTGGCTCCTGCGCCGCCGCCAGATTACTCAATAACCCCACCAGGCCGATCAGCGCCACCAGCACTGCCACACCCAACAACCACGTTCTTTTTTCCAAGACCATTTTTTCCTCCACAATTATGATTTGTTTGTTCTCTCATCCTTGTACGGGGACGAGAAACTGTTCCACCATCCGCAGCCCTTCCTCAAAATAGCCAATATCCTCAGCGATCATCTCCGGATTGCTCTTGTGTCAGCCCCATCGCTTGCAAAACATGCGGGGGTTCCATAGCGTCGGTCTGATTGACTGACAAAACTCGGGTTTGCTTTCCAAAACGAGCGAAATGCGATACA
>CAYRXM010000037.1:0-9051 GCA_964428175.1 uncultured Anaerolineae bacterium
AATGAGCGGTGACTGGAGTTCAGACGTGTGCTCTTCCGATCTCGCTTCGCGCAGGGTATTTGTCTTGACGACCTCACCGATTTTTCGCCCTATGGTCTGGGCCTTATTTGGAGACAACTGACGCACGATCTTTTGGCGCACTGCGTCGAATTCGGCCTCTCGTTTTTTTAGCATCATGTTCACGTCGAGCGGCGATTTCTCGAATTCCGCCAACTGCCGGTCGAGCCAGGCCGGGTCTTCGTGCGGACGCGGCTCGGACAGCTCGTTCTCGTAAGTCCCGCGGTGGCCGTAGCGCTGCATGTACGCTTCGCAGCTCAGATCCCCGCTCCTCAGCCTGGAGAGGCCCACCAGTGGCCCCAGGCTGTCCAAGTCTCCGGCGTTGCTGATTGTGGCCAGCAGCGCGTTAGCGTCCTTCTCTCCGAGGAGTTTCGTCACCATTGCCTTGAGCTTGCGCGTCAGCGCCGCGAGTTCCTCGTTCATCTTGTCTTGGAGAAGATAAACCTCTTTCCACATCGGCCTGATGTCATCCGTCCATAGGGAAATCAACGCTCCCCCCTGCGCATCTTCTATCCGCCGCTTCAATGCTGGGCACCGCTCTCGCACCATCTCCAGGAATTCGGGCGCGGATTTCCGCAGCTTGTTTTTCTTTACTTCGTTGCCGAACTCGCGGGGTACCAGCTTGAATAGGATTGTCACCCACGAGACGGGGAACGACGGAACGTCCACACCGGCCGGCGGAGTCCCGATAGCATCCCCGATCACAGCCATCGCGCGCTCGTGTTTGCGCGTGGTCTTGAGCAAGAACGAGTACGTCAAGCTATAGTTCAGGTAAAGATGGCCGGCAATGTTTCCATAGGCGGGAATGTCGCCCAGCGACATGTTGCTCAGCAGCACTTGCCATACCGACCAGGTACTCGGCGTTGCCGTGGTGGGAAACACCTCGCCCACGTTCATGTTCGTCCACAGGTAATCTCCCGTAAAGGTGTCGTTCCACTCCGTCATGACTATCCTCCTCCTAATCCTTCGAGCAGCGTCACCGTCCCCGCCCCGCCGTCGACGGTGATCGTCTGCCCGCTCTTGATGCGCCGCGTGGCCACACCGGTGCCCATCACCGCCGGGATGCCGTACTCGCGTGCCACAATCGAGCCGTGGCTGAGCGGTCCGCCGATGTCGGTGACGACGCCGGCGGCCATCGCAAACAGCGGCGTCCAGGCCGGTGTGGTGACATTCGCCACCAGGATACGGCCCGGCTGCATCTGGCCAAAGTCCTCCGGGCCGTGGAGGACACACGCAGGGGCTGTGACCCGACCGGCGCTTGTGCCTGCGCCCTTGAGCGTGTCGTCCGTGTGGCTGCCCTCACCAGCTGCCACCATGCCCTCAACCTTGACGCCCATTACTTTCTTCGCCGAGGTGGGCAATACCGGCGGGGGCGTGACGCGCCCGGCCGCGCGCGAGAACGCCTTGCGCTCTCCAATGCGCGCCACCATCCCGGGCAGCGCTGTTTCCTGTTCCAGCATGGCGACCGCTTGCTCAAGTTCCTCCAACCGCAGCCAGAAAATGTCGTCGGCGTGTTCGACGGTTCCCACATGGGCCAGGCGAACGCCCAATTCCCGCAACACCCGGCGCAGCAGCGGATACCCCAACCCGATATCGGCGAATGCATCCTCGCGCACCTCGGCCAGGGACTGTGCCCAGTGAAGGACTTTGCGGAAGGCCCAGCCTTTCAATCCCCTGACACGGTAGAGCGCAGCTTTTGTCGCCTGCACGCGCCTGGCTTCCAAAGCTCCCTGCCGTTCGTGCGGATTAGCGCCTTTGCCGTGCAGATACAACTTGAGCGTCTCCAGCATCGGCGCGGGATCGTCGAGTGGCAGCGGTTTGGCGAAGTCGAGATTGTAAATGATGTGACCGAAGGTGTTCAGGTGAGTTTGCAGACGGGTGCAGAAGTCGGGCCAGTCAGGGAGTAGGGAGTAGGGAGTAGGGAGTAGGGGTGAGGACGCATTCAGGTGGACGACAAGATCGCCGGTGGGAGCGTTGAGGATGTGGTCGGCCAGGTCGGGATGGGCGCGCACCCATTCGGCCAGGTCGTAAAGCGATTTCTCCGCGCGGATAGGCGTGCTGTCGTAGCCCATCAGGAAAGCGGTCGCGTCAGGGTCGCCGGGACGTTTGACCAACCGGTTGTACACGCGGGTGAAGAGCATCTCGCTCCCCGCGCAGGCCCCCATCCACACCATCTGCGCCGTGAGGTTGAACATCGCAGCGCGCACGATCTCTCGTGCGCCGTCCAGCAATTCTGCCGCCGATAGGGCGGCCAGCGATTGCCCCTCCCAACGCCGGACAGTGTCAACATAAGGCGGTCGCCCATTCTCCCTCCAGTAGGAGACGCCGGTACGGATCATGCGCGGAAAAGAGGGCAGCATCCTGGTCAGCATCCACCAAATCTGCTTGCCGTTGAGCCGGGTGTCCGAATAGACGTAATCATTGATCGTCAAAAAATGCTCTGGAAGCTCGGCCTTGGAGCGCGTGACATCCGACATCGCACGGGTGATGCCGGCGTCGTAGGCTTTGAACGCCATCGTGGTAAAGAGCGGGCTGACCGGATCGGGCATCAGGTCAATGATGCTGGCGCGTATATACTTGCTCTTGGGATCGGGCATGGGCCACGTGGTGGGCGGCTCAAACTCCTGCTCCGGGAGCGCCGTGATCGGCCGCGCCTGCACGATGAAAAAGCGCCCGTCTGCCAGACACCACTCGATGTCCTGCGGGACGCCATACAGCGCCTCGATCTGCACACCGAGGCGCACAAGTTCGGCAAGCTGCGCATCGTCCAGCACCTGCGCCGCGCGGCGGGCGTCGGGCACCGGCTGCTCCTCCGTGCCTTCTGTTGTACGGACGGTCATCACTTGCTTGTCGGCGATCTCGCGCGCAACGACCTGTCCGTTGGCTTTGTCCACCGTGTACGAGTCCGGCGTCACCAACCCGCCGACGATGGCTTCGCCCAGACCCCACGCCGCGTTGATGACGGCCTGGTTGCGCCGCCCGTTGAGCGGGTTCGCGGTGAACATAATCCCAGCCGCGTCCGCCGGAACAAGCATCTGCACGACCACCGCCAGGCTCACGGCGTCGGGATCAATGCCCTGCCGCGCCCGGTAGCCGATGGCGCGCGCCGTCCACAAGCTGGCCCAGCAGCGGCGGATGGCGTCCAGCACCGCCTCTGCACCCCGGATGTTGAGATAGGTGTCCTGCTGCCCGGCAAAGGAGGCCTCCGGCAAGTCCTCGGCGGTGGCTGAAGAGCGTACTGCTACACAGGGATCATGCCCAACCAATTCTGCATACGCTTGCGCGATCGAGTCGGCGATCGCAGCGGGTATTTCTGCCCGCTCAAATAGCTCGCGGATCGTCCGGGAGGCTGTCTCCAGCGCGGCAGGCTGCGTCACGTCTATATCCCGGAGCGCGGCGAGGATGAGCGGCTGCAGGTCATTTTCCGCCACGAACTGCCTGTAAGCAGCGGTCGTCACGTGAAAACCGTCCGGCACGGGCATCCCGGCGTTGGCCAGCTTTGCCAGCGACGCGCCCTTGCCGCCGACCACATCCAGCGTTGCCCCCGGCTCGGCCAGGGATAACACGTATGTCGTACTCATTTCAACCCTCCTCCTGCACCTGCGCGACCGAAATCAGCGTCAAGTTGAGATCCCACAGTTTGCACAGTATCCCGCGCAGGGCGGCCTGGTCAACGACGGGGCCGGTCAGCGTGGTGACGCTTCCGTCGAATGTGACCATCATCCCGTTGAACCACGCGGCCCACTGTGGATCGAGTGCGCCCTTCACCTTGATTTCCCAGACCTGGCCGGTTTTTGTGCCCATTTGTGCCTCCAATGCCCACAGTATACCCCACGGGTGGGTGAGTTGTCATCACCAAAACGGGTGAGCAAGTGGGTGATTTTGCCCATAAAGCAGACTTCCGAAGTCTACGAGACTTCGGAAGTCTTTTTGCGCCCTCTAAACCAGCCCTAAATCTTCCGCCCGGCGCACCGCCTCCAGCCGCCGGTGGACGCTCAATTTGGCATAGATGCTCTTGACGTGCGTGCGCACGGTGTTGGCGGAGACGACGAGGCGTTCGGCGATCTCGCTGCTCGACAACCCGGCAGCCAGCAGGCGCAGCACTTGCGATTCTCGCTCGCTGAGCGGCTCAACGAGCGACTGTGGCTTTTGCGGAACGGGCGGTTCGCATTCAACAGTCCCACTCCAGGCAGACAAAAGCTGGCGGGCAAAATCCTGCACGCCCGGTTCAGCCGAACGCCGATGCACGAGCGCAGCGATCAACTCGGCCAACGGTTCGCCTTCATCGAGAAAGACGCGAATGTGGTTTTCCGGCGCGGCCACTGCGAGCGCTCGTTCCAGAGCGGCAAAAGCCTGTTCGGATCGATCCTGAGCATGAAAAGCCAATGCCTGTAGGACATAGATTTCGATCAGCAATATCGGGCGCTGTCGATGTTCGATCATCGACAATATTGTGTTCAGCACGGTCAATGCCAGTGCGACCTCGCCCTCGACCAGCAAAAGCCGTGCAAATACGATCAACTCGTATTTGAGCAGGCGATATTCGGGCAGCGCGTCATCGTCTTCGGGCTGCGCCAGGCCGCGGTCGGCGGTCAGGTTTCGCGCTGTGGCCCAGCGCCGGGCGGCGACCAGATTGCCGCGCTCGATCCACAGCCGGGCCTGGCATATCTCGACTGCCAGATCGTCAAGATTGGTCGCGTCAAAACGGGCGGCCAGTTCGCGCGCGCGATCTACTGCCGCCTGAGCGCCATCCAGGTTCCCTTGCGCCCGGCGAACCATCGCCAGAGAGAGGTAGGCCTCCATCGCGCCGACCTCGTTCCACTGGCTGAGCAGCGCAATGCCCCGCTCAAGATGGCGTACCGCCGCGTCGAGGTCATTCCAGCGGTAATAAATGTCGCCCAGTCCGACCAACGCCGGGGCCGCGACGGGCAGCGGCTGTCCGCGGACATCGATTGCCAGCGACAGCGTCTGTTCGTAGAGCTGTCTGGCCTCTCGCAGCCGCCCCTGCTTGACCAAGGTTTCACCCCAATGGATCATCGAGATCGCGGCGACCATGACGTTGCCGCTGTCCAACCCCTGGCGGGCCATCTGCGCCAGCATCTCTACGCCATCGCCGTGGGGGTCACTCAATGTGCCGTAGGTATTCAAAATCCACTGCACAAAACTGCGCAGCAATCCATTTTGCTCCGGCAATTGATCCAGCGCGCGCCTGGCAAGTTCGAGGGTGCGGGAAACCTGGAACCGGTACGCGGCCACGATGGCTTGCATTGCGGCGATCTGGCCGGGCACGAGATCGCTGTACCGCTCGGCGTCTTGCAGGCGCGCCCGGACGATCTCGATGGATTGGCCGGACAGCAAGAGCATCCAGGCGTGATACAGGCAGGCAGTCGGGCTGGCGCGAATGGCCCAGTCTGGCAGCGCGTCCAGCCAGTGCTTTACGGTGACCACCTCGCCGCGCATTAGCGTGCTCTCCGCCGCCTGGCCGATCAAGTCGGCGGCCCATTCGAATTCGCACGCGGCCAGTGCGTGCGGGATCGCCTCGTCGATCTGCCCCTGCTGCTCATACCACGCGCCGGCGCGACCGTGAAGCAAGGCCACCCGCTCGGGTTCGACTTGGACCAGGTGCTTTTGCAGCAGGTCGGCAAAGAGGCGGTGGTAACGATACCAGCGCCGCTCGTTGTCCAGCGGGACGATAAAGAGGTTGTTGCGGTCGAGGTATTCGAGGATGGCCTGGGCGTCGGCGATCTGCACGACTGCGTCGCACAAGGGGCCGGACAGACGGTAAAGGATGCAAGTTTGCGTCAGAAAGGTTCGGATGCGCTCCGGCTGGTGATTGAGCACCTCTTCGCCCAGATAATCCAGGATGTAGCGGTCGCTGCCGGCGAACGTACGAACCAGCTCGGCAGCATCTCGACCTTGCGTTGAGTGAGCCTGGATGGCCAGTGAGGCCATCTGCAAGCCGGCGATCCAGCCTTCGGTGCGAGCTTGGAGGGTGGTCACGTCGGCGGGAGACAGTTCGAAACCGGCACGGACGTTGAAAAAAGCGGCTGCTTGATCGGCAGTAAAGCCAAGATCGGCCTGGCGCAGTTCGGTCAGCTGGCCTCGCCCGCGCAGGCGCGCAAGGGGCAGGGGTGGGTCGGCGCGGGTGGCGATCACCAGGTGCAGGTTGGACGGCAAATGATCGAGCAGAAAAGCCAGCCCATCGTGGATCGACTGGGCTGCGATGAGGTGGTAATCGTCGAGGACGAGAATAAAGCGGCCGGGGCGGACCGCAATCTCGTTGATCAGCGCGGTCAAGATCGATTCCGGCAGCAGCGACCGGGGAGGTTGCAGCGCCGAGATTGTCTCTTCCAGGTTCGCCTGCACCGTTTTCAGGGCGGCGATCAAATAAGCCCAGAATCGCGCCGGGTCATTTTCACCTTGATCCAGCGCAAGCCAGCAGAAACGCCCTGCACCGTGCGCGGCCCATTCGGCCAGCAGCGTGGTTTTGCCGAACCCGGCCGGGGCAGAGATGAGGGTCAATTTGCGTCCCAGGTGCAGGCCCTCGTCCAGCCGCGCGATCAGGTGAGGGCGGGGCACCATACGCTCGCCGGGACGAGGTTGGGGGATATACAGCTTGGTGGTCAGCAGAGGTGATGATCCGCTCATTGCCCGTGGCCCTTTTTCAGGAGAATCTGTATTGGTCAATGACATACTGGACACTGAACAAGCCTCACGCAAAGGCACATCCAACCACTGGTTGGCGACGCAAAGAACAATTTTATATGCATCTTGGCGTTCTTGGCGGCTTTGCGTGAGTCACCTCTAGCTGTCCACCAAGTCGTTGGGCAGTACATTTTTCAGAAGAATCAGTGATGCAAAGTAATGGTACAGCCAGAGTAACTGCCTGTCCTTGCAAAGGTTTGTCACCCTTTGCAAGGGTAGGCTGAGCAGTGACCACACCCAAACAAAAAGCCCCAGGTATGTGGCTGGACAACATTCTTGGGGCTTGTCTGAGCGATGTGTATGATTGGCCGGGGCAACGCGCGGACTGGTTCAGTCTGCCGGCTCGTCGATGGACAGCCCCCGGCCCGGCGGCGACTTGTGCGGTACCTTGAAAACGGGCTGCTCCGGCTCGGCGTCGATGATGTCCTCTTCGACCAGGTACACGCCTTCAGCGATGGAACTGGTTTCGCTGAGCAGCGAATCGTCGGGGACAAAGGCCGCGCCTTCGAATTCGGGCGCGTATGCCGGCTGCGGGGCGCGCTTTTCGCGCAGGCGGGGCAGGACGATCGAGACGACAATGATCCCCACGGCGAAAAGCAGCAGCACCGACAGCGGGCAAAGGTAGGCGCGAATCGTGCCGCCGGTCGGAACCGTCGTCGGCGTTGGGGTCAATGCCAGAGCCGTCTCCGGTGTCTCGGTCAAAACACCGGCCACCACCGGCGCGGTCGGCGTTTCGGACGGCGTTTCAGTCGGCGTGGGCGTCAGGGTCGGGTCGTCGAGCGGGCTTGTCTGCACCAACATCGTGGGTGTTTCCTCAGGCATCGGTGTGAACGTCGATGTTGGCACGGGCGTCGGCGTCCAGGTCGGCGTCTCGGTCGGGTCTTCTACCGGCGTCGGCGAGGGCTGATCCAGAGGACTTGACTGGGCAACGGTCGGATAGGGCGTGATCGTGTTTTGCTGCGGCGGGTTGGTCGGCGTCGCCGTGAGCACGTTCCGCGTGGGCGTGCTGGTCGGGTATGACGTCGAGGTCGGTGTCCAGGTCGGCGTCCGCGTCGGTGTGGGGGTATGGGTGTTGGTGGGCGTGGCAAAGCGCACGGTGATGGTCAGCGATTTTTGCGTATCGCCGCAGGCATTGTGCGCCACCAGGACAAAGACGGTGGTTTGTTGCAGTGTAACGGTTTGCTGCGCGACACCGGCCACACCAGAGCCGTTGAGATAGGCCTCCGTCGCGCCGGACAGGTCCCAGTACAGCGTCGTCGATTCGCCCCGGTTGATCGTGGTGCGCGTCGCGCCAAAGTCGTGGATCACGGCCAGCGGGCACGCCGTAGCGGTCGGCGTCGCCGTCGAGGTGGGGGTGAGGACGGTGATGCTGACCGTCTTTTCGACAAAACCGCCCGGGTTTTCGGCGCGCAAGGTGTAAACGTGTGTTTGATCTGGATACGTGTCTACCGTCTGCTCCAGCGAAACCGGCTGGCCGTCCAGGTACACCGTGACCGCCTCGCCGTACACCTGCCAGTGCAGCGTCGTCGCCTGGCCGAGAACGACGGTGGTCGGGCTGGCGGTAAAGAAATAAATCTGCGGCTTGGGGAAGGGGGTGGCGGTAGCTGTGTTTGTTGAAGTCGCAGTCGGGACAACGACGGGATCGACATAGATTTGAAACGCCGATGTATTCTCACATCCGGGATCGATCTGCTGCAAGGCATCAACGATCACTGCAATAGAATGATATCCAGGTGTCGCAAACGACGCTGGCACAGTGAAAATCGTCTCAATGGTATTGCCCGGTTCCAGGTTATTTGTCGCCGAAAAGGCCTGTACATCCGGCGGCGTGCCCAGGTTGGGCGCTTTGTCTACATACAAATACGCCCAGGTATTCGTCGTCACAGTTGTACTGCTGATGTTCTCGATCAAGACGCGAATATTAAAGGGCTGGTCCTGTCCCGGCGGATCAGGGTCAACAGAAAGCTGCTGGATTCGCAAGGTTAGACACGTCTGCTGCAACGGCTTCTCAACCGGCATCGACTGGGGCACATACACCACCTGCCTGGCCTCGACCGGCAGCTGGCTCAACCAGGTTGCAAACAACACTATACTCGACAAAATGGCGAGGACGACCCGAAATGGCGTCCTGTTCTTGTTCATTTTGAATCCTATCCCGAATAAATCGGATCTGAATAGGGCCTGGTCGCTCGGAAAGATTTGCGCTCAAAAAACAACGATCTTGGAGGATAGGCCCTATCCCGAATAAATCGGATCTGAATAGGGCCTGGTCGCTCGGAAAGATTTGCG
>CAYRXM010000037.1:9151-36982 GCA_964428175.1 uncultured Anaerolineae bacterium
TCTGAATAGGGCCTGGTCGCTCGGAAAGATTTGCGCTCAAAAAACAACGATCTTGACGGGCCTTGTCCCCCCCTGCGCCGGTCAGCGCAGTTCCTTGCGTGTCTGGCGAATGCCCGCGCGTGCGCTTTCGTTGCGGGGATCGATTTCGAGCACGTGGACGTAGCACTGCATCCGCTCCTGCGGATCGGCGATCAGTTCGGCCAGTCGCAACCAGGCATCGAGGTTTGCCGTGTCTATCTGGACGATGGCCTCCATCCAGGCGCGCGTGCCGTCGGCATCGTCCTGGGCCTCGGCCCGGTCGGCTTTTTGCCAAAAGGTATCGACAATGTGGCTCAACTCGTCCCTTTGCTCGCTCATCATCTTCTCCCGCCGCCCTATCCGGCGTTTGCTTTACTCAGTATACACGCCTATGCAACCTTTGTCAATGTGCGTTCGGTACTGCTTGCGTTTGCCGCCCATCGTGCCTTTGTCAATGCGCATTCTGCGTGGTATAATCGAATCTCACAGCCAGCCCATCCTTTTCGGGCAACAGGAGCGATTTTTTGGAAAATCGAACGGGTCGAACATTCATTTCCTGGGGCATCGCGGCCGCGCTTGGGGGCGCTGCATTGGCCTTGTACGTCAGCCGGATGGCCCCCTCGGTCGTGCCGGGCGATCCCGGCGAATACCAGATCGTCGCCGCGCGCTGGGGCATCGGTCACCCGCCTGGCTATGGCTTTTACGCGCTGACGGGCAACCTGTTCACCCACTTGATCCCGTTCGGCTCGTTCGCCTGGCGGGCCAATCTGTTCTCGGCGGTCTGCGGCGCGCTGATTGCTGTGTTGGTTTACGGCATGGGGCGCACCTTGAGCAAGGCGCCGGCGCGGTCTTGGGCGCTGACTGCGTCGGTGTATGGACAAGCGCCAGCAATCCTGGCCGCGCTGCTCGTCGCCACCGGCCTCGACGTGTGGCAGCATGCCATCCACGCCAACGCGCACATCCTCACCGCGCTGCTGATCGCGCTCAGTCTGTTTCTGCTCTTGCGCTGGCAGCGCAGCAGGCGCGACGGCTGGCTGTTTGCCTTTTGCGTCGTCGCCGGACTCAGCCCCGTCCACCACCCGCTGTTGGTGTTCGCTTTTCCGGCCTATGCTGCGTTCATCGTCGCTGTCCGTCCGCGCATTCTGCTCGACTGGCGCATGCTGCTCAAGATGGTCGGGTTTGCGCTGATCGGCCTAGCCGCATTTTTATACTATCCCATCCGCTGCGCCGTCGGCAAGCCGCCGCTGCCCGGCCCGGACGATATGAACACCTGGGCCGGGTTCTGGCGCGTGATCACTGCGCAGGGGCTGCGCGTCAACCTGTTCCAGTTTTCATTGATCGACATCCTGTACCGGCTGTGGGACGTGCGCGTGCCGCTGGGCCTGCAATTTGCCCCGCCCGCGCTGGCGCTGGCTCTGCTCGGCCTGATCGCGCTGTGGCGGCGACAGTGGCAAACGGCGCTGCTGCTGACCGCCACCCTGACCGGCATCATCCTGGCTACGGTCAACATTTTGCAGGATGCGATGGCCTACCTGCTGGGGCCGGTCATCGTCGTCGGCGTGCTGGCTGGCGCGGGCATCGACCTGCTGCTGGGCTGGCTCGGTGCGCGCCGGCAGCGCATCCTCGCCGTTTACGCGCCCATCGCCGCAGTGGCGCTGATCGGGCTGATGCCGCTCTGGTCGACCGCGACACTCTGGACGCAGATGGATTTGAGCGATTTTCGAGACGCCGACCGCTGGCTGGAAAGGGTCGAGGCGCGGTTCGCCGGCCAGGGCCAACATGCCACCCTGCTGACCGAGTGGGAGCGCATGACCACCGTGTGGTACAAGGCTCAGGTCGAAGACCAGCGTTGGAACGACGAGAACGTGCAGTTCGTACATATACCAGCGGGCACTACCTTTACCCAGGGCGTCGACGCGCACATTGGAGACGGCCCGGTGTACTTGAATCATTACCGGCCCTTTGTGGCCGAAAAATATCGCCTGATGCCCAGCGGCGACCTGTGGCAAGCCCTGCCCGCCTGGCTGCGCGAACTGCCCGCCGAGGCGACGCCGGTGGACATCGCCACCGAAGAAGGGTTTGCGATCGTCGGCTGGCGGCTGGATGAGCGCTTTGCTCAGGCCGGTGACATCTTGAAGCTCGACCTGTATATGCGTATGCCCAACCCTACAGAATACTATTATTTGCCCTGGGCCAAATTCGGCGAGACGACCTACCATTTCACCACCGACAGCCGTTTCAATACCCCCTGGTGGCAGCCCGGCGAGATCGTCGTCGAGCGTTTTGAACTGCCCGTGCCGTGGACGATTGACGCCAGAAAGCACGAACTGCAAGTCGGCGTCAGGCTGATCAGCGAGGGGCGCGATTTGATCCTGAACAGCGGCAGCACGCTGGCCCCGCTGACCAGCATCGAGGTCAAGGCGGCAGGTTGGCAGCCCTCGGTCAAGACGTTGGAACGGGCCATCGGCAACCTGCGCGGCGACATCTTGCTGCGCGGCGCGTGGGTCAACGGGCAAAACGTCCAACGCGCAAGCGTGCTTGCGCGCGACATCGAAATCCGCCCTGGGCAAACCCTGCGCGTGCGGCTCGATTGGGAATCGCTGCGTCCCATCGACGCAAACTATACCATTTTCGTCCAGCTGCTCGATACGAACCTCCAGGTGCGCGCGCAGCACGACATGACCCCGCTTGGCGGCAGTTCGCCGACGCTGCTGTGGTTTCCCCGTTGGCGGCAGGGCATGCGCATCGCCGACACGCACCGGCTCGATGTTCCGCCCGACCTGCCGCCGGGCCAATACCCGCTGGTGGTGGGTATGTATGGCTTTGAGACGCGCAAGCGGGTGCAGTCGGTGCAGGCCAACGGCGACGTAGAGGGGGACTGGATCACGCTGGCCCATCTGGTGGTCAAATAACAAGCCGACAACCGGCCGCAGACGACAGACCACCGACCATGACGTGGTCCGCGGTCAATTGTAGCAGAATATCAGTAGGGCGCGTTTCCGTGCAGGTTTTCTTGAAGGAGCAAGATGATGGAAAATTTTCTGGGTATCTTTACGAGTTTTGGCCTCTCCACCTCGGCCGGGCTGAATGCCTACCTGCCGCTGTTGATTGTCGCCCTGGTGGCCCGGTTTACCAAACTGATCACGCTCAACGAACCCTTTGACGTGCTGACCAACTGGTGGGTGATCGCCGTCCTTGTCGTCCTGCTGCTGATCGAGATTTTCGCCGACAAGGTGCCCGCCGTCGATTCGATCAACGACGTGGTACAGACCTTTATCCGGCCCGTCGCCGGGGCGATCCTCTTTGCCGCCAACGCCAACACCATCGCCGATGTCAGCCCAATTCTGGCCATGATCTGCGGGCTGATCCTGGCCGGGACGGTGCACGTGGTCAAGGCCACGGCGCGCCCGGTGGTCACGGCCTCGACGGCCGGCGTGGGCAACCCGGTGGTCAGCACGGTGGAAGACATCGCCTCAGCGCTCACCGCGCTGCTCTCCATCCTCCTGCCGACGCTGGTCGCGCTCGTCCTGCTCCTGGCGACGATCATCATCGGCTGGTGGCTGTGGAAACGCTACCAGGCGCGTGAAAGGGAATTGTGAAACAAAAAAGCGCGAGCACTCGAGTGCTCGCGCTTTTTTTGTGCGTGCCCCGCTCAATGCGCCGGTTTGGGCTTTTTCGAAGCCAGGTAATCGATCACCAACACCAACCCAACCCCGACGATCATGAATCCAAGCGGCACCGCCACTTGCAAAGACTGGGGCAGGTCGCCATGTGTAACGGCCGCCTGCCACGGCCACAGCTTGCGCAGCGCGCCGATCATCAGGCCCATCAGCACAGCCACCGTCGCATCGTGTGCCCGCTTGAGCAGCCAGCTCAAAAGCTGGGCAAAGGTGACGATGCCTACCCCGGCCCCGGCAATCACCAGCAGCAAAATACCGATCTGCATGTTGGTCACTGCCGCGAGCAGCTGCTGGTATTTGCCCAACAGCACCAGCACAAACGAGCCGGACAGTCCCGGCAAGATCATCGCACAGATCGCCGCCATCCCGCTGATAAACCAGAACCACCAGGTATTCGGCGTCTCGGCCGGCACCATACCCACCAGCCAAAAGGCAAACACCGCGCCCAAAATCAGACCAATCACCGGTACCACGCCCCATTTGCCGATCTGCTTGCGCACCACCCACGTCGAGGCGACGACCAGGCCAAAGAAAAAGCCCCATAGCAATGAGGGGTAATGCTCCAGCACCCAATCCAGGAAAAAAGACATTGTAAACACAGCCAGGAAAATCCCCACCGCTACCGAGGCCAAAAACTGCCACGGCAGCAGGGCCAATGCCTGCCTGAACTTGAATTTCAGAGCCAGGCCGATCGCCTCGCGGTTGAGCACCGCCTTGATCGAACCAAGCAATTCCTCGTAAATGCCCAGGATCAAGGCCATCGTCCCGCCGGACACGCCGGGCACAATGTCTGCCGATCCCATCGCAAACCCGCGCGCCGCCAGGCCCAGATAATCCTTGAATGTCCGTTCTCGAGTTGGTTCTTGCTCGCCCATTGTTTTCTCCTCCGCAAAATGTGCTGTTTATACATCATGTCGCCGATTTTGTAAAGTCGCCGCCGGCGGGGGGCGCATTTCAATCCTGGGGCGAGTTTTTGAGGAGTCAGGCACGCCTCGTGCCTGACGATGCAATACGATACGCAATCGAGACGGCACGGCGTTGTGGAACAACGGGGCGTGCCGCTCTCCTCGTTTGGAATGTTATGTCAAACTGCCCCCAAAAAGAAATGCGCCGCCAGCGGGTGCGCCCGGCACAAAATAAAAGCCGGGGATTTGACCCAATCCCCGGCTTTTGATCGCAGCCAAGCGCTGTCTAGAAATGGTTGATGTTGTAGAACGCTTTCTTGCCGGCGTACTCGGCGGTTTCGCCCAGTTCTTCCTCGATGCGCAGCAGTTGGTTGTACTTGGCCACGCGATCCGAGCGGCAGGGCGCGCCGGTCTTGATCTGCCCGGCGTTCAGGGCGACCACAATGTCGGCGATGGTGGCGTCTTCGGTCTCGCCGGAGCGGTGCGACACGACCGCCGTCCAGCGGTTGCGCTTGGACATCTCGACGGCGGCGACGGCCTCGGTGAGCGAGCCGATCTGGTTGACTTTGCACAGCAAGGAATTACACGCTTTTTCCTTGATTGCCCTTTCGATGCGCGTGACGTTTGTGACCAGCAGGTCATCACCGACGATTTGCACGCGGTCGCCGACGGCGGCAGTGAATTTGGTCCAACTTGCCCAGTCATCCTCGGCCAGGCCGTCTTCAACCGAGATGATCGGATATTTGTTCACCCAGTCGATCAGAAAATCGACCATTTGCGCGCCGCTGAGGCGTTTGCCCTCTTTTTGCAGGTTATAGGTCACGCCGTCCTCAAAAATCTCGCTCGACGCGGGGTCGAGGGCGATGAACACATCTTCGCCCGGCTTGTACCCGGCGCTCTCGATGGCCTTCAGGATCACCTCGATTGCCTCGGCGTTGTAGCCCAGGCTTGGCGCAAACCCGCCCTCATCACCGACGTTGGTGCCATAGCCCTTGTCTTTGAGCACTTTTTTCAGCGCCTGGTAGATTTCTGCACCCCAGCGCAACGCCTCGCGAAAGGTCGGCGCGCCGACGGGCATGACCATAAATTCTTGCAGGTCGGTGCTGTTGAGCGCGTGCTTGCCGCCGTTCAGGATATTCATCATTGGCACGGGCAGCACGTGCGCATTGGCCCCGCCCAGGTAGCGATACAGTGGCATCCCCGCCGATATGGCCGCCGACTTGGCCACGGCCATGCTCACGCCCAGAATGGCATTGGCGCCCAGGTTGCTCTTGTTCGGCGTGCCGTCCAGTTCGATCATCATCTCGTCGATGCCCACCTGGTCGAACGCATCCCAACCGAGAATTTCTTCGGCGATTGTCTCGTTGACATTGTCCACCGCCTTGAGCACGCCCTTGCCGCCATAGCGCTCCTTGTCACCGTCGCGCAGTTCAACGGCCTCGTGAATGCCCGTCGACGCGCCGGAAGGCACGGCGGCGCGACCAAACGAGCCGTCTTCCAACAAGACATCGACCTCAATGGTCGGGTTGCCGCGCGAGTCCAAAATCTCGCGGGCCTGAATCTGTTCAATCATTGCCATTGTATCAACTCCTTGACTATTTTCATATAAAAAACAAATTTGACATATTAAAACGTGAAACGTAATGCGTGAATAATGCTGTTTCACGTCTCACGCATTACGTTTCACGCCTGAAGGCTCATCATACCATAAAACCGCCCAAAATCAAAGCGTTCTTGCAAAATGTTGCCAAAGCGGGCCGCCTTTTGTGGCTCGTGCAGCGATGTCTTGCCCATAATCTGCTCCATCGACTGCACGGTGGTCAGCGTATCCGCCTCGACGACCACCACTGGCACGTTGACTTCTTGAGCGCGCGCGATCACCACTTGGCTGGGCGGCTGGCCGCCGGTGAGGATCAGGCAGCGAGTTGAGGTTTCCAGCGCGGCCAGCTGCACGTCTTGCCGGTCGCCGCCGGTAATCACCGCCTTGTTGGGGCGCTTGCGGAAATAGGTGATCGCACTGCCGGCGCTCATCGCACCGACCATCAGGTATTCGACCAGCTCCCCGGTTGCGTCAGCGCAGCACATCACCTGCCCGTCGAGGTGGGCGATCAGCTCTTGCGCGCTGGCGGCGAGCAAAAGGCGTTCCTGGGGCATCACGGCCAGCACGGGCAATCCGACGGATTCCAGAAAGGGCTGCGCCGTCTCTTGCACAAAACGCATGTACATGCGCGGCACGGCATTGAGCACCACGCCCAGAATCCGCTCACCATACACGCCGCGCAGCCCCAGTGCCGCATCGACCGACATGCAGTCCTCGTATTTGACCACCGCCAATACCTGTGCGTCGATCCGCTCGGCGACCTGGTGCGAGGCCAGGTTGAACAGCGCGCCCTCAAGCGGCTGCCGGCCGCCTTCGACCAGCAGTATATCCTTGCCCTGCGACACGCGCTGGTAGGCTGCTTTAAATTGTGATTCGAACGCACCCAGACCGTCGTGCTTGATCGCCGTCTCGACCTGCGCTGCGTTCAGTGTGATCGGCGCCATATCACCGGCTGCATCTTGCAGTCCAAGTTCCTGCTGCAAAAATGCAACATCACGGTCGATCAGCTGCCCATCGACATCGCGCGGGCGCGTGCTGAGCGGCTTGATATAGCCAACTTTTTGACCGCTGCGCTGGAGCTGCCGGCCTAGACCGACGATCAATGAGGTCTTGCCACCAAAATCGAGCGTCGATGTCACATAAAGTGCTTTCATTTGTCTGCCACCTTTCCAAACATCCCCAGAGAAACTCGGGACAGTCGTGTTTCGTCATGATCTTACCCCAAAATGGGGAAAACGCAAGTTGACAGATGCGCGCAGGCTGTGTATCATAGAGCACATCAGGGAGGTAGCGATGACAGAATCCACACATCCAATGCCGATCTTTGACGGATTGATCTCCAACCAGGAAGGCCAGCCGGTAGAACTGAAATACCTCGGCGCCGAACCGTTTTACGTGATCCCGGACGGCGATTTCATGCGCCACGTTGAAGCGGCCCGGATCGACGATCAGGTGATCGCCATCCTGCGCGAGCAAATCGATGGCATGGAAGACCTCGTCACCGACGGGGTGATGAAATTCCTGGGCCAGGATGATTTGTTTACCAAGGCCTCAATCGACATGGCGCTGAAAAATTTCGAGCAAGGTTTTCGCCAGTCCGATCCTTCGCAGTGGAAGCCGTGGCTGGGCATGATGGGCTTTCGCATCGTCGTCGACGTTCACGGCGAGGTGGTCGAGGTGATTTCACCCCAGCAAGAGATCGACGAAGATTGAAACGGAAGCGTGCGGCGGCAAACGAGTGTAACGGAATACATAGCGCGCTTTACGAATTACAAGGATAAATGGTGACCCAATCTGTTCCCCAGGCCAAGGCTAAAACCCGGATTGTCGTTCTGGTTTACTTTTTGGGCCTGGTTTCTTTTGTGGGTCTGAGCGGCTACATGCTGCGCTGGTCGCGATTCGCGCAGCGCGGCATCGAACCCCCCGGTCAGACCAAGGTCGATCAGCGCCTGGGCGTCAACGTCGAATTGACCCAATACACCACTCAAGAGCTGGGTTTTGTCCTGGAAGATATGGCTGCGCTCGATTTCTACTGGCTGCGGCAGCGCTTTTCCTGGCGCGAGATCGAATCGCAGCCGGGCCGGTATGATTGGGCTGCCTGGGACGCGCTGGTCGAGGCCGTACAACGGCGCCACCTCGGCCTGGTCGTCGTGCTCGACGATCCGCCGGGCTGGGCGCTGCGCCAGCGAGAATACCCCATCCCCTGCATTCCTCCGGTCGACGAACAGGCTTTCGCCCGCTTTGCTGCCGCCGTCGCTGCCCGCTATGGCGGCGCAGTCGATCACTACCAGGTCTGGGATGAACCGAATTTGAGCCGTCGTTGGGCCGACAGCCACGTCGCTGCGTGCGGCTATGCCACGCTGCTCCAGGCCGCTTACCCGGCCATCCACGCCGCCGACCCGACTGCCCGGGTGCTCGGCGGCGCGCTGGCCCCCACCCAGGCCCCCGGTCCGGACAACCTCAACGACCTGGATTACCTGCGCCAGCTTTACGCCCTCGGCGGCGACGCCTGGTTTGACATACTGGCGGTCAAGCCCTACGGATTCTGGTCGGGGCCGGATGATCGCCGTGTGGCGGCGGACGTGCTCAACTTTTCTCGGACGGTCGCCCTGCGCGAGATCATGTGCGCGCATGGCGATCAAGACACGCCCGTCTGGGCCGTCGAGTGGGGTTGGAACGTTTTGCCCGCCGATTACGCCGGCCCGCCGATGCCCTGGGGCGGCGACACCGCCGAAAGGCAAGCATCGCGCGTCCGAGGCGCGATTGCCCGCGCGCGCGCCGAATGGCCCTGGCTCGGGCCGCTGATCTGGGCCGAATACCAGCCCGATCTGCCCGTCGACGCGCCGCGCTGGAGTTTTGCCCTTCGCGATGCACAGGATATGCCTACAGACATATATGCCGTTTTACATTCGGATATAGAATACATTGGGAGTGAACCGATCCTTCTCTCAGCCTATCCGGCCTGGTTCGTGTGCGGTGTGATTCTGCTTGTTCTGCCCTGGTTTTTCGCTGCCTGGCGTCGGTCGGCGCAGACAAGCTGGCATGCCTTTGCTGCGCTGCCCGTAGGTTGGCGCCTTGCCCTGCTCGTGGCGCTGACTGTCCTGTACGTATTCACCCCGTACCCCGAATGGGCGCTCGTCGCCTGGTTGATGGCTCTGCCCATCTTTTTCCTGCATCCGGCCTGGGCCTTGACCGGCGCTGCGGTTGCCATGCCCTTTCATTATTGGGCCAAATCGTTCGGCGACTTGCAGCTTGCCCCCGCGGAACCCTTGCTTTGGGCGGCGGTCATCGTGCATCTGAGACCTTCCCGGAAGCGACCGCCTCTGTCTTTGCTCGACACCGCCTGGCTTTTGTGGCTCCTGGTTGGCACCCTGGCCCTCATTTACTCGCCCGACCCGGTCTCGGCGTGGCGAGAGTGGCGCTTGTGCATCCTGGGGCCGGTCTTGTTGTATTGTTTGGCGAAGGCATGGCATGCTGCGCCCCTGCTCACGGGTTGGATCGTTTCCGGGCTTCTAGCCGCCGCAATTGGCATCGGGCAGTGGGCGTTGGGGCAGTGGGTGGCTGTGGGCGAGTTGGGGCGTGTGAGCGGGCCGTTCTTTTCGCCCAACCATCTGGCGCTGTACCTGGAACGTATCCTGGCGCTGGCCCTGGCGTGCGCGCTGTGCTCAACCCGCCATCGATGCCGGTGGTGGGCGGCTGTCCTCGTATTGAGCGCGGCGCTCTATTTCACCTACTCGCGCGGGGCGTGGCTGCTGGCCGTTCCCGCCGCGCTGATCGCCGTCGCCTGGCTGTGCCGGCGTCACCTCAAGTGGTGGATGCTCGCCGCCGGCCTGGGCGGCCTGGCCCTGGCCTGGATCGCGTTGATCGACGGGCGTGCGCAAGGCCCGGTCTGGCAGGAAATTCGCCTGCCGGTCTGGCAGAGCACGCTGGCCCTGATCGCCGATCACCCCTGGGGCCTCGGCCTCGACGGCTTTCAGTTCGTCTACCCACGCTACATGCGCCCCGAAGCGTGGACGGAGCCGCTGCTCTATCACCCGCACAACATGTGGCTCGACGCCGCTGTGCGGCTGGGCATCCCCGGCCTGATCACCTTTGCGCTGTTGATCGGGACGACGATCTATCAAGTAATACCCAAGAAACCGGGGTTTTGCCAAAACCCTGGTTTCTCCTATCATATCGGCCTGCTAGCCGGCCTGATCGCCGCGCTGGCCCACGGCCTGGTGGACAGCGGCTACTTTTTGCCCGACCTGGCCTGGAGCCTGGCCCTGGCGGCGGGCATCGCCGCCGGAAGGAGTGACTCATGAGCACAAATCCGCCCAATATCCTGTTCATCCAGGCCGACCAGCACCGCTTTGACTGCGTCGGCTCCTCGTTGTTGCGCACGCCCCACCTGGATCGACTCGCCGCCGCCGGCGTCCGTTTCAGCCACGCCTTTTGCCCAATCCCGGTCTGCGTGCCCTCGCGCAACAGCCTGATCCACGGCGTTTGGCCCAGCCGGCACGGAGCCATCGCCAACTGGGGCACCGAAGTGCCCTTTCCGGACACGTCGGCGCTGCCCACATTCACCCGGGTCTTGCGCGACGACGGCTACCGGCTGGCTCACGTCGGCAAGTGGCAGGTACATCCGCACAAAGGCGCACCGGATTATGGCTTTGACCTCGCCATCAATGACCGGAATTACGACGCCTGGCGCGCCGCGCAGGGCTTACCGCCAACACCGCACCAGAACCGCTGGTTTGGCGAGTGCGATCCCGGCGTCGCAGCGGAGCAAACGCGCATCGGCTGGGGGGCGAGCCGGGTGATCGACCTGCTGCGCCGCCGGGAACATCCCTTTTTCATCCAGTGGGATTTGCGCGAGCCGCACCTGCCCAACGTGGTGCCCGAACCCTACTGCTCGATGTACCCGCCGGAGCATATCCCACCCTGGGCCAGTTTTCCCGATCCGCTGATCGGCAAGCCGTACATACAGGCCCAGCAGCGCCGCACCTGGCAGATCGACCGCTGGACGTGGGCCGACTGGGCGCCGCTGGTCGGCCGCTACCTGGGCTGCATCAGCCTGATCGACGCGCAGATTGGCCGCTTGCTCGACGCGCTGGACGAACTCGGCCTGGCCGGGGACACGCTCGTCGTCTACAGCGCCGATCACGGCGACTTGTGCGGCGCGCACGGCATGATCGACAAGCATTACGTGATGTACGACGATGTGGTGCGCGTGCCGCTGATCGCACGCTGGCCGGGCAAGATCGCGGCGGGGAGCGTGTGTGAGGCTTTTGTGTCGCACGCCATCGACCTGGCGCGCACATTTTGCGCGGCCGCCGGCGCGGCTGTGCCGGCGACGTTTCAGGGCCAGGACCTGCTCTCGTTGTGCAAGGGCGAAATCGAAGCGCGGCCGGATATTTTCGCCACCTATCACGGCAACCAGTTTGGGCTGTACAGCCAGCGCATGCTGCGCGACCGGCGCTGGAAATTCGTTTGGAACGCGGCTGCCGAGGACGAACTGTACGATCTGGTCGACGATCCCGGCGAACTGCTCAACCGGGCCACAGACCCAGCGTGCCAAAGCATACTACGCCAGCAGCGGCATCGACTGGTAGCGTGGATGGAGGAAATCGGCGATCCGCTGCTCAACGTCTGGACGCGCACGCAGTTGCTCGAAGGCCTGAGCGTATGAAAAGCGTCTGAGAACCGTCCAGCAAGATCACCGGAGTCATGGTAAATTAGGACGAGTTTATCTTCTCCCCCACTCAAGAGCGCCCGGGGCCGGCACCCCAGGCGCTTTTTTTCGTTTATGGCGCAAGCCGTTTCATGTCGCGCGGAAAGAGCGTGGTCTCGCGCAGGTTCTCCGCGCCGACGATCATCTGCAAGAGCCGCTCCGCGCCCATCCCAAACCCGCCGTGCGGCGGCATGCCATAGCGAAACGCCTCCAGGTAGCCTTCGAAACCGGCCTCGCCCAGCCCCCGGCTTGCCATCTGCGCCAACAGTTGGGCGTGACGGTGTACGCGCTGCCCGCCAGTCACGATTTCGACGCCGCGAAACAGCAGGTCAAAGCTGTGCGTGTGCGCCGGGTCATCGACGGCGGGCATGGTGTAAAAGGGCCGCTTGCTGGCCGGATAGTGGGTCACGAACAGCAGTTCCGAACCGTGTACCTCTTGCGCCCACTGGCACAGCCAACGCTCGTGCTGCGGCGCGAGGTCGTCTTCGCTGCGGCAGTCCTCGCCAAACCGCTCCAGGATCACCTGCTGCGCCTGGCGAAAGCGGATCGCCGGGATCGACTCGCCCATCCGGGGTGCGGAGCCACCGGCCAGGGCCAGCTCCGGCGCATAGCGCTCGCGCAAAACGTCGAAAATGTGCCGGACGACGCCGGTCAGCACACGCATCACGTCGGTGTGGTCGCCGATAAAGCCCATTTCGGCGTCGAGGCTGGTATAGCTGTTGGTGTGCCGGGTGGTGCTGTGCGGCTCGGCGCGGAAAACCGGCCCCACCTCGAACACGCGCTCGAACACGCCGACCATCACCTGCTTGTATAACTGCGGGCTTTGCGCCAGGTAAGCGTCGCGATCAAAGTAGCGCACCCTGAACACGTTGGCCCCGCCCTCCGTCGCCGCGCCGACCAGCTTGGGGGTCTGGATTTCGGCAAAGCCCTCGCCGGCCAGACACTCGCGGAAGGCGGCCAAGATGCCGCCAAAGAGCCGAAAGGTAGCTCGCTTGGTCGGATAGCGCAATCCTACCGGCGCGTGGTCGAGAAAGGTGTCCAGCCCGGCCTTGAGCACCTTTTTGTTGATCTCGAACGGCAGTATTTCCTCGACGGCACTGAGCACCGTCACCCGGCAGCCGTGTAGCTCCAACCCGCCCGGCGCTTGCGCCTCGGCGACCACCTCTCCCTCGATCTCGATCACCGATTCTGGCATCAACTGGCTCAGGCGGTCGAGCTGTTCGTCGTCTTCGATCACCGCCTGAAACGTGCCCCAGCCGTCGCGCAGCATCAAAAACCCAACCTTGCCCAACCGCCGCAAGAGGTGTAACCAGCCGGCCATCCTGACCCGCTGGCCCACGTACCCCTGTGCTTCTGTGGTTCGAACTCGTATCAATGTGCTCATGGCACCCTCCTCTGAAAATGGTATGGATCGAAAAAGCCTCTCCCGTCGCAAGGACGAGAGAGGCTTTCGTGGTGCCACCTTGCTTTATCGCTGCCTTTCGACAACGACCTTGAGGGATCAACCAATCCCGGCTCTGTAACGGGAGCGCCCGGTCGGGCTTACTGCCAGCACATTGTGCCGGGTTCAACCCAACGGCTCTGGAGTGTCCTTCCAAAATGGGCGGGACTGCGTCGCAGCGAACCGCAGCTCTCTGAACCTCGACCGCACTTTGTACTTGCTCCGTCATCGCCGATATCTGTTCGATTTGTGCGCACTATAGCACAGAAAATGGGTTGTGTCAAGGCGGTGAGATTGCGTTTTAATGAAACTGTGGTATACTCTGCTCAGTAGATCGACAAACGAGATTAGATTGGGAGAGTTTTTCAATGATTGATGTGCAGCAGCTTCGCAAGGGCACAACCTTTACCGTCGATGGTGAAATTTACAAAGTGATTGAATACCAGCACTACAAACCCGGCCGCGGCAACGCGGTGATCCGCACCAAGATTCGCAACCTGCGCACCGGGGCCACCCTCGACCGCAACTTTACCTCCGGCAACAAGGTGGAAGACATTCAGATCGATCGCATCGAGGTGCAATACCTCTATACCGACGGGCAGTTCTATTACTTTATGAACACATCTTCCTTTGAGCAAATCCCGCTCTCGGCAGCCATCCTGGCCGAAGGCGCGCAGTACTTGATCGAAAATATGACCCTCAACATCACCATGTACGAAGGCGAGCCGCTGGACATTGATCTGCCGACCACGGTAGACCTCAAGGTGGTCGATGCGCCGATGGCTATTGCCGGCGACACCGCCACTGGCGCAACCAAGGTGGTGACTCTGGAAACCGGCCTCAAGCTCACCGTGCCGTTGTTCGTCAATGAAGGCAACGTCCTGCGGGTCGACACCCGAACTGGCGAATACCTCACTCGTGTTTAGCGGAGAAACCAGGTTTTTTCAAAAACCTGGTTTCTTGATCAATTACATCATTCTCAAAGGAGAGAACCGATGAATTCACAAGAACTGATCGCGCTCGAAGATCGATACGGCGCGCACAACTATCACCCGCTGGACGTGGTTATTGACCGCGCCGAGCGGGTTTGGGTTTATGATGTCGAGGGCAACCGCTACCTCGACTGCCTGAGCGCCTATTCCGCCGTCAACCAGGGACACTGCCATCCGCGCATCGTCCGGGCGCTCAAGGATCAGGCCGACAAAGTCACGCTGACCTCGCGCGCGTTTCGCAACTCGCAATTGGGGCTGTTTGAGCAGGAACTGTGCGAACTGACCGGTTACGAGATGGTGCTGCCGATGAACTCGGGCGCCGAGGGCGTCGAGACGGCGCTCAAGGCGGCGCGCAAGTGGGGCTACCAGGTCAAGGGCATCCCCCAAGACCGGGCCGAGATCGTCGTCTGCAACGGCAATTTTCACGGGCGCACGATCAGCATCGTCGGCTTTTCGTCCGAGGCGCAGTATCGCGACGGTTTTGGGCCATTCACGCCCGGTTTCAAGCTGGTCGATTTCGGCGACGCGGACGCATTCAAGGCGGCGATCACCCCCAACACTGTGGCCTTGATGATCGAACCGATCCAGGGTGAGGGCGGCGTGCTCATTCCCCCCGATGGCTACCTCAAGGCCTGCTACGATCTGTGTCGCGAGCACAACATTCTGTTCGTCGCCGACGAAATCCAGTGCGGTCTGGGACGTGCTGGTCGGCTCTTTGCTCACCACCACGACGGTTTCCAGGCCGACATGGTCATTGTTGGCAAGGCGCTGTCCGGCGGACTGTACCCGGTCTCGGCGGTGCTGTCGAGCCGCGAGGTACTGGGTGTGTTCCGGCCCGGCGATCACGGCAGCACGTTCGGTGGCAACCCGCTCGGCGCGGCAGTCGCCCGTGAAGCGATCAGGGTGCTGGTCGAAGAAAAGCTCTTTGAGCGCTCCGCCGAGCTGGGCGCGTATTTCCTGGGTCGCTTGCAGCGCATCGAAAGCCCGCACATCCGCGAGGTGCGTGGGCGCGGGCTGTTCATCGGCGTTGAACTGACGCAGAAGGCCGGCGGCGCGCGGCGTTTCTGCGAGGCCCTGATGCAGCGCGGTATTTTGTGCAAGGAAACGCACCAACATATCATCCGCTTTGCCCCGCCGCTGGTGATTACCCAAGAGGAAATCGACTGGGCGCTGGAGCACATCGAAGACGTGCTGATGATGCCATAAATTCAGCCAAGAAAGGACCCATCCATGACAACGTCAGATACTTCTCTGCCCGGCCCGCAAAGCCAGGCCTGGATCGAGCGCGATCAACGCAACCTCTCTCCCTCATACACCCGCTCCTACGGTTTTGTGATGGCGCGCGGCAACGGCATCGAAGCCTGGGATGTGGATGGCAACCGCTTTCTCGACTTTTGCGCGGGCATTGCCGTGTGCGCCAGCGGGCACAGCCACCCGCAGGTGGTCAAGGCGATCCAGGATCAAGCCGCCAAATTCATCCACATGTCCGGCACCGACTTTTACTACCCGCCGCAGATCGAGCTGGCCGAAAAGCTCAACGCGCTGGTGCCGATCCGGGAACAAACCCAGGTCTTTTTCACCAACTCGGGTGCCGAGAGCGTCGAAGCGGCATTCAAGCTGGCCCGCTACCACAGCCATCGCACACACATGCTCGCCTTTATCGGTGCGTTTCACGGGCGCACGATGGGTGCGCTCTCGCTGACCGGCTCCAAGTACATCCAGCGCAAGGGCTTTGCCCCGCTGGTGCCCGGCGTGACCCACGTGCCCTATGGCTATTGCTATCGCTGCCCGTTTCACCTGACCTATCCCAAATGCGATGTGTACTGTGTGAAATACATCGACGAGGTGGTCTTTGCCAGCCTGTGCCCCCCGCAAGAATTGGCCGCCATTTTTGTCGAACCGATTCAGGGCGAAGGCGGCTATGTGGTGCCGGTGCCCGAATATTTTGGGCGGCTGCGCGAGCTGTGCGACCGCTATGGCATCCTGCTGGTGCTCGACGAGGTACAGAGTGGCTTTGGCCGCACCGGCAAGATGTTCGCTATCGAGCATTGGGGCGTCGAACCGGACATCATGGCCCTGGCCAAAGGCATCGCCTCGGGCATGCCGCTGGGGGCGATGATCGCGCGCCAAAGCGTGATGGACTGGGTGCCCGGCTCGCACGGCTCGACCTTTTGCGGCAACCCGGTTTCGTGCGCCGCGTCGCTGGCGACGATCGATTTACTCCAAAATGGGCTGATCGACAACGCGGCGCGGGTGGGTGCGTATATGTTTGAGCGTCTGCTCGACATCCAAGGGCGCCACCCGGTCATCGGCGACGTGCGCGGCAAGGGGCTGATGCTGGCCGCCGAACTGGTCAAGGACCGCCAGAGCAAGGAGCGCGCCACCCAACTGCGCAACGACCTGGTCAAAGCCTGTTATGACCGCGGCCTGCTCATTCTGGGCTGCGGCGCAAACAGCATCCGTTTCAGCCCGGCGTTGACCATCACCACCGACCAGGTTGATGAAGGCCTGGCGATTTTCGAGGAGACGTTAACGGGCCTGTAGGGGCGATGCATCCCTCGTCCATGGTTCGCTGACCAGGGCGTCCGGACAGCAGAGCCGGGTTCAAGCGGCCCATTCTGTCTTGGGATGCCTCGCCCCTACGCCAGCCGGGCCAGGGCCATCCTGAACACGCTGCGCTCTTCCCAGGAGATTTTGCCCAAGACCTCGTCGGCCGACAGCCACTCACAGCGCACCTGCGGGGCGATGTCTTCCGGCGCAGTGCTGGCGGCCTCGGCCAGAAAATAGTGTTTGATCTTGAACCTGGGCGGGTCATTGAGGATCACGTCATAGGCGTAATGCACATAGCGAGACAGGCACACCCGGCAGCCGGTCTCCTCGGCCAACTCGCGGGCCGCCGTCTGCCGTAGCGTCTCCCGCCCTTCGACGGTGCCCGCCGGCAGCTCCCAGTGCGTCTCACCGACGCGCTGGCTGATGGCAAAGCGCAGCCCCTCGGCGGTGCTTTGATAGACCACACCTCCACTCGACACATGCGCGATGCGCGGCAGCCTCTCCAGCACAACCTGATCGATGGTCAGCCCGGCGCTTTGCAGCGTCACCCGCACGCCGGCGCGATCCCAGCGCGGCTCAAGACGCGGGTCGGGGGCCGTGGTCAGGTATTGGTAATCACCGCCCCAAACGCACGGCTGGTTGCCGGGCATCGCCAGCGGGCGCAGGCAAATGTCCCCCTCATTTACGGCAGGCGCATCTGCCCAGACCGGTGCATCCCGTTCGGCCAGTTCGAGCAGCCGCTCCCAACCGTCATAAAGACAGCGGCGAATCTGGGCCACGCGCACCGGGATCGCCGCCAACCCCACCGGCCCGACATCGGGCATGGCGTTGTTTTCGCCGATCAAATCGTACAGCAGGGCCATCCGTTCCGGCGCGACGCCAAAACCGGCGGCGATCAGGGCCTGCTGTTGGCGATCCATGGTCACGATCAGCGACGCAGCATGCGCTTCTTCGACGCTCAACTTGCGTGCGCGCTCGCCGGAGACATCCAACCCGTAGCCGATCATCTCGGCAACCGTCGTCGGATCGGGCGCACGTCCCACCGTCAGGCCGTAAATGCCCGCGCCGCTAAACTGGTACTGGTCGATGACACCCCGCTCGGCCGCCAGGCGGCGCGCAAAGGCCAGCGCCGCCACCGAACGAAAGATATTGCCATCGCAGACAAACAAGATCAATCTGGACATTGAATACACTCCTGGGTAAAATGTGAGAGCAGAGTATAGCACCGAGTGCGCCAGCGAACAAAAAAGTTGCTCATTTGCCCGGAATGTGCTAGAATACGGATCATCGTTGGGGCGTCGCCAAGCGGTAAGGCAGTGGCCTTTGGAGCCATTATTCGCAGGTTCGAATCCTGCCGCCCCAGCCAAAAAGGCCCGGTGATGTCCGGGCCTTTTTCATATCGCACCCCGGCAGGAGGCTGGAAAAGTGAAGAAACTGTGGTCGCTTTTGATGCCCGGCATGCACCTCAAGCGCTGGCTGATCTTGCTGTTCGCTGGCATTTTGTGCCTGGCTCTTGGTGTGGCCTATGTCATGGTTCAGCTTTACCGCACCGCCGACGTCCCCGGCATTTTTTATTACCTCACCCTGCAATTCATCTCGCGCCCGCTGCGCGCCGCCCTGTTTCTGCTGCTCGGCCTTTTCCTGGTCGGCTTTTCATTCGTCCGGCTCGGTGAGCGGCTGTTCCGCCCCTTGATGTCGCAGCAAGAGACCCTGCTCGACGCCGTCTACCGCCATTACGCGCCGGTCAAGCGGCCCAAGGTGGTCATCTTTGCCGGGACGAGCGGGTTGAACATGCTGCTGCGTATCCGCCACGACGTGCCCTGGGACGTGGTCGGCGTGGTCTCGCCGGCTAACGCGGGGGCCTCCTTTGCTCGCTTGCACGCCGACCTGGGCACTTCGGCCGACGAGGTGTTGATCCCCACGCTGGACACGGTGCAGGTCTGCGCCGAGCTTGAGGACGGCACGGTGCTCAAGGGAGAAACGGCCATTGCCCAGGGCCGCGGCTCGCCGATCCGCCGCGTGTACCTCGTCGCCGAGTCTTCCGACGTGCCGGAGACCGTCTTTCGCCCCACCGAGCAGGTGATCAAGGCGCTGGAAAAAGCCGATGCCATCGTCATTGGCCCCGGTTCGTTGTTCACCAACCTGATCCCGGCCCTGCTGATCCAGGAGATCAATGACACGATACGAAAAAGCAACGCGCGCAAGATATTTGTGTGCAACCTGATGAGCCAGTCCAACCAGACCGCCGGCTATTCGGTGGCCGATCACGTGCGCGCCATCCAGACCCACTGCGGCTTTCGCCTCGATTATGTGCTGGCCCACCGTGGCGATGGTATCCGCCCCGAAGTGCTCGAACGCTACTTTAGCGAGGCCGCGCGGCCAGTCGAGCCGGAACGGGTTGTGACTGACGATTCGCAGGTCGTCCTGTTTGACGGCACGCCGCAGCAAGTGGTGATGGTCGAAGGGACGATCCTGGTTGAGGACAACCTGGCTCAAGAGCGTCTGGAGGCCGACGAGCGCACCGGTGAGCGCAAGGTGATGGTTCGCCATGACCCGCAGCGACTTTCGGCAGCAATTTTGGCCCTGCTCCAAGACTATGCCTTGCAGCAGCGGCTCTCGGTCAGCCGCTCGATCTTTCGCGAATACGACGTGCGCGGCGTGGTCGGCGTCGATCTGACCGCCGGGGCGATGGAGACGATGGGCCGGGCATTCGGCACCTATGTCCAACGGCGCACCGGGCGTAAGCGCATCTCGATCGGCTGCGACGCGCGGGCGACCTCGGCCTCGTTTCGCGACGCGACGGTCAAGGGGCTGCTCGCTTCCGGCTGCGAGGTGATCGACCTGGGCCAGGTGCCGACGCCGCTGGTCTCGTTCTCGGTCAACCAGTTATTCGTCGACGGCGCGGTGCAGGTCACGGCCAGCCACAATCCCGCCGAATTCAACGGCCTCAAACTCCAGGTCGGCGCCGATCCGGTCGCCGGGGAAGAACTTCAGCACGTAGAGCGGCTGATCGCCAACCGGGCCTTTATTTCCGGGCGCGGCAAGGCCACATCGGCCGACCTGGTCACACCCTACCGGCACTGCATCCAGCAAAAAGTGCGCCTCAAGCGCCCGCTCAAGGTCGTCGTCGACGCGGGCAACGGCGTCAACGGGCCGCTGGCGGTGCAGGTGCTGCAAGACCTGGGCTGCGTGGTCGCCCCGCTGTACTGTGAGCCGGATGGCACCTTCCCCAACCACCCCTCCGATCCGGCCGAAGCCGAAAACCTGCAAGACCTGGTGGCCAAAGTCAAAGAGATCGGCGCGGACGTGGGCATCGCCTTTGACGGCGACGGCGACCGCATCGGCATCGTCGACGAGCGCGGCGAGATCGTGCCGCCCGACCGCTATCTGCTGCTCTTTGTGCGCGAGGCGTTGCGCCCCGGCCCGGCCAAAGTCGTCTTTGAGGTGCGCTGCTCGGAGGCGTTGTTCGATGGCGTGAGCAAATTCGGCGGCATTCCGGTGATGTCGCGCTGCGGCAACACGGCCATTTTGCCGCGCATGCGCCAGGAGCGGGCCGTGCTTGGCGGCGAGTTGAGCGGGCACATCTTTTTCAACGACCCGCCAATTGACTTTGATGACGCGCTCTTTGCCGGGGCGCGGCTGCTTGAATACATCGCCGCCGAAGACAAGCCGCTCAGCGAAATGCTCGCCGAGACCTGGGCGGACCTGCCCGAATACGTCAGCTCGCCGGAGCTGCGCGTGCCCTGCCCTGATTTCCGCAAGGCCCAGGTGGTCGACAAGATGCGCGCCGCATTCATAGACAGCCATCGCGTGATCGACCTCGATGGCGCGCGTATCTATTTCGACGAGCATGCCTGGGCGCTGATCCGCGCCTCGAATACCCAACCGCGCCTGTCGATTCGCTTTGAGGCGCAGAGCGAAAAACAACTGGCCCAGATCAAGGCCGAATTAAAGCGAGAACTGGTCAAATACCTGCCGGACGTGGACTTTTAGGCGTATGGACTTGAGCATCTTTCGCGCCTACAGCATTCGCGGCATCGCCGATCAAACCTTAACCGCCGCCGACATGCGCCTGATCGGTCAGGCGACGGGCACGCTGCTGGCCGAACAGAGCATCGAGCGGGCTGTGGTCGGGCGCGATGTGCGGGTGAGTTCGTTGGGCCTGTCGGCGGCGCTGATCGACGGGCTGCTCGCCGCCGGCCTGCACCTGATCGACATCGGTGCCTGCCCAACTCCGGCGCTCAACTGGGCCACCGACCATTACCGGGCCGGTGCCGGGTTGATGGTCACTGCCAGCCACAACCCGGCCAATTACAACGGCCTCAAAATCCGCACCGATCACTCGCTGGGCGGCGACGAAATCACCCGCATTTACCACGTCGCTCGGAGCGGGCGCTTGCGCCAGGGGCAGGGCACGCTGGCCCGCGAAAGCCCGGCGGCAGAGTATCTGAGGGCCATAGCCCATACCGTCAGCATTGCCCGCCCGCTGCGCGTCGTCGTCGATGCAGGCAACGGCGCGGCGAGTGAATGGGCGCCGGCGTTGGTCGAGCAATTGGGCTGCCGGGCCATTCCGCTCTACTGCCAGCCGGATGGGCGCTTTCCCAACCGCATCCCCGACCCCACCGCGCCCGGCGCGCTCGATGCCTTGTCGGCGCGGGTGGTGCGAGAGCAGGCCGACGCCGGCCTGGGCTACGACGGTGACGGCGACCGCCTGGCTATGGTTGACGAGCGGGGGCGGATTGTGTTCGGCGATCAACTGCTGGCTCTGCTGGCACAGCAGGCCTTGCCCAGTCGCCCCGGCGCCAGCGTGGTTTACGAACTCTCTTGCACCCAGGCGCTGGCCGAAACGGTCGAGGCGCTGGGCGGCGCGGCGATCCCCTGCCCGGTGGGCTATGCCTTTGTCCATGCGGCGATGCGCCAGCACAACGCCATCCTCGGCGGCGAGGCGGCCGGACACCTCTTTTTCGACCAGCCGGGCTTTTTGTTCGATGACGCGCTGCTGGCCAGCGCCAAAATGCTCGGACTGCTCGTCGCTCACGAGCGGCCCTTCTCAACCCTGCTCGCCGATCTGCCCCAGTACCACCTCTCGCCCGAACATCGCTTCAAGTGCCCCGACGATTTGAAACGGGCCGTTGTCGAGGCCGTGCAGGCCCATTTTGCCGGACAGGGTTTCGCCATCGAGCGGATGGATGGGGCCAAGGTCTATTTCGGCGACGGCTGGGGCTTGTTCCGCCTCTCGAATACGCAGCCGGCGGTCACACTGCGCTGCGAGGCCAGGACGGCGGCGCGGCTGGAGGTCATCGAGCGCCAGATGCTCGACGCTGTGCAAGACGCGCTGGCCGGGGCCGGCATCGAGATGCACAGCGCGCACTAGATTTGGGCGCGTGGGAATGCCTTTCATGATGTGCTATAATGCGGGTCAGCGAGAGGACAGGAGAACGCAGGCCGTGATTCAAGACCCCAAGTATTGCCCGCAGTGCGGCGCACGGCTGCACATGCGCACCGTCGCCGAGCGCGAGCGGCCGGTCTGCCCGGCGTGCGGGTTTATCTTTTACCTGAACCCCATCGTCGCCGCGGCGGCCCTGGTCGAACGCGCCGGCAAGGTGGCGTTGGTCCGCCGTGGCATCGAACCGGGGCGCGGGCGCTGGTGCCTGCCATCGGGCTATGTCGAGATGGACGAGTCGCCGGAAGAGGCGGCGGCGCGTGAGACAATGGAAGAGCTTGGCTTGCACGTCGAGGTCGATGGGCTGCTCAACACGTTTTCCTTTACCAACCCGCAGAGCCAGGGCGTGTTGCTGATTTACGCCGCTCACGCCGGCGATGACGCCCTTGTCGCCGGTGATGATGCGACGGAAGCAGCCTGGTTTGGCCCGGACGAACTGCCCGATGTAGCCTTTGGCCAGCACCGCGAGGTGCTGCGACAGTGGCGGCAGGCGCGTGCGGTCGTCTACCGGCGGGCCACCCCCGGCGAGGCCGAGGTGGTGACCATGCTCAGCCACAGCCACGATTTTCGCCGTGGGCACGAACTCGGCCTCAGCTTGAGCGACGCGGACAAGGCGCTCTTTGTCGCCGTCGATCAGGCCCAGGTGGTTGGCTTTGCCGCCCTGAGCCTCTACGCCGACAGCGGCACCGCGCGCATCGAAAGCACCTTTGTCCTGCCGCGCTACCGTCGCTGGGGGATCGGCACCCAGCTCATCGGCGCTTGCCTGGATTTCGCGCGCGGCAAAGGCGTGCGCGCGGTGCAGGTCGAAGTGCCCATCGCCGATTTGGGCTGGATGGTTTACATCAAGTCGGGGTTTCGGGTCAGCGGGTTCAGCAACGACTATTATGCGCCGCACGCGGATGCGCCCGAGACGGCGCTGCTGCTGACCTGTGCGCTCGGCCCTGGGGTTGTTGAACAGAGGAACGGGTGAGAAACGCTTTCACGGGGGAATTTCAGGACTATTATACCCTGCTGGGCCTGACCTCGATGGCGGCGAGCAACAAGGAAATCCGCGCCGCCTACCGGCGATTGGCCCGCATCTATCACCCTGATCTGAACCACGGCGACCAGGATGATATGGCAACCTATGCCGAAGCCAATGCACAGATGTGCCGGCTCAACGAAGCCTATTACGTGCTCGGCGATTCCGAACGCCGCGCCGTCTATGACCGGCAGCGGCTGGCCTGGCTGCATCCCGCATCCGCGCGGCCCGCGTCTGCGCGGCCGGCGTCTGCGCGGCCGGCGTCTGCGCGGCCCGCGCCGTCCAACACATACCCCGGCTTCAAACCGCGCTACACACCTTACGATCTCGATGTGCCCGACTGGATCGAGCGATTTTACGGATTCAGGCTGAACCTGACAGCCCGGCTCGAACCGCTCTTGTTCTGGATCGACCTGCTCACGCCGATCCTGACGCTGGTCATCCTTTTTTTGCTCGGCTTTTTCGTCTCGGAGCGCATCGCCGCCGATCCATTCATCCACGGCCTGGGCATCGGCCAATCAGACGTGCTGCTCTTGCTGGTCGTATTTGCCATTTTCTGGTTCGTGCCCTTTTGGTTTCTGCTCAAGTTCAAACGCTGATCTTGGGCCGGCCCAGAACCAGAAACTCGCGCGTGTGATCGGCCTTGTAGACGCGGTTCGTCCCGTCCACGTCGGCGCGGAAGCGCTTGAAGCGGATCTGGCGGAAATCCACCTCGCTGCAAAACTCCTCAAACAGCTTGAACAGCATGTCTTCGGGCAGCAATCCTTCATTGTTGTAAGAAAATAAAAGATAATCCGCGCGCATGGCCTCGAACAGGCGGCGAAATCCCTCCTCGGCGCGGCCGCGCAGGCTGTATTCGGAGCGCTGCTCGCCGGCCTCGCGCAGCCCGGTGACGCCGCGCGGGGTGAATCGATCCAGGTCCCAGCGGGCAATCGTTTCCAAGACGTGATAGTTGGCCGCGTACTGGCGGTGGTTGTACGGCGGATCGATGTAGACCAGGCGCAGCGGTCGCAATTCGCCAAGCGCGCGCAGTAGAGCCAGCCCGTCCCGGCAAAAAACGCGATGCCGCTCGGCCAGATGCGACGATGCGATTGGCTTGAGCGCGATCAAGCGCAGCGGCTGCTGAGCCGTTTTTTTGATCTGCTTGAGATAGGCCCCGTACACCGAGGCCGTGTTGGCCACCCGGTCGGCCGATTCGATCAGACAGGCGATTAGCCAGGCTTTTTCCGCCGCCGCAATCAGACCGGCCTCTCCCCACCCCTCAATTTGATCGCGGATCGCCTGGATGCGCTGCCCGTTTTCGCGTTCAAAATAGCTCCGCCCGGCGCTGCCGCCCTGGCAATACGTCTCCCAGAAAAGACCGCCGCTGCCGGCGAGCGCGTCCAGGTAGCTCAACACCCGCGCGCAGGGCCGATCGCCGGCCGGCGTGTCACCCATGTTGCGGGTGCTGCGATGCTGGATCGAATAAGCCGGGATTGGGGCTGGCGGCGTGTTGGTGATTTTCTCGCCCCAAAACGGATCGCCCAGCAGCGTATCGAAGGCCGGGTAATCGTCCAGTTCGATAAAGGCGACGTTGGTCACATAGGCATAGTGCTGCCAGTCGTTGGCATAGACGGTGTGCCCGCGCTGCTTGAGCAGTTGGGCCACTGCGCCGGTGCCCGCAAACAAGTCGAGGGCGATCCCGTCGCCGGGCACATGGTGATCGGCCAGCATTTGCTCGATCTCGCCGAGCAGGCTGTACTTGGAGCCGATGTAATTCATGGCTCAACCTCAATGATCACCGGCTCGCGGAAAGTGGGCTGCTGCGGGTTGGCGACGTCGAGCGCCCAGGTGGGCAGCGTGCGGGTGACGGAAGGCAGCCGCGCGCGCAGGCGGTAGGAAAATGTGAGCGGCTGATCGGCGGTCAGGTCGGTCAGGTAAACTCGCAGCGTCGATCCGGCCAGTTCGTAATGGGCGATCCGGCTTTCGTCCAATGCCACCCAATCAAGGCCGGGCGGCAGGCCCAGGTGCAGCTCGACCAGCGCCGCCGTGCCCGGCCGGTTGAGGTTCACACTGACCGTCACTGCCATCGTCTCGCCGATGGGCAGCGCGGCGCGCTCATAGTTCACGGTCAGGGCGACGGTTTCTTCTTCGGGCGAGGGCGGCGGCACCTGCGCCCACGGCTCGACGTATTCGGCGACCAACTGGTACAAAACCGGCCCACCTTCGACGGCCAGGCGCACGTCGTTGTAGCCCTTGGCCGGCGTGTCGAGGTAGAACACGTATCCGGCATCGGGCGCGCTGCCGGCGGCAATGTCTACCGCCGGGGTGTAAATTCGCTCTCCGCCGGCGACCGCCGCGGTGGAGACCTGCACCCGCGCGTCATCCACGGCAGGGGCGGCGATCCCGGCTTCGACGGCGGCGTCGAGCGCGCGCAGCGCCCAGGCGGTAGCCTGTGGCGATCCCCAGGCGCCCCAGGCATCACGCGCCTGCGCCAGGGCCAGCAGGCCTTGGGCGATGACCTCCGACTCGCTTCCGGCGCGGATCAAGGCCCACACAGCCAGCGCCGTCCGTTCCAGGTTGGCCGATTCGCCCGCCGCGCCGCCGGGCATCGACGCGGGGCTGTGCCAGAGGGCCATCGCCTTATCGACCTGGGCCATTTCGATCAGCCGCGCGCGCGCCTGGACGGCGGCCGGTTCCTCGACGCCGCTTTGCTCCTGGCCAGCCAGCAGCGCGTGCAAGAGCGCCGCCAGCGCGTAGGGTTCCTGGGCCATGTCCTGATATTTGGCTAGCAGGGTGGTCGCCTTGAGCACCGCCGTCGTGTTCGCATAGCCTGCTTCGATCAGCGCCCAGGTGACTTGGGCGGTGAAGGCCATTTCGGGCCGCGCAAAGCGATCCCACCCTGGCGGCAGGGACGCCGGACGCCACGCGCCGTCGGCCTCCTGGCGGTCGAGCAGCCAACGCGCCACCCGGTCGACGGTGCGTTCGTCGACTGGGGTCAGCCGGGCCAGCCCGACCAGGCTGCGCAGCGCCGGAGCCGTTTCCAGCAGGGTAGCCTCGCCGCTGCCAAAGGTCGAAAAGCCCCCGCCGGGCGCTTCAAAGGTCAGCAGGCGCTGGTACTGCGCGCGCGCGCGCCGGGCAATGGCCTCGTCCAGCGCGGGGGTGAGCCGCTCCGACCGCGCCAGGTAGCGGTGCAGCAGCGCCAGGTTGTCGATCTCGGCGAGCACCTGCGGCAGCGATGCGCCGTCAAAGGGGCGAGGATGGGAAACCGGCAGCGAAATCTGGCTGGGGGTGACGACGACCGGTGTGTGCCACGCGCCGAGGTCGAGGTGGCTCAACGCGCCGTCCAGGCCGCGCGCCAGCACGCTTGCCCAGGTCGGGTCGACGTAAACGGCGATGCGGTCGCTGCCGCGCAGGATGCCCCAGGGAATGCGAATCTTGTAGGTGTCGGTTTCGTCGGTCAGGCGGTTGAAATAACGCACCGTGGGCTTGCCGTCTGGCAGCACCAACACGGTGCGCGTCAGCGTCTTGTGTACATCGCTGATCCGGCTCGACAGCGTCAAATCCTGTTCGCCCCACTCGCGCACGTCGAGCGGCACGGTCAGGTTGGCCCATTCGCCCGCACCGGCTTCGATCTGCTGCACGTCGGCGGCGCGGCCCAGGCGCGCCCAGCCCGGCACGCTCACGGTGATCCCCACCGTCCGCGAGATCGCCGCCGTGTTGTGTACCGACACGGGCACATCGACCCGGTCGCCGGCGGTCAGCCGTTCCGGCAGGACAAACTCGACCGGCAGCGGATCGACCCCGCGCAGCTCCAGTTCGGCAAAGCCCATTTGCCCATCAGCGGTCAGGGCCAGCACGCCCACCTGCCATTCGACGGCGTCCTGAGGCAGCGGCAGCGCGAGCGTCGCGCGTCCCTGTTCATCGGTGGAGATGCCCGGCAGCCAGTATAGCGTGCCATCGAAACGGGGCAGCGACAGCGTGGGCGCCGGCGATGTGGTGTATGCCATCAGCGCCTCGATCGGGGTGCGCGTGGGCGCATTGTCGACGGGCGTCGCAGCCGCCGGCGTCGCGTCCGCCGGCGTCGGGTCGGGCGCATCCTGCGCGGCAGTCGCCTCGGGGGGGGGCGTCGAAAACATCAGCCCACTGGCGGCGCTGATCCCGATTAGCACGATCAAGGCAAAAGCCGCCAGCGCGCCGCCGCGCTCTCGCCGGGCCGCGCAGCCGGCGCCGAGCAAGCCGAGCGCCAGCGCGATGGCGATTCCTATCCCGGCCCCAGCCATCAGCGGCGCGCCTCGAGGCGCGCCCAGCGGCAAGCCGCCCTGCATCGCTGCCTCGCGGATGCCCCAGCCGAGGGCCAGCCCACCGAGCAAAAGGGCCGCCATCACCTGAGCGGTCGCGGGGCGGAGCCGGGCGGGGGGGCGCGGCGCGCCCCCCCCCCCCCCCACCCCCCGCCACCACCCCCCCCCCACCACCAAAAACAAAGGGA
>CAYRXM010000038.1:0-36323 GCA_964428175.1 uncultured Anaerolineae bacterium
TTGTTAATGCCCATTTGGGCTTTATTTCACGATTTGACTTTTACCGCACTCTTTGTTGGCGATGGCCAAGTCTTTAGCTTGACCGACGCCAGACTGTCAAACAACTATCTTGTTACAACCTGATCGTCAGCCCTTCATAGGCCATCCATGTATTGGGAAACAACTTTTGCGCATCGACCTGCATGGCGTCCAGCCGGGCATCGTCGTGCTTGGGATCGTGATGAAAGAGCACCAAGCGGCCGGCGTTCGACTGCCGGGCGACGAGCGTCGCCATTTCCGGCGTCGAATGTCCCCAGCCCTGCATCGGATAGCTGACGTACTCGTCGGTGGTGTACTGGGCATCGTGGATCAGCAAGTCGACGCCCTGCGCAAACTGGGCCAGCCGCGTATCCCCACCCACCACCCCCTCGATGTCGGTCGCATAGACCATGCTCTTGCCATTCCACTCGATCTTGAAATGGCTCACCCCACCCGACGGATGGAACGTGCTGCGCATGATGCTCACCCGCACGGTGTCCTGATCGAGTTGGAGCGGATCGCGGTAGATGTTGCGGATTTGCGGCTCGTTCTCCTGGCCGATCAGCACCGCCTCCCGGTCATCGATATTGCTGATGATCTTGAACGCCTTTAGCTCGTACAACGTGACCGGAAAGCTCGACGGCAGCATCGCGCGCGAGAGCACTTCTTCCAGGTCTTGATCAAACGTCCGCGGGCCAAACATATAGAGGGTGCTCGTGCCCTGGTAGGCCGGCACAAAGAACGGAAACCCCTGCGTATGATCGTGGTGGGTGTGGCTGAAAAACATCGTCGCCGTGATCGGCTTTTTGGTCTGGTTGTGCCATCTCATCAGGTCGTTGCCGAGTTTGATCACCCCGGTACCCGCGTCGAGGATGATCAGCCGCCCGCCGGCCCAGACCTCGATGCACGAGGTGTTGCCACCATACTTGAGTGTGGCATCACCGGGGACCGGATAACTGCCCCGCACCCCCCGAAAGCGTATAACAAAGCCTTGTTCCATCCCTTACTCCTGCGCCCACAAAATGCCCGCCCCGCTCAAATTATACCACAAGCCGTCCACAGCGTCACTTGCCAAGCAGCCAGCCGGCCAGCCGCTCCATCGTCGCCCGTGCGACACGCGCCTCCAGGCCAACCAGAAACCGGCCCGCCGCGTCCAACTGCGCGTGCTCCTGCACCAGCAGCCAGACCAGCCCGGCCGGGACGAACACGATCACGGCCTGCCACCAGACCAGCGGGAACAAGACCGGCGACAACCGTCGCAGCCAAACGACGCAGCCCGGCAGGGCGATCAACCCGGCAAACAAGAACGCCGTGCGACGCTCGTATGACCGCGCCGTGCGCGCCGCCGGAACCAGCAGGCCAAACCGCGACAGCATCGCCCAGATCAACAGCGGCTGCGCCGCCGGCAGCGTAGACTCGTAGGGCAGCAGCCCCGGCAGCCGGGCGCGCAAAGGCGGCACCGACAGCACATCGACAGAAAGGTGGGCAAAACTCTGCGCCAATTGGCCGAGCGCCAGCAAAAACACCGCATCCGCAGCGATCGACCACAGCAGCCAGCCGTCCGGCGCGCGCTCCTGCCCGATCAGTCCGTACAGACACCACCCGGCCAGCGACCAGCCCAAAAACACCGCCCACAGATTGTCGGCCAAAACAACCAGCAAAACCGCGGCGATCAGCCCATCGATCCAGGCCAGCGACAGCCAGCGCGGCCTGCCGCCAGACGCCGGCCGATCCAGCACAGCCCGGGTCATTCCCCACAATCCCAGGCCAACGACCACCAGCGCCGTCCACACCGACAGCCCATCGATGTAGAGCCGCAGCGCCCCTTCGATGTAAAGCATACCGTCCCAAATCCTGCCCCACGGCAGCGCCCTGGACTGCGCGGCCAGCCCCGGCGACAGCACCTGGCTGACACAAAGCGGCAGCAGCGCCACCAGCGCGCCCACCGCACCGCCCAACGCAACCCAGTTTTGAACCCGGCGCGAAAAGCGCTGCCCGGCAAACCCATTCAACAATGTGCCCAACACAGGAAAAGCGATCACGAACCATTCCAGATATCCGATCATGGCTATACACGCTCCTCGCTATGAACCGGCTCGCGCCGGCCCCACACCAGCCCGGCCGCCAGCACAAACTCGACCAGCGACAGGGTCATTGCCACCAACACGGCAACCTGCCCTTCCCAGACCTGAAACCACCCGGCCAGCGCGACCAGGGCCAGGTTGACTGCCTGAAACATCAACTGAAGGCCGAGCAGCCTGATCAGAACGTGTTTCCGCGCAGCGATGACGACCAGGCCAAATATAAAAAGAACAACACTCAACAACAAATAGTGATTAGGTAAAATCATCTCTGTCCCGCCTCAACCCGCCGGCCGCGAACGACGTACATACGCGATCCCCACCAGGCAGGTCAGCAAGAAAAGCCCCAGCAACTCGATCAGGATCACATACTCGTTGAGCAATTCCTGCCCCAGCGCGGCCAGCCAATCCTCACGCACCACCCAAATCGGCATCGAGATCGCCGGCGCGCCGCCGATCTGCCCGGACAGTACCGCCCAACCGGCCAGCGCCGCCAATCCCAAACCAACTGGCAGCGTCCACCAGAGCGCACGCGGCAAAACGGCCGACCGCGCAGCGGCCCAGCCCATCGCCAGCAGTCCGCCCATGACAAACAGGCTCATCACCTGCATCGCCACCGCCAAAGGGTTGTTGAGCAGCCCATACAGCCCCCCCAGCGCCGCGCAAATGACACCAAAAGCCCAGACGCCATGATCGACGCGCCGCGCCCAGAGCAGACCGGCAGCGCCGCCCAGCGCAGCCAGGGCCAAAAGCACGAAAGCCAGGGTCACAATCACCGCTTTGACTCCCTCGAATCTAGATCAAGACCAGCACCAGGCCCGTTACCGCCAGGTTGGCCAGCGCCACCGGCACGACGACCCGCCAGACCACCCCGGCCTGGTGCTCCAATACCATCGGCAACCAGGCCGCTTGCAGCCAGGTCAGACAAGCCGCCACCAGACCGGCCTTGATCGCCAGGTACAGGCCGCCCAGCCAGGGCCAGATTTGCACAAACGGCCCGCTCCACCCGCCGAGAAAAAACAGCCCGGTCAGCAAAGCGTGATTCAGCGCCAACACCCGCCCCCCGGACAGCAAACGCCCGCAGGCATCGTATCGAGGCGGCGCAGCGGCCAGCAGCCACATCAAAAAAGCGAACGGCTGGATCACGCCCAGCCACACGCCCCGCGCAGACGCCCAGTCGGTCAGGCGAATTGCATTGTCGCCGAGCGCGCCGCGCGTAAACAGCAGGCTAAACACAAGCAGCCCAACCAGCACGGCCCGAACACCCAGCCGGCCGGCGATCCGGGCCGCCGCTTCACCGTCCCACCCCCACCGCGACGGGGGCGCTGCCAGCGACAAAAGCAGCGTCGCCGCCCACTGCAAGGCCAGCACGAGCAGCAGCGCCGCATCGACATCGCCCCACAGGTGAAAAGCCAGCCTGCCGCCGGGCCAGGCCACATCCGGCGCCAGCGGAATCATCGCCCCGGCGGCCAGCGCCAACGCCAGCCCCACCCCGCGCGCCCAACCCGGCCATGCGGGGAGCGATCCGACGGGCGCGTGTGGCTGCCGACGCCCCCGCACTGCGCGGGTCAGGCCAGCGTGTCCCAGCAGCAAAACCGCATAGACGAGTCCCCAGGCCAACAGGCGCAGCAGCCCGCCGTCCCCGTTCATCGCTCCACCTCACCCATCGACACGTCCAGGCTCTTCAAAATGAGGGCGATCTGCCCAACCGGCGCGCCGCGTGCCATCAACGGCAGCGCCGACAGGTTGGCCAATGACGGGCCGCGCACAAAGGCGTGGGCCAGATGGGGCGCGCCGTCGGCGACCAGGTAAACGCCCAGCTCACCGCGCGGGGCCTCGACGCTGGCATAGATCGCGCCCTCGGGCAGCACGGGCGGCGGCTCGCCCGGCGCAAAGGCATTGACCGGCTCGCCCGCCGTTTTCATCAACCGGGCCTGCAACTGGCGGAGCAGATCGAGGCTGGCGCGCATTTCGGCCATCCGCACCCCCAAATTTGCCGCGGCGTCGCCATCCCGGAGCGCGGGAACCTCAAACTCGAGGTCATCATAACCCGCGTAGGGAAAAGAACGGCGCACATCATAGGCAATGCCGGTCGCACGCAGGCACGGCCCGGTCAACCCCAACCCCAACGCTGTCCCCGGATCGATCACACCGCTGAACTGGAGCGCATCGAGAAAAACAAAGCTTGAGGCCAGCATCCGCTCAAGCGTGCCCAACAGCCTCTCCAACTCGCCGCACAGGTCGCGCAGCACACCACCGCTTTCATCGACAAAATCATCAAGCAGGCCGCCGGGAACGATCAGGCCAGGACAGATGGGATTGCCGCCCACCCGCCCGAAAAAGGCGCGCACCCACTGCACCCCCTGCGCGGCGAGGGCGGCAGCGGCCCACTCTGGCCCGGCGACGGTTTGAACCAGGCCCGACAGCCAGTCCAGGTGCGAAGCCACACGAACCAGTTCCGCGCCGGTTGCCCGCGCGTACTGCGCCCTGGGCGGCGCCTCGACGCCGAGCAGCGCCTCCACTGCCAGCGCGAAAGTCAGGTCGGCGTGGAACGAGGCCGCAGCGTCCAGGCGGGCCAGCAGCGAGCAGCCCTGCGGGTAGGGCTGCTCGCTCAATCGCCGTTCCAGCCCACAGCGTCGATAGCCCAGGCGCGGGGCGATCCGGCGCACCACGCCGTCATCCACCTCCAGGTCGACGCGCAGACCATCGATGCTTGTCGGCTGCCGCTCGCCGGCCCATACGGTGCTCTCGCCGGGCGCATCTGCCGGGACAAAGAGCGCGCCGAGTTGGGGATGGGCATTGAAAGCGACGCTGTACAGGTCGAAACATTGGCTTTCCAGCCAGTTGGCCGCCGGCCAGACAAACGCCAGACTGTGCGGCGGCGGCAGTCGGGGCACGCGCAGCCGCAGTCGCTGCCGGGAGGCAAGCGAAACAAGCTGGTATTCGAGCCAATTGCCGACCGGGTTAATGTCGAGCAGCAAGTCGTAGCGCGGCGTCGTTTCGTCGCGCAAAAACTCGCCCAACTGGGCCAGATTAGAAGGGCTGCACTGCCACAGCCGGTCGCGCGCAGTGCCTCCAACCTCGATCTCGAGGTCAGGGAAACGCACCCGGACGGCAGCCAGCGCATCTGCATCGTTCATGCGCGCCTCCGCCGGGGAAGGCCGGCCAGGGCGGCGCACAACTCGTCAAGCGAGGGCGGGCATCCGGGCAGGGCCACGTCGACGGGAATGACCCGGGCGGTTGGGACGGTATCGAACACCTCGCCGGAGAGCGCGCACGTCCCCACAGCGATCACCCAACGCGGCGCGGCCAGCCGGGCATAGAATTCGCGCAGAACGGGCGCAAAGGCCGCCGTCACCCGCCCGGCAACGATCATCGTGTTGGCCTCGGAAGGAGTCAGTTCGGCGCAGCGCGCGCTCACCGGCAACTGGCGGGCAAGGGCGCCACAGCAGCCCAAATCGGCGATCAGGGGGCGAATGCGGGCCAGGGCACTCATCGATCCGGGCCTGTCAAGACACAAAAACTGCCAACGGCGAGCAGCCCCAAAAAAAGGCCGCCCGCGGCCAGGGCGCGTTTATCGGTGAGGAGAAAAAGGGGAAACAGGAAGAACAGGGCGGGCAAAATCAAGCCGCTCAAAATCGCCAATGGCAAGCCGGCTCGCGGGCGCGGGCGGACATCTTGAGCCGCCTTGCGCTGCGCGCGAGCGCCGCTCAAAGCCAGAATCAGCATCCCCGTCCACAAGACAATCGCACTCCAGCCCCAAGACACCGGCTTCCTCCGATTGGCGATACACACTGCTGCATAAATCCAGTCTATCACACGAACTGTTGTTTGTCAAAGACCATACCGCACGCGGTCATCAAACCGGCGCAGCCCCGCCGCTTGCGCCAGCCGCACCGCCGTGGCGTATTCTTCCCGCGTGATACGTCGATCCAGCGGCGGCAGCGAACGTGCCTTGTAGCAGGGCCGGTATTGATCCATCACATTGAGATAGGTGTCGGGCGAGAGCCTGGCCAAAAAGCGAACGACCTCTCTCGTCCCCGCCAGCCCCTCCGGCAGCACCAGGTGCCGCACCAACAGCCCGCGCGTGGCAACGCCACGTTCATCGAAAACCAGGTCGCCCACCTGACGGTGCATCTCGCGCACCGCCGCCCGGTTGATCGACGGATAGTCCTTGATCCCCGAATACCGCTCGGCAATCCCGGCATCGGCATATTTCATGTCCGGCATATAAATGTCGACTATTCCGTCGAGCAGGGCCAGTGTGTCAAGGCTGTCATAGCCGCCGGTGTTGTACACCAGCGGCAGGTGCAGCCCGTCTCGCGCGGCGAGCGACAGCGCCTCCAAAATCTGCGGCGCCACATGCGACGGCGACACCAGATTGATGTTGTGGCAGCCGATTTCTTGCAGATGGAGCATCATCGCTGCCAACTGCCGCGCCGTCACCGCGCCCCCTGCGGGTTCGACTCGTCCCTCCCCCAATTGGCTCAACTCGTAATTCTGGCAGTACAGGCAGTTCAGGTTGCACCAGCCGAAAAAGATCGTCCCCGAGCCGCCGCGCCCAACCAGCGGGCGCTCCTCGCCAAAGTGCGGCCCGGCGCTGGCGACGACGGCCCGTCCGCCGGTATGGCACGCGCCCAGTTCGCCGCCCAACCGGTCGACGCCGCAGCAGCGCGGGCAAATGTCACAATGCGCCAGCCGCGCCCGCGCCGCCCGGACGCGCCGCGCCAACTCACCAACCCTCAAAGCCAGATAGGCCGCCATTGCCATCTTGTACCTCCTGATTTTTGGTTCCATTATACCGTCTGCTGACGGTGAGCGTCAACTCAAGCCTGGTTCGATTTTCGAACTTTTAAGACCCGCTATTGACATTTTCCGTCTTGTATGCTATAATTCAAATCGAAACTGGAAAGGACGGCTCACCGATGACCTACCAGATCGATGAACTCGATCAACAAATCATTCGCGCACTGCAAGATAATGGCCGCAAGAGCAACGTCGAGATCGCCCGCGAGGCGGGCGTCACCGAGGCGACGATCCGCAAGCGCATCGAACGCCTCCTTGCCGAAAGAGTCATCCACCCCACCGTCTGCCCCGACCTGGCTCAAATTGGCCTCGACACCGGCGCGCTGATCGCCTTACAGGTCGATCTGACCCGCATCGGCCAGATCGCCGCCCGGTTGGCCGACCTGCCCCAGGTGCGCAGCGTGCGCTATACCACCGGCGAATACGACCTGTTCATCGAGGCCGTGTTCGCGTCCAACCAGGACCTGCTCCATTTTTTGACCACCGCCGTCGCCCCCATCGAAGGCATTCGCAAAAGCTCGACCTTTCACATCCTCAAGCGGATCAAGAGCGAGCACCAGTGGGTGCTGCCCACACCGCCTCCACCCAGCATCCTCGTCGTCGACGACGACCCCGACTTTGTCCAGGCCACGCGCATCATTCTCGAATCGCAAGGGATGCAAGTCATCGCCGCGGCCAACGGCGACGAAGCACTGAACTGCCTGCAGCACGCCAGGCCATCACTGGTGATCATGGACATCATGATGCACGGCATCCTCGACGGTTTGAACGCAAGCTGGCAAATCCAGGCCGACCCGGCCCTGAAAAACCTCCCCATCCTCGTCGTCTCTTCCATCGCCGACTCGGATTACGCCGAAATGTTTCCCAGCGAAGGACATTTCCCGGCCGACCGGTTTCTCGCCAAGCCGGTCGCAGCGGACAAATTGATCGCCGAAGTCAAGCGTTTCTTAAAATGACAGAAACAGGAGGAAAGCAATGGCTGCTCGCATACTCGTCGTCGACGACGACCCGGATTTTGTGGAAATCATCCGCACTGTGCTGCTCAAGGAAGGCTACCAGGTAGACACCGCTGCCAACGGCGACCAGGCCCTGGCCCAAATCCGCGCCGACAAGCCCGACCTGATCGTGCTCGACATCATGATGTCCACCATCCTGGATGGCGTCAACGTCAGCCACGTGCTGCACGACGACCCGGAACTGACCTCCATCCCGCTGATCATGGTTTCCTCGATCGCCAGCACCGAACACGCCGAAATGTTCCCCACCGACGAATACCTGCACGTCAGCCGCTGGCTGTCCAAGCCGATCCAGCCGCAAGAACTGATCAAGGCCGTCAAGCGATACGTGGGCTGAACGGGCCTCGCCCCGCCGTGCGCCCTGGCACATCGCCGCACATCGATCACGGGTCAGGACGCCGAGTTGAACCGGTATGAGGGAGTGCCGAATGACGTCACCAGCCAGAATTCTCGTCATCGACGACGATCCCGATTTTGTCGAGTTTGTGCGCATCATCCTCCAGGCCCAAGGGTACGATGTGTTATGCGCCTACAATGCCGAACACGGCCTCGAACTGCTGCGCCGCGAACGACCCGACCTCGTTCTGCTCGACATATTGATGTCGTACAGCATGGCCGGGCTGCAAGTCACCCGGACGATACAACAGGATGCCGATCTATCGACCATCCCACTGATCGTCATCTCGTCTGTTTTCACCGACCAGCAAGCGCTGGAACACCAGGAAAGCATGTCCGCGATCAGCGCCTTTCTCACCAAACCCGTCGAACCCAGCGAACTGGTGCAGTTGATCCGTGACACGCTCGCCGGCAAACAGACCAGGCCGGCTTGACGGACAAGGAGGCAAAATGCCCGCATCCATCCAAGATCCACAAAAACGCTCAATGCTGCTCACCGCGCTCTATATCGCCCAAGAACAGCACGGCTATCTGAGCCAGGAAGCCGTCCGCCAGACGGCCAGCCGGCTGGGAATAAGCGAGAAGGACGTGTTCGAAACGGCCAGTTTTTACAGCATGTTCCGAACCGAGCCGGCCGGCCGCTACGTGCTCCAGGTCTGCGTTGGCCTGTGCTGCTGGCTGGAAGGCGGCGGTGAAAAACTGGTCGAATTCATCGGTGAAAAGTTGGGCATTGCACCCGGCGAAACCACTGCCGACGGGTTGTTCACCTTACAAACGGTGGAATGCCTGGCCTCGTGCGGCACGTCGCCCACCATGCGCGTCAACGACGACCTGTACGAAGACCTGACCGTCGACAAGCTCGACCGCTTGATCGACCAACTGGCCGGGAGGTAAGCCCATGACCACACCATTCGAACCCATTTTGCTGCGCAACGTCTACCACCCCAACTCGGAGAAAATCGACACCTATCTCCAGCACGGCGGCTACCAGGCCGTGCGCAGGGCCCTGCTCGAACACACCCCCGCCGAATTGATCGACATGGTCAAAGTCTCCAAGCTGCGCGGTCGGGGCGGCGCCGGCTTTCCGGCCGGACTCAAATGGAGCTTTATGCCCAAGGATGATATTGTAAAATATGTCTGCGTCAACACTGACGAGGGCGAGCCAGGCACTTTTAAGGACCGCCTGTTGATCGAAAAAGACCCGCACCAGGTGATCGAGGGCATCATCATCGCCAGCTATGCCGTCGGCGCGCACCGGGCTTTTATTTACATCCGCGGCGAATTTTTCCTCGGCGTCAAACGCTGGATCAAGGCCATCGACGATGCCTACCGGCGCGGCTACCTGGGCCAAAACATCCTCGGCAGCGGCTTCGATCTGGACCTGTCGGTGCATCGCGGCGCGGGAGCCTATATCTGCGGCGAAGAAACGGCGCTGATCAACAGCCTGGAGGGCAAACGCGGCGAACCGCGCCAGAAACCGCCCTACCCGGCGCAAAAGGGCCTGTGGGGCCAACCGACGCTGGTACACAACGTCGAGACGCTGGCCAACATACCACACATCGTGCTCAACGGCGGCGACTGGTACGCCGGCATCGGCACCGAAAAAAGCACCGGCCCCAAGCTGTTCTGCGTCGCCGGGCACGTCAAACAGCGCGGTAATTTCGAGCTGCCGCTGGGCACGTCGCTGCGCGATATCATCTATGAGCACGCCGGCGGCATGCGCGCCGACCGCCCGCTCAAGGCAGTCATCCCCGGCGGCGCGTCGACGCCCGTACTGCCCGCCCAATACGTCGATGTCAATATGGACTTTGAATCACTGGCCGAGGCCGGGTCGGCGCTGGGCACCGGCGCGATCACCGTATTCGACGACAGCGTCTCGATGGTCGAGGTGGCCTACCGGATCAGCGAATTTTTCGTCCACGAGTCGTGCGGACGCTGCGCCCCCTGCCGCATCGGCACCCGGCGCATGCTGGAAGTCCTGGAGCGCATTGTCGGCGGCCGAGGGCGAGAGGGCGACATCGATCTGCTGCTCTCGATCTGCGGGGGCATTGCCGGGAATACCTTTTGCCCGCTGGGCGATGCGGCAATCAGCCCGGTGCAGAGCAGCATCAAGCATTTCCGCGACGAATACGAGTATTACATTGCGCACAAAAAAAGCCCGATATAACAAAGGAGTCAAGCGATGCCCAAGATTCTAATCGTTGATGACGATCCCGACTTTGTCGAATCGACCCGCATGATGCTCGAACCGCATGGCTATACGGTGTCCAGCGCGGGCAACAGCGCGCAGGGCTTGAAGGCGCTGGCCGCCGACAAGCCCGACCTGGTCATCCTCGACGTGATCATGAGCACCATCCTCGATGGGCTGTCGATGAGCCAGCAAATGGCCGAACTGGCTGAGTTCAAGGACGTGCCCATCCTGATGGTCACCTCGATCGCCAACACCGATTACGCCGCACTGTTCCCCACCGACGAGTCGATCAACATCGGCGGGTTTTTGACCAAGCCCATTGCCCCGGATCAACTGCTCGGCCAGATCAAACGGTTGTTGAAAACATAGCCTTTTCGACAGAATGATGTGGAGGTGACGATGAAAAAGGTAAAAATCGGCGGGGTGATCAAAAACCCCAATCTATCCGAGATCGGCGTCAAAGGCATTCCCTCGCGCCCCGGCACGGCGGCGGCCATCCTCGGCGCGCTGGGCGAGGCAAACATCAACGTCCAGTTTGTCGTTCACTGTGTGGGCAACAACGGGCGCGACAACATCGTCTTTTGCGTCAGCCGCGACGACCTGGCAGCTTCGCTCGAAATCATAGAACGGCTCAAGGAAACGATCAACGCCGAGAGCGTCACCCACCAGCCCGACGTCGCCACCGTCGCCATCTTTGGCCCCGACTTTCGCGAGCGCCCCGGCATCGCCGGGACGATGTTCAAGGCCCTGGCGGCCTGGCAGATCAACATCCTGGCCATCTCGACCTCCATCTCGACCGTTTCCTGCGTGATCGCCGCCGACCGGCTGAACGATGCCGTCGCCGCCATGCACGACGCCTTTGACCTGCCCTGAGATGAGCGCAAAATGAGCGAATTATTGAGTGTTCCTGCCCACCTGGAGATGGATGAGCGCATCCGTTGGCTGCTGCAAATGCGCTGGCTGGCGGTTCTTTTCACCCTGGCCGCCGCACTGACCGCCCACAACATGCTCCCCGGCACATTGCCCATCCTGGCCCTGTTGAGCACCATAGCGGCGATTGCGCTGTACAATGGGGTCCTTGCTCTCTATGTGCGCGCCCTGAAACGCCAGCCCGGTGACGCTTATCGACAGTACACAACCATCGCCCATGTACAACAGGCGCTGGACATTTTCGCCCTCCTGGTCTTGTTCCATTTTTCGGGCGGGCTGGAAAACCCCTTTCTCTTTTTCTTTGTCGTGCCGGCGATCAATGCCAGCATTGTTTTTTCCAGGCGGGTCAGTATGGGGTATGCGACCCTGACCGTCCTGTTCATCTGGGGATTGCTCTTACTGGAAGCAAGCGGCGCCATTCCCCATTACAATCTGCACGGCTATCGCGCGCCCACCCGCTACCAGGAACCGCTGCAAGTGATCAGCGTCGGCCTGGCCCTCTCATCGCTCGTGTTCTTTGTCTCCTATTTTAGCTCGTCCATCGTCGGCCGGCTGCGCCAGCACACCCAGGAACTATGGGAGTCCAACCTGTCGTGCGAAACCCGCGCCGGCGAACTGACCCGGCTCAACGAACAGCTCGCCACGGCCAACGAACAGTTGGCCGAGTCCAACGCGGCCTGCGAACTGCGCGCCGGCGAACTGGCCCGGCTCAATGAACAGTTGGCTGAGGCCAACCTCTCCTGCGAACTGCGCGCCGGCGAACTGGCTGCAGCCAACGAACAGTTGGCCGAGATGAACAAAAGACTCAAGGAACTCGACGACGCGCGCATGCAATTTACCTTGCTGGTCACGCACGAACTGCGCGCCCCGGTGGCGGCCATTCACAGCTACATCAAGCTGATCCTCGACGGATATGTGCCCGAAGAACGCCAGCGCGAAATTCTGGAGCGTTCCGAGCAGCGCGCACGCGAGCAGCTCGACCTGATCGCCGACCTGCTCGAACTGGGCAAAATCCAGCAGCGCGCCCGGATGGGCCAAAGCAAGCCGGTGCTGGTGCAAGAGATGCTCGAAACGGTATGCGAGACGGTCAGCTCGTGGGCCGACGAACGCCAGATCGCGCTCAACACCGAGATCGAGCCGGACCTGCCGCCGGTGACCGCCGCGCCCAACCACATCAAGCAGCTGTGGATGAATCTGGTCAGCAATGGGATCAAGTACACCCGCCCCGGCGGCCAGGTGACGGCCTCGGTGCGACGGGAAGGGGATTGGATCGTCGGGGCGGTGCAAGACACGGGCATCGGCATCGACCCGCAGGATCAGGCGCGGATTTTTGAGGATTTTTTCCGCACCGACGAGGCCAAAACGATGGAACGGCAGGGCACCGGCCTGGGCCTGTCCATCGTCAAGCGCATCGTCGAGATTTATGGCGGCGAGGTCGGGCTGGAATCAGAGGCCGGTGTCGGCACCACGTTCACCTTTAGACTGCCCCTAATCTGAAAATTAATCCCGACGAAAAATCGTTTCCGGTAAGTGGCCCCTACGAGGCCATTTTCTACCTGGTGATGCGCGGCGGGCCGATGCCCCGCCTGGTGCATGCCGACTTGTCAGCAAATCCGCGGCAGTTGATCCCCGCTCAACATATCGAGCAAGCGGTGCGCGCCCAGCGGCGTCTGGAGTACCACCCGCCCGGCGTGCGCCCCGGTCACCCGGCCAATGATCGCCGCATCTCGCCCCAACGGATGGCCTTTTAGCACCTCAAGCGCCCGCGCCGCTGCCTCTGGCGCTGCGCCGACGACCACCTTGCCTTCGTTTGCCACGTACAGCGGGTCCAGCCCCAAAAATTCACATGCGCCGCGCACCGACTCTTTGAGCGGGATGGCCGCCTCTTGCACCTCGATGCCCAGCCCCGCCGCCATCGCCCACTCGTTCAACGTCGAAGCCAGGCCGCCGCGCGTGGGATCGCGCATCGCCCGCACCTGTCCCGGACAGGCAGACAGCAGATCGGCGATCAGGCCGTTGAGCGGCGCACAGTCGCTTTCCAGCGTCGAGTCGAAAGCCAGCCCCTCGCGCCCGATCATGACTGCCATACCATGGTCGCCCAACGTCCCGTTGACCAGAATCGCGTCGCCGGGGCGCAGATTGGCCGGTTTCAACCCCAGTGGATGGATGCCCACCCCTGCCGTGTTGATGAACAGCCCGTCTGCCGCGCCGCGATTGACCACCTTGGTATCGCCGGCGACGATCTGCACCCCCGCCGCGCGCGCCGTCTCAGCCATCGACCTGACGACCCGCTCCAGCGTTTCCAGCGGCAGCCCCTCCTCGATGATAAACCCCGCGCTGAGGTATTTGGGCTGTGCGCCGGACACGGCCAAGTCGTTGACCGTGCCACACACGGCCAATTTGCCGATGTCGCCGCCGGGGAAAAAAAGCGGCGAAATGACGTAACTGTCGGTGGTCAGGGCGATCTGGTCGCCCGGCAGGCGCAGTGTGGCCGCGTCGTTCAGTTCAGACAGCACATCGTTGGCAAAATGCCGGACGAACACGCCCTCGACCAGCTCGTGACTCAACTGCCCGCCGCTGCCGTGGGCCAGGGTGATGGTTGGAGATAACTCGTTTGTATCAGGCATCATTTTGTTCCGTTGATCCAAGACGGCCGACCGCCCTCAGCTTGTTGGCGGTCGGCGGTCAGTCGCCGACGGTCGAAAGGACCGGCGGAAAGTCGTTCAGCCACCAGAAATCGGGCGCTGCATCGGTGGGGAGCGCGCCCGGTGTCACTGCGCCAACCGCCGGTGAATCCGGGCGCGGGCGAAAATCCCCATTGCGTGGATCGACGAACAATGGATCGGCTTCCAGCGCGTTTGTGCCCGTATAACTCCACACATTGGCATACATATCTGGCCCCCAGCCCAGATAGAGCGGGTACTCGACCTCTTGGCTCTGGTAGATCAGGTTGTGGTCGACCGTGATCCGCTTTTGGGCAAACGCCCGCTCGATGTCGGGATCGATTTCCAGCCAGTGATCGCTGTAGCCGATTTGAAAGGCGGCGTTTTCGGCAATGATGTTGTGGCGGATGTCGATCCCTGCCAGGTTGTTCGAAAACAGATACAGCCCGCCGGTCATCCAGTAATACCTGGCCCCTGCCCCTGGCGCGCCGATGCCGTTGCAATAGATCGTATTGTTGTAGATTTGAATGTCCGTGCGCGGGCCGTCGCCCCAGCGCGAGAAGAAAAAGCCCGTGCCCAGGTTCTCGAAAAACAGATTGTGATGGATGCGCACGTTAGAGACCGATTTGCCGTTTTCCACCGAGAGGATCATCCCCGACATGCGGCAGCGATGCACCACATTCTCATACACCTCAATGTCCTCAATCGCCCCAAACCAGGCGTCGATGTACAGCCCTTGCCGGTCGGCGCCGCGCACGTAATTGTGATGCACCGTGCCGTGCTTGCTGACCTCTTTGATGTCGATGCCTTCCTTGTCGGTGTCATAGACGTAATTGTAGGCCACCTCGAAATGCTGCGCCCCGGCGATGCTGATCGCCTCGTGCGGCGGTTCGCCCTCGCGCTTGTACCCCTCTGGCAGCATCTCCCAGGTGTTGGCGCGGGTGACGGTGTTGCCGAGCACCTTGATGTATTCGGTGCCCTTGCCGTCGGCGTTCGAGTCCCACACGCCGATGCCGGGGCCGAAAGTCGTGTCGGTGCGGTTGTTGACGATCTCGATGTGCTGGCTGTCGCGCACCGTGATGCCCATCTGGTATGAGCGGCGCACGCCCAAGCCGATCACGCGAATGTAGCCCACCCCCTCGATGTTCAGCGTGCCCTTGTCGTGCGGATAGTTTTGCGGTGGGCCGATCTGCACCGCGCCGGCGTCGAACAGCGGCGTTTCGCCGGGATAGGCGGCATAGGTGATCCACGCCCCTTGGGCGCCGGCATTCTTGAAACGCACCTGCCGCTCCAGCGCATAGACACCGCCGCGCACATAGACCGTCTGCCCGGCGCGCAGCGTTTCGGCGGCGTGGTTGAGCGTGGCCCAGGGGCGATCGTAGGAGCCGGGGTTGGCGTCGTCGCCATCCAGGGCAACGAAAAAGGTGTCGGCGTCCAGCGCCACCGCCGGGGCGCCGGTTGGCATGGACGTTGGTGCAGGTGATGGGGTCAACGAAGGAGTGAGCGTCGCCGACAGGGCCAGTGCAGGTGTTGCCGTTGGCGCGGGAGTGGCCGTCGCCTGTGCAGCGCGCGGGGCGCGGCGACACGCCCAAGCCAGCACACTGGCAGCGATCAGCACGCCCATGATCCCTGACATTCGCAAAACAGGTTTTTGATTCATTGCGCATCCTCCCCGTAGCGATAATAGGCTGCGCACGCCCCCTCGCTGCTGACCATGCACGGTCCAATCGGGCTGCGCGGCGAGCAGATGCGGCGAAACAACGGGCATTCGTCCGGCTCGATCAGGGCGCGCAGCACGTCGCCGCAGCGGCAGCCCTTCGGCTCATAGTCAGAACCCTGGTTTTTGAGAAAAACCAGGGTTCTCTCGAAAACTCGGGCCGCGTCGCGGTGGCCATATTCAGCGCGCAGAGCCAGCCCGCTGGCGGGGATGACACCCAGGCCGCGCCATTCGGCGTCGACCGGCTCGAACACCCGGGCCATTGCCTGCTGCGCCGTCGTGTTGCCTCCTGCCTGCACGCCGCGCCCGTAGGCATTGACCACGTCGGGCCGGCCCGACTCGCACATATCGACCAGCGCGGCGACGGCGCGCAACATATCGAGCGGCTCGAACCCGGCGACGGCACAGGGAATGCCGTATTGCTGCGGCAAGAAACGCCACGCTTCGCTGCCGGTGACCGTCGTCACGTGACCGGGGCCGATTACCCCGTCCAGCCGCACCTGGCCCGCGTCGAGGAGAGCGCGCATGGCCGGCGGGGTCAGCTTGTGCAGCGAGAGCAGATAAAAATTGGGCACGCCCTGCGCTTCGGCCTGGAGCAGGGTAGCGGCGACCGCCGGCGCGGTGGTCTCAAAGCCGACGCCGAGAAACACGACCGGCCGCGCCGGGTTGGCTCGGGCAATTTGCAGCGCGTCGAGCGGCGAATAGACCACGCGCACGTCAGCGCCCTGCGCTTTGGCCTCTTGCAGCGATCCGCCCGCGCCCGGCACGCGGATCATATCGCCAAAGGTGGTCAGAATAAGGCCTGGCACCCGCGCCAGGGCGATCGCCCGCCCGATGTCCGCCGCCGAGGTCACACAGACCGGGCAGCCGGGGCCGGAGCGCAGCCGCACCGTGCCGGGCAAGAGCTGGCGCAACCCGTAGCGAAAAATGGCGTGGGTGTGCCCGCCGCAAAACTCCATCAACTGCACCGGGCGGGTGCTCTTGGCGGCAATTTCGTCCAGCACGCGCCGGGCCAGCGCCGGATCGCGGAACTCGTCAACGTACTTCATGCGTCCCCGACCAGCGCGCCCATCTCGGCGAAAATGCGCAGCGTCTCTTGCGCCTCCTGCTCGTCGAGCACGCCGATGGCAAACCCGGCGTGGACGATGACATAGTCGCCGACCCGGGCCTCGGGCGTCAGCGCCAGGCTGATCCGCCGTTCCACCCCGCCAATCTCAACCTGCGCATTTTGCCCGTCGATGGATTTAATGAGCGTAGGAATTGCCAGGCACATGAAAATTATCTCCTTTGCCGATTATGGAATATAGAATGCATACTGCGTATTCCGTTTCATGTCTTATGTCTGAGCACCACCGCCGCCTGGCCCAGGCTCAACCCGCCGTCGTTGCAAGGTACCTGGCGGTGCAGCAGCACCTTGAACCCGGCCTCGCGCAGCGCGGGCACGGTCAGGTTCAGCAGCAGGCGGTTTTGAAAACAGCCGCCGCTCAAGGCGACGGTGTACAACATTGTTTCGCTGGAGATTTGCTCACACACCTGGACAATCATTTGCGCGATGGTGTAATGAAATCGCCAGGCAATCTCTTGCACGGGCACACCGACTTGACCGTCTCGCACCAACGCGGCAAACAATTCTTTGAGTCGAACTTGCCAGATATCATCCCGATTGTCTACTCTGAACGGGTAGGCCACGCAGTCAGCGGTCAGTGGCCGGCGGTCGGCGACTTGTTCCAGCTCAATCGCCGCCTGGGCCTCATAGCTCGTCTCTACGCACACCCCCAGCAGCGCCGACACGGCGTCGAACAAACGGCCCATCGACGAGGTCAGCGGGCAGTTGAGCCGCCGTTCGATCTGTTGGTGCAGCAATTCGAGCGACGCGCCCTCCGGCACAGCCCAGGCGGAGATGTCGCCCAGCAACGTATATATATAACTCACAGCGATGCGCCACGGCTGACGCGTCGCCGCGTCACCGCCGGGCAGAGGCAGGTACTCCAGGTGCGCCGCCCGCCGGCAGCCGCGGTAATCGCCAACCAGCCACTCGCCGCCCCAAATGTGCCCGTCCGTGCCGTAACCGGTGCCGTCCATGATCGCGCTGATGACCGGCCCTTGATCGGGCATCCAGCCGTTGTCGGCCAGGCAGGCGGCCAGGTGCGCGTGATGATGCTGGACGGAAACAAGTGGCAAGCTGCGATTTGCGCTTTGCGCTTTTGCATAACGAGCAGACAAGTAATCAGGATGCAAGTCGCAAGCAACGACCTGCGGTTCGATGCGAAAGAGATGTTGGTAAAGTTCCACGCTGCGCTCGAAATGCTCTAGCGTCTCCAGGTTTTCCATATTGCCGATGTGCGGCGAGACAAAAGCATACTGGTCACGGGTTAAGCAAAACGTGTTCTTGATCTCGGCCCCAGCGGCCAAAACCTGCTCTCCCGCCCAGGGCAGTGTAACCGGCAGGGGCGCATAGCCGCGCGCGCGGCGCACCGGCTGCGGGCCAGACTCGGGTACGAACCACACCGAGTCGTCGTAGCGGGCCAGAATATCGCGGTCGTGCAGCAAAAAAGCGTCGGCCAGCGCGCCCAGGCGACGCAGCGCCTCGCCGTTTCCGGCGGCGATCGGTTCCTCGCTCAGATTGCCGCTGGTCATCACCAGCGGGCCATCGAAATCGTGCAGCAGCAGGTGGTGTAACGGCGTGTAGGGCAGCATCACCCCCAGCGTGTGCCCGTTGGGGGCCACCTCACGGGCGACCGGCGAATCATCGCGCGCGATAGGGGTATCATCGCGCCAGGGCAGCAGCACGATCGGCGCTTGTGGTGAGCAGAGCAGCGTTTCCGCCTCGGTCGAAACCCGACAGTGCCGCCGCACTTCGTCCAATGTCGCCATCATCACGGCAAACGGCTTGTGCGGGCGATGCTTGCGCCGGCGCAGCCGTTGCACCGCCTCGACATTGCACGCATCGCAGGCCAGTTGAAATCCACCCAGCCCCTTGATGGCTAAAATCAAGCCTTGCCGCAGCAAGTTTACGGCCTGCTCGATCACATCAGACGCATATTGCGTATTCCGTATTCCGTGTTGCGATCCACTGTTTGCTATTTGCCATTTGCTATTTTCGATGCGCAATCTCGGCCCACAGGTCGGACAGGCATTCGGCTGAGCGTGAAAGCGGCGGTCGCGCGGGTCGTCGTATTCGCGCTGGCAGTCCGCGCACATTGGGAAAACGCGCATGCTCGTGTTGGGACGATCGTAGGGCAGGTCGGCGATGAGAGTGAAACGCGGCCCGCAGTGGGTGCAGTTGGTGAATGGGTAACGATAACGACGATTTTGGGAGTCGAAAATCTCGCGCAGACAGTCGGGACAGGTGGCAATGTCGGGCGAGACGAGCTGGTAGCGATCGGCTTGTGCCTCCGAAGGGCGAATTTCAAAGCGCGTATAGCCCGCCGGCGGCGACTCGCACACCTCAATCGACTCGATCCGCGCCGGCGGCGGCGCTTGCGCGTGCAAATCAGCTTCAAACTGGCGAATGGCATTCGCGTCGCCTTCAACCTCGATATCGACGCCGCCGGAGTGGTTGCGCACCCAGCCGGTCAGCCCCAGCCGCTCGGCCAGGTTAAAGACAAAGGGTCGAAATCCTACCCCCTGCACCACGCCGCGCACGGCGATCCGTCTGCCTGTTGCGACGCCCGAACTGTCATTCAAGTTCAATCGTTCCCAGCACAATGTGATCGGCGGCCGGCTGGCCGGATGGGTCGAGCACCGGCAGCCGCTCCAGGGTGGGCAAAAAGTAGAATCCGGCCAGCAGTCGATACGTGCCGGGCGGCGCGTCGGCGGCGATGGGCACGCGGTACTCGCCAAGGACGATCTCGCCCGGCGTCCAAAAGGTGGTCGGGTAGGTGGCCTGGCCCGGCTGCGCGTCGTGCTGGCCCCACAGCGGCCCGCCGGCCGCCGGGTTGGTTTGCTCGCCCACCAGATGGACGAAAAACGTGTACTGGCGGTCAGTCCGTTCCAGCGCCTGCCAGTATACCGTCAGCGGGATCGTCTCTCCGGGCGCAAACGCCTGTACCGGGAGGTCGTAGCCCAGCAGTGCGACGCGATCGGCCCAGTTGGCCGCCAGCGAGACCTGGGGCGATAGGGCTGCGTTCGCGGCGCGATACACCGTCAGGCCGGCGCCAATCTGCTCGACAAGGCCGGCGGGCACCAATCGCTGCACCGCCGCCAGCGCCCCCGCGTCATCCGGGTGGATGATATAGCTTGCGCCGCGCCCATCCAGCCCGGCCGGGACGACACCGGTGGTGCTGCAAAAACTCTTGACCCAGCCGGCGGGCATATTGCCCAGCCCGAACAGCAGGCTGCCGGGCAATGGCGTGGGTCGTGGAATGTAGACGCTCTCTCCCGCCGGCTGCTGGCCTACATAGCGGTAAAGCACTTCCATCTCGATGTTGGCCTGCCGCCGTGCCGACCACTCGACGGCGGCCCAGCCGGCCAGCAGCAGTGCGAACAGGGCCAGCCCCACCGCGCCCCAGGCCAGCAGCCCGGACCGGCGATCCGGCTCCTGTGTGGGTGCGATGTGCGGCTTGGACCGCCGCAAGTAGGCCCACATTTCGTCCACGCCCAGCGTGATCATCATCCACAGGCCCAGGCGGAGCTGCATGCTGACCGTGATGCTGTGACGGCCCACTTCGGCGGCGTCGCCGTGCCAGACGACGGCGGCGTGCGGGTAGGCCAGCGCCAGCACGATCCAGGGGATCAGCCAGCGCGGCTGGAAGCGGCTGCGCACGACCATCACCCCGCCGGCGACAAGCGCCGCCAGCGCTGTCCAGCCCAAAACCGCCGCGTTTTGGCCTAGCGAAACGATCCCGTTCAGCCAGACGGGCAGGAGCGGCCTGAACGTTTCGCTGGCGTACAGGTACAGATCGCGCATCACCAAGATGTCCGGCAGGTGGCCCAGTGGCTCGAACAACAGCTCGCCGGGGTGCGCGATCAGGTAGCGCATGTAAGCCGATTTGCCGCCAGCGACCAGCCAGTCGCGAAAGGGTTGGAGCGCATAGTCGTCAAAGGGCGCCCAGTTGTTTTCCCAGCCCAGATTGCCGCCGAGCCGCATCAGCTCGGGCGTGACCGGCATGTCCTGCGCCTGGAACCAGGCCAGTTGCTCGGGGTTGGTCAGCACGCGGCGGGTGATCACGTTGACCAGCGGCAGCACCCAGCGCTGATCCATGCCCTGCCCGCCGCCGGCCGAGAGAAAACTGGCCCCAAACGCGACGAGCAGAATCGTCGAAATGATCAAATAGTGCCACGTCGAACGCCTCGCGTTCTTCGAATGCCCCGCGTTCTTCGAATGCCCCGCGTTCGACACGCCACCGAGCAGGCCCACCAGCGCCGACAGCGCGGCCAGCGGCAGCAGCAGCCAGGCGTGTACGTCGCGGGTAAACGCCCACAAGACGGCAATCACGCACAGCAGCGCGGCTCGTGGCCACGTCCAGCGCTTGGCGAGCCAGAGCCAGCCGGCGATCAGCAAAGCGGTCAGCGACAAAGCCAGCGACTCGCTCAAAATCACCGTGTCCCAGGCCACAATGTCGGTGTTCAGGCTGAAAGCCAGGATGGCGACGAACGCGGCCCAGCGCACCCAGCCGGTCTTGATGATCCGCGATCCGGTCACCGCCAGCGCCAGCCACGTACCAGCGGACAGGATCAACTGCCAGAAAGCAACCACGCCCAGGTTGCACGAGGCCAGCTTGAGCAAAAGCGGGATCACTGGCGGCTTGATGCCGTTCCAGAACCGCCCGTCGGCCAGCGGGAAAAAGGCGATCCGCGCATAGTCGAGCGTGTCGTAAAATTCGGCCACCTGCTCGACAGTGCTGAAATGCCACAGCCGCAGGCCCAGGTAGGCGAGGGCGATCAGTCCGCCGACCAGGTGGGCCGGTCGAAGCGAGCGGGTTATCTGCTCAAACCGAGTTTTCACAGTCGATATCCATCAAGTAATACACCGTGCTGTCGCCGTTGACGCGATGGTCAGGGATTTCGTGATCCAGATTGAACCCGGCCCGCTCGAAAACGCGGCGCGCGCGCACGTTTCCACCCCAGGTGCGCACCCACAAGCGCCGCGCGCCCCGCTCCTGCGCCCAGGCCACCACTGCTGCGAATTGCGCGCCGCCAATGCCCTGCCCCTGAAACGCCGGGCGGACATACATCGGCCCGACGCTCAAGGTGTCGGCGTCCTCGTCGGGCAGCAGCGAGACGAAACCTGCTACCCGGCCTTGCGCCTGCCAGGCAAACAGGGCAAAGCCGGGCGAACCCTCAAATGAGCGCAAGAACTCGACCACCGAAAAGTCGGGTTCGTCGCGGCTATGTACAAACGCGCCCGTCTGGTCCACCTCGCGCAAAACGTCGATGATGTCGTCGAATGCCACCTGGACCAACATTCAGCCCAACCCCGCCAGCCACTCGATCCAGGCGTCAAGGCCCACGCCGGTCTTGCACGAAACCTCGAAAATGCGCACGTCGGGGTTCAGCCCCTTGACCAGCGCCTTGAACCCGTCCAGGTCGAAATCGAGGTAGGGCAGCAGGTCGATCTTGTTGATCACAACTGCATCTACCTTGATAAAGATGTTCGGATATTTGTATGGTTTATCGTCGCCTTCGGGGATGCTGGCGATGACGACGCTGGCATGCTCGCCCAGGGCCAGCCCGGCCGGGCAGACCAGGTTGCCCACGTTCTCGATCAGCAGCAGGTCGATCGCGTCGAGCGGCAGTTGGGCCAGCGCCGACTGCACCATGTTGGCGTCGAGCCGGCAGCCGCCGCCGGTGTTGATCTGCACCACCGGGACGCCGGTGGTCGCCACACGGTCGGCATCGACCTGGGAAGCCGTGTCGCCTTCAACAGCGCCGATGCGCAGCCGCTCGCCCAACATCTCAACCGTGCGCATTAACAGGCTGGTCTTGCCCGCGCCCGGCGAGGCCATCAGATTGACGGCGACCGTCTTGTGCGTATCGAGCCGCAGCCGGTTTTGAAAGGCAATTTGATCGTTCACCTTGAGAATATTTTCGACAACTTTGACCTGGGGCATATCGTTCCTCCTGAAACTTGCAGCGAGCAGCTTGCTCGGACTGCTAACCGCAGACGGCGGAAAAACGGACTCGGCAGTCTGCAGCCACTCGTCAGCAGTCGAGGCGGATCAGTCCACCTCGATGCTGTCCAAATAAAATTCTCTTCCCGCCACCACCTCGCCGCCGACGGCGTCGCACTGGGGACAGTTCCAATTCATTCCCTGCGGCGCGAATTCTCGACCGCACGCCCGGCAGCGCAGTCGGGCCTCGATCCGTTCAAAGTGCAACTGCGCCCCTTCGGCGAGCGTGTCCGGGCTGAGAAAGTCGAAATAGAACTGCACCGAGTCGTCGACCACGCTGCTCAGCGCGCCGATAACGAGGTGAATATCGGTGATGCGCTTCGCTCCGGCCTGCCCGGCGTGCTCGACGGCGATGCGCAAAATTTCCTGGGTGATCGACATCTCGTGCAAGTCCGACCCTCTTTCAAAAGCATCCCGCTTTAGGGCAGGCCGGCGCGCACTCTGCGCACCCGCCGGTGATGAGTATACACGTTCATGCGCCCGCCGCGCAAATAGCCGATCAGGGTCAGCCCGCGATCCTGGGCCAGTTGCACGGCCAGCGAGGTCGGCGCAGAGACCGTGGCCACGATGGGCAGGCCGGTGCGGATCGCCTTGACTGCCATTTCGTAGCTGGCCCGCCCGGAGGTAAGCAGTACCTTGTCTTCCAGCGAGATGCGCTGCAGCAGGCAGTGCCCCAGCACCTTGTCCACCGCGTTGTGGCGGCCAATGTCTTCGGCCAGCACCACCAGGTTTCCATGCGGGTCAAAGAGCGCCGCGGCGTGCGTCCCACCAACCTGGTGGTGGACGGCTTGCCGGTCGCGCATAGTCCGATCCAGGCCGAGCAGCACGCCGGCGTCGATGGCGACATCCTGCGCGAGAAAGGGCAGCGCCTCGCTCAGCGCCGTCATCTCGGCCGCGCCGCAGCCGGCGCGGATCAGCCTCGTCACATCGGGGTGGCCGGGCGGTGAAAATCCCTCCGCCGCTGCCCGCACCTCGACGCGGTTTCGGGACGCCGCCTCACCGTCGCCGTCCGCCATCCCCGGCGACGGATGGCCCAGCCCGCAGTGGTGGATGAGCAAGAGGTCGTCGGCGCGGCGCACATAGCCCTCACTGACGCAGAACCCGGCGGCCAGCTCTTTTTCCTGTCCGGGCAGGCGCATCAACACGGCGACGCGCTGCCCGTTGATGACGATCTCGAGCGGCTCTTCCACGATCACGGGATCATCCATCGATTCGCACGTCTCTTGCCGGATGCGTTGGATCGGCCACAAAAGGTTGGGAAGCGAGGACGATCCCCCTTCTTTCTGGCTCATATCTTTGCCTTTATGGGAAATCTGGTTATAATCGGTGCGGCGGTAGTTTGCCACCGATCTTGATTTGAAAGCATAAAATGATTCTCCTGAAAAAAGATCGAGTACGATGAACAAGCCAAAATGATCAGAACGTCAATTATCTTGGGGTTTTGCTCTTTGTGCTTACTAGGCACGAAAACAAGACCCAAACAAGCGATTCAGCGCATCATTGACCTTTTTTCAGCAAAGCCAGAAAATGAAAAATGTCAGCGGCATCATCCTGGCGGGAGGAAAAAGCTCCCGGCTGGGTCAAAACAAGGCGCTCATTGAATTCGAAGGCGAGCCGATCATCCAGCGGGTGGTGAATGTGCTGCACCCGCTGGTCGATGAAATTGTGCTGGCGACCAACACACCGGAATGTTTCACCTTCCTGGGCCTGCGTATGGTCGCCGACCTGTATGCCGGAACTGGCGCGCTGGGCGGGCTGCACGCCGGGTTGAGCGCAATCCAAAGCGAATACGGGCTGGTGGTGGGCTGCGACATGCCCTTTCTCAATGCCGCTCTGCTCGAATATATGCTCTTGCACAAAGCCGGTCACGACATCGTGATACCCCGTATCGGCGACTATTACGAACCCCTGCACGCCATCTATGCCCGGCGCTGCCTGCCGGCCATCGAGCGCAGCATCGAATCCGGGCAGCGACGCCTGCTTGGGTTTGCGTCGCAGATGGACGTGCGCTATATCGATCCGGATGAAATCGCGCGCATCGATCCGCAGCGCCTGTCGTTTTTCAACCTCAATGCACCGGACGACCTGGCACGTATGCACGAGATCGCTCGCGAACGGCGCGCTGCGAACGGCGCGCCGTGTCCCCCGTCCAACCCCCGCAATGAATAATAAACCCGTGCAAAGAAACCTGTGCACGGGTTCGACTTGCACTGCTTTTGGCTGGCCGGCTTATTTCCGCCCGTACACCCACCAATAGATCGCGCCGACAAACAACCCACCGCCGACAATGTTACCCAACGTCGAGGGCAGCAGGTTGTTGATCAGAAACTGGCCCCAGGTCACGTCAGCGCCATTGAACATGCCCAGCGGGATAAAGAACATGTTGGCCACACTGTGCTCGAAACCGATGGCCACAAAAGCCATGATCGGGAACCAGATGCCCCACACTTTGCCCGCCACATCATTGGCCGAGACGGCCAGCCACACCGCCAGGCAGACCAGCCAGTTGCAGCCCACGCCGCGCCAGAATACTTCCATAAACGACAGCGCAACCTTGCCCTCCGCGATGGCTTTGGTGCCGGCCAGGTAAGGGTCTGCCTTGAACAGCGCGCCGCCATAATTGCTGACCAGGAAGGCCAGGAACAGCGAGCCGATGAAATTGCCCACATAGACGATGCCCCAGTTGCGCAGCAGCCCGCCCCACTTGGCCCGGCCAGACAGGCAGCTTGGGGTGATCACGCCGACGTTGCCGGTGAACAATTCGGCGCCGGCGATCACGACGAGCATGAGGCCGACCGGGAAGGTGCCGGCAAAGACCAGCTTGGCCAGCCCGCCAAACCCTTCGGCGGTGATGCCGCGGCCGGTGGCAATGGCGACCGTGCCTCCAAAGGCAATGTACGCCCCGGCCAGAAAGGCCAGCAGCAGCAGCTTGAGCCAGTCGTTTTCAGACTTGGCCTTGCCGATGGTGCAGGCGCTGTCAACGATTTCCCCTGGACTTTTGAGACCGACCGTCATTGTTTTCTCTCCTTCTATTTGATTGATTTTTTCAGGGACCCGCTGTCCCATATTGACCAATAAAACAACCCACAGACCGCAAAGGTTTCGAAACCTTGGGTGTTTTACGGCAATGTCAGCCGCCCCAGGGCATGCCGGCATATTCCTGAAACGCCTTGTCGTGCATGCTTTTGAACAGTTTTTCGTGGCCGCGTTCCCATTTAGCCAGCATCAACAGCGATTTGTGGGCCTCTTTGTCTTGCACCTGGTTGGCCGCCATTTCGTAGAACTCGGCCAGGTCGCGCTCGATCAGATAGGCCATGCGCAGCACGGGCAGGTCGGGCACCATAGCCTCGATCACGGTCTGATCGAGCATTTCGCTGCTGGCGCGCTGCGAGAAAAAGCCCGCTTTTTCCAGCGCTTCTCCCGAGATGCGACTGCCGCCGGGTTGCTCCAGCGAGTCAAGCAGGCTCTGCACGAACTCGATGTGCTTTGCCTCTTCGCCGGCCAGTTGTTCGAACACGCCCGATGCGGCGGCATGGCTGAACCGTTTGGCGTTTTCGCTGAAAAACTTGAACCCTTCTCTTTCGCGCTCCAACGCGTACTCGAAAATTCTGCGAACGTCCATCGCTTTACCTCCCATATTGTTCCGGTAGCGGCGTGCGCCGGCCGGTTCAGTCGGCGCACGCCCTTGCGATATTATGCCGCTTCGACCCTGACCGCGCAAACCTTGTATTCCGGTATCTTGGCCGTCGGGTCGAGCGCCGCGTTGGTCAGCCGGTTGGCCGCGGCTTCGGCCCAGTGGAAGGCCATAAAGACCACGCCCGACTCGGTCATATTGCTAACCTGGGCCTTGACCACGATCTCACCGCGCCGCGAGGCCAGGCGCACCGACTGCCCATCCACGATGTCGAGTCTTTTGGCATCGCGGGCATTGATCTCCACCACGCCCTCCGGCACGTGCGCGTCCAGCGGCGCCGAGCGGCGCGTCTGCGTGCCGGTGTGATAGTGATAAAGAATGCGTCCAGTGGTAAAGATGAATGGATATTCCTCGTCCGGCTCTTCGGCGGGCGGCTGCCAGTCGACTGCGCTGAACAGGCCCACGCCCCGGCTGAACTTGCCCACGTGCAAGATCGGCGTGCCGGGGTGATCGATGGCCGGACAAGGCCAACACAGCCCCTGATCGCCGATGCGCTCGTAGGTGATGCCGGTATAGCTGGGGGTCAGGCTGTTGATCTCGCGCATGATCGCCTCCGGCCCGCTGTAGGTCAGGCCGGCATAGCCCATGCGCCGGGCGATCTCGCCGACAATCCACCAGTCTTGCTTGCACTCGCCCAGCACCGGGATAGCCGGGCGCACCATCTGCACGCGCCGCTCCGAGTTGCTGAACGTGCCCAGCTTTTCCGCCCAACTGGCCGCTGGCAGCACCACGTCGGCCAACTGCGCCGTCTCGGTGAGGAAAATGTCTTGCACCACCAGGAAATCCAGGCTCTTGAGGCAGTGCTCGGCGTGGTTCAGGTCGGGATCGGAGAGCATGGGGTTTTCGCCCATGACGTACATGGCCTTGACATTGCCCGCTTCGGCCCCGTTGAGCATATACACGACAGTAAGGCCGACCTGGTTATCCAGCGGCACGCCCCAGGCCTCTTGGAACTTTTTCTGCACCGCTTCCAGCGTGACCACCTGGTAGCCGGTGTAGACGTTGGGCAGCGCGCCCATATCGCACGCGCCCTGCACGTTGCTCTGGCCGCGCAAGGGGTTGACGCCGCCGCCGCGCACGCCCATGTTGCCGAGCAGCATTTGCAGGTTGGCACAGGACAGCACATTCTGGTGGCCGGTGGTGTGCTGGGTGATGCCCATCGCGTAGAGCAGCGCGCCGGGCCGGTTGGCGGCCAGAATGTGCGCCGCCTCGACGATCTCTTGAGCGGTGATGCCGCAGATTTCAGCGGCGCGTTCGGGCGGGTATTCCATCACTTTGGCCTTGAGCGCCTCGAAATTCTCGGTGCGCTCGGCCACAAAGGTCTTGTCGTACAGGTCTTCGGAAATCAGCACGTGCATGATGCCGTTGAGCAGGGCAATGTCGGTGCCCGGCTTTTGGCGGATGTGCAGTGTGGCATAGTCGGTGATGGGGATGCGCCGTGGGTCGCAGACGATCAGTTTGGCCTCGCGCCGCTTGATCGCCTGGCGGATGCGCATACCGAGCACGGGGTGCTGCTCGGTGGTGTTGGAACCGATGATAAAGTAACACTGTGAATCGTCGGCAATGTCGTCGAACGAGTTGGTCATTGCGCCAGAACCAAATGAGGTGCCCAGACCGGTCACCGTGGCGCTGTGTCAAAGCCGGGCACAGTGGTCAACGTTGTTGGTGCCCATCACTGCCCGGGTGAACTTTTGAAGCACATAGTTGTCTTCATTGGTGCACTTGGCAGAACTGAGGGCAGCAAAAGCGTTGGCGCCATGCTGTGCCTTTATCTCCTTGAACTTGTTGGCGACCAAATCCAGAGCCTCGTCCCAGGTGGCTGGTTCCAATGGGCCGCCCTTGACGCGACGGACCAGCGGTTGGGTCAGCCGGTCGGGATGGTGGACGTAATCCCAGCCAAAACGGCCCTTGACGCACATCATACCGTGGTTGGCCGGGGCATCCCACTTGGAAGTGACCTGGACGATCTTGCCGTCCTTGACGTTGAGGTCAAACTGGCAGCCCACGCCGCAGTAAGAGCAGGTGGTGGTGACCTTGGTGAACTCCCACTCGCGTCCCTGGCCCACGCGCTGCTTGGGCACCAGCGCGCCCACCGGGCAGACGGCCACGCACATGCCGCAGAACTCGCACGGGCTGTCTTCCATGTTCCCGTCAAAAGCGGTGCCCACCTTGCTGTCAAAACCGCGCTCGATCAGGCCGATCGCTTCCACACCGTTGAGTTCGTCGCAGGCGCGGATGCAGCGCCGGCAGAGGATGCACTTGGTATAGTCGCGGGTGTAGAACGGGTTGGGATCGGTGTCGGTATACTCGTGCCGCATACCCGGATAGCGCGATTCCTTGATGCCGTACTCGTAGGCCAGGTCTTGCAGCTCGCAGTTGCCGGCCCGTTCGCAGGTCATGCAATCAAAGGGATGATCCGACAGCAGCAGCTCCAGCACGAAACGGCGCGATTCTTCGGATTTGGGCGAGCGGGTATGCACGACCATACCTTCGGACACCTGGAAGGTGCAGGCCGGCTGGAGCGTGCGTTGTTTTTCCACCTCAACCAGGCACACCCGGCACGCGCCGATCGGTTCAAGCGCCGGGTGGTGGCAGAGCGATGGTATTTTGATGCCCGCGCTTGCGGCGGCCTCTAGAATCGTCTGCCCGGACTGGACGGCAAGTTGTTTGCCGTCTATGGTCACGTTCACGGTTGCCAACGTATGGCCTCCTTTCATTAGCTAAAACGCTGTGTTTTACGTTATTTTTCGTTCAACTTGAAGGATCTGGTTACTTTTTTCTGCAGTGTCAAGATGGATTTCACTACTTTTGGGACCAATGCCGCCGTTTGCTCCGACAGCCCCTCGCCAAAATCAAAATCACCACCGCGCACCGAGACCAGTATACCATGCGGAGCGCAGTTATACAACTCGTATGTCAGGGCCAACAAAGCGCAAGGGTGCAATTGATGCAAGACGGAGGTTGTTTTATAGCAAATCGCCACCTCTTCTATCTTGATCGAATCTGGAATAGAGCTGATATGCGCATCTACAAACACGATCCGGTCATAGCGGGCAACCACTTCGGCCAGTTCGGGCACCAACTGGTGTACGACCACAGTGTCCACATCATGTCCTAGATCGTTAAACCCGTCATCCTGAATGCCCAGCGGCGGCATCTTGAGCCGCTCCCGCAGGGCATTGATCACGGCAAAACCCACCCCATCGTCGCGGCGATAGATATTTCCAAACCCGATCACCAGGATTTTTGACAAAAATATTCTTCCCTCTCACGACACCATCATCAGCAATCGATAGACACGGAACAAGGAGACAAAGATACCACCTCATTGTCTCCTTGTTTTCCAACCATTCCGCTAACGGTCTAGTCTCGCTGCAAGGTCTTGATCACGTTGCCCTGTGCGTCGATCACATCGAGCACGATCGGCATCTGGCCGACGGCGTGCGTCGAGCAGGACAAACAGGGATCGTAAGCACGAATGGCCGCCTCAACGCGGTTGAGCATGCCCTCGGCGAGGTTGTTGCCATCGACGAATTCTTTGGCCACCGAATCGACGGCCTCGCACATAGCCCAGTTGTTGTTGCCCGTGGCGACGATCAGGTTGACGGCGGTCAACTTGCCGTTCTCATCGGTCCAGTAGTGATGCCACAGCGTGCCGCGCGGCGCTTCGATGACGCCCACGCCCTCGCCGGTGATATCGATCGAGTCTTCAAGGATGTGCGTCGAGAGGGCATCCGGGTCCGCACAGATTTCGCGGACGCGCTCGGCGGCGTACAAGGCTTCGATCATGCGGGCATAGTGCATATACAACGTCGGCTCGACCGGCCCCTTGGCCAATGCCTTGAAGACCTTGAATTCCTCGTTTGCCAACGGCGTACTGATGCAGTCGGCGACATTCAGGCGGCCCAACGGCGCAACGCGGTAGACGCCATCTGGCCAGCCCATCTTTTTATAGTACGGGAATTTCAGATACGTCCAATCTTCAACGTGTTCTGAGATATAGTCGAGGTACTTGCGCCCGTCGTACTGCTCCAGCCGCTTGCCGTCGTGATCGAGCAATCGCACCGGGCCGTCATACAGTTCGAGCGCGCCGGTTTCACCGTTGACCATTCCCATATAGCCGGTGCGGAAATTGGCAAAGCGCTGCACCACGTCCTGGTTTTCTTCCAGCCACTGCGCGGCGATGACGATGCCGGTCTGGATGTAGCCGATCATCTCGTCCAGCGGGGCGAGGATGCTGTCGCGCTCCTTGACAGTCAGCGCCTTGTTGACGCCGCCGGGAATGGCGAACTTGGGATGAATGCGCCGCCCGCCGGAGAGCGTGCTGATGATCTCCTGGCCGTACTTGCGCAGTTCGACCGCCTTGAGCGCCAGCTCGGCGTCGGCCTGGATGATGCCGACCACGTTGCGGATCGCCGGGTCGGCGTCAAAACCGAGCAGCAAATCCGGGCTGGCGAGATGGAAAAAGTGCATGCAGTGCGACTGGATCATCTGGCCCATGTGCATCAGTTCGCGCAGCAGCTTGGCCGGGCGCGGCGGATCGACGCCAATGATCTGATCGCAGGCTTTGGCCGAGACCAGATGGTGGCTGACCGGGCAGATGCCGCAGATGCGCGGAGTGATGGACGGCATTTCAAAAAACATGCGCCCCTGGCTAAACTTTTCAAAGCCGCGAAACTGATCGACGTGCATATAGGCATGCTCGACCTTGCCCGAATCATCCAGGTGAATGGTTACGCGAGCGTGCCCTTCGATGCGGGTTACGGGTTCAATGGTAATTTTTTGACCCATCGTTTTTCTCCTTCAACCTGAATACCGTTTTCTGACTCGAGTGCCGTATTGAAAAGTTACTCAATTGCATTCAAATACACGGCGCTTGACAGCACACCCGGTATTATTCGTAAGTCAGGTTTTCGTCTTTGAGCACCGGCATACGGCCTGCCAGCAGTTCGGTGATTACATACCAGATTGCGTCGGCGGGGGGCGGGCAGCCGGGGACGTGCAGGTCGACCTTGACCACCTCGTTGACGGCCATCACACGGTCGGTGAGCTTACCCAACTCGACCGAGCGGGGCACTGCACCACCTTCATCGGTGCTGGCCGAGTCGACATAGGCGTACTTTAAAACTTCTTCCTTGTCGAAAAAGTTGCGCATAGTGCAAATGCCGCCAAAGACGGCGCAATCGCCCAGCGCGATCAAGATTTTGCAGCGCTCACGCATCAACTCGGCATCATGTATCTGGTGCGAGTTGCTGACCGAGCCAGTGAGAATGCCGATATCGACGCCTTCTTCGGGCGGGTGTTTCAGGTCGGTGATCGGCGTAGCTAAAATGTCGACATGCTTAATCAATTCGACGATGTGCTCATCAATATCGAGCAGGGACATATGGCAGCCGGAGCAGACATCCAGCCAATTGCTGGACAGTGTCACTTTAGCCATTTATTTCCTCCCGATCCGGATAAACCGGAAAAGTCTGTAGAATATGTCGCGATCAAAGGGTGAGGGAATCAGGCTGGTGCAAGGTGATACGCGCTCTAGTATACCCAAGAAACGCCACCCTGTCTACGACTCTAGTCGCATCTCGGCCCTTGATCGCGATGCCGCTTGGGCCAATTTGGCCGCCAATGCCTGCAAGATTTCTTCATCGCTCTGGATGCCGGCCGGCGCTTTGATCGCCGCCGCCAGGGTCACGTTGCGCCCGTCGGTGGCGGTGAATGAGCCGGATTTTTCGGCCCACGCGCCGCTGGGCAGGATCACATCGGCACGATCGGTAAGCGGCCCTTCGTAGGTGGTCTGGGCGATGACAAACACGTCTTTGTCCAGGCTGTCAACCCACATCGCATCGACCTCATCATCGGCGGCGACGACAAAGACCGTCTTGGCCCCATCGAGCTTGAACGCACCGTTGACGCCCGCGTCGATCACGCCGCGACCATTGCTGCCGGGCAGCAGGCCAAAGAACTGGGCCTTGTCGCTCAATGCCGCGCGCAAGGCGGGCAGCACGTCGCCGGCGCCGGCGCCGTAAATCACGGTGGGCAGTTCGGCGCGCCGGGCCAGATCGCTCGCCTTGTCCACCTCGGCGGTCTTGAACTGCTTGAAGGCCAGCGGCTTCATCCCGTTCGGGTTGTCATCGACGATGATCATGCGCGCGCCGCGATTGGTCACCCCACGGCGGACGGCAAACCCGGCGACCTGGAAATCGGCATCGAGGTCAACGCCGACGACGACGAACAAGTCAGAGTCGTCAAGACTAGAGATCGAGCCTTCGGCCTGGGCCATAAAATCGGGCACCGGTTTCAGGCACGCGCCATTTTCAAAGAGGCCGGCAAAGAGCTTGAGCGCTTCGTTGGTCACGCGCGGCGACACCACGGCGGCAACAGCACCCTGCTTGATCTTGGCCGCGGCAGCGGTGACAGCCTCTTCGGGCGTCGACGGCCACATGCGGCCGTCGCGCTTGATCATCGGCGTCCACGTGCGGCGGCGAGTCTCGTTGAGCGGGTCAAAACGCCCGGCCTGGCAAAGCAGCCCCTTGCTTTCGGCGGCGTCCCAATCGCCTTCGATGCGCACCAGCGCATTGTCACGGCTGAGCAGGTTGACCCCGCAGCCCACGCTGCACGCCGCGCACGTGCTCAGGGTCGAATCCAGGTCTTTTTCCAGACCACGATACGCACTCTTGCGGTCCATCAACGCCCCAGTCGGGCAAACCTGAAGGCAGTTGCCGCATGAAATGCAGGAAGATTGACCAAAAGGCACGTCCATATCGGCAACGATCATCGTATTGGCGCCGCGCGCGCCCAATCCCAGAGTGTGGTTGCCGACTTGATCGCCACACATACGGATGCAGCGGCGGCAGAGAATGCAGCGGTTGTGATCCATCACAAAGAACTTGCGCGTCGCGTCGACGGGCAGGGATGGGTATGGGCGCTCGTACATCCAGCTATCCAACCCATATCGATAAGCCAGCGCTTGCAGTTCGCAGTCGCCACTCATCTGGCAGTACATACAATAGTGGTTACGCTCGGAAAAGAGCAGTTCGAGCAAAAACTTGCGGTTCTCAACGACTTTTGCGGATTCGGTGTGTACGACCATCCCTTCGGAGACCTGGAACGTGCACGCCGGCTGCAACGTGCGCTGCTTTTCGACCTCGACCAGGCATATACGGCATGCGCCGATGGGATCGAGCGCCGGGTGATGACACAAGGTAGGAATGTCGATCCTGGCCGCTTTGGCTGCTTCATAGATCGTCTGCCCAGACTCGACAGCGAGCTGTTGACCATCAATGGTGACGTTGACCAATGCCATCGCGAGTTCTCCTTTCAGTCATTGAGATGATGAATCGAACGGCTCTATCTGCGACAGGCCGCAAAACAGAACCTCTGAATGATACTAGTCGCGCTTGAGTAGTGCGAGCTCGTCTGCGGTCGCCGGGCGATCCGGTTTGGCTTCTTGGGGCAAGCCAAAGGTTTGCAGCCACTCCAGGTCGCAGCGCAGGCAGCGCTTGCACTCTTCACGGACGGCCTCGCCGGGCATACACGGCTCGACCTCGTCAAAGTTGCCCTTGCGCCTGACGACGGGCAGTTCTTTCACGTGCGGGCGCACGGCGTCGGCGTAATCGTCGAGGTTGAACTGCTGCTCGACCGCCTGATAGCCGGGCAGGATGATCTCTTTGGCTGCCTTGCCGGTGCGCAAGTAAACATCGATCGAGCTGGCCACCTGGTTGCCCTGGGCCACCGCCTGGATCACCGTCGCCGGGCCGAGCACCACGTCGCCGGCGGCAAAGATGCCGGTGCGAGTGGTCTGCAAGGCACGGTCGACCATAAAGGTCGAGTTGCGGTTAAAGCCCATCCCGCAGGCTTCGCACGAGTCCGAATCGGGATCAAAGCATTGCAAATCCGGCTCCTGGCCGATGGCCGGGATGAGCACGTCCAGCGGCAGGACAAACTCGGAGTCTTTGACCTCGACCGGGCGGCGGCGGCCGCTGCGGTCAAAATCACCCAGGACGTAGCGCAGGCATTCAACCCCCTCAACCCCCTTGCCGTTGCCAAGAATCCTGGTCGGGTTGGTCAAAAAGTGGAAAATAGCGCCTTCCTCTTCGGCCGCCGCGATCTCGGCGGCGTGAGCGGGCATTTGCGCGCGGTCGCGGCGGTAGATCAGGTGTACCTGGCTCGCACCCAGGCGCCAGGCGGTGCGCACCGCGTCGATGGCCACGTCGCCGCCGCCGACCACGCCGACGCGCTTGCCGGTCAGGTCGGGCACATTGTTGTTTAGGGCTACGTCGCGCAAGAAATCGACGCCGGGATAGACGCCGGCGAGCTTTTCGCCCTCCACGCCCAGGCCGCGGCAGTGATGCGCGCCGATGGCCAGGATAATCGCGTGATATTCTTTGGCCAAATCCTCAAACAAAATGTCCACACCGACGGTGACGTTGGTCTGCACCTCGATGCCGGCGCGCAGGATGCCCTCGATCTCGAAATCGAGTATCTGGCGCGGCAGGCGGTAATCGGGGATGCCCACGGCCATCATACCGCCGAGGATGGGCAGTTTCTCAAAGACCTTGACCTTGTGGCCCATCTGGGCCAGGCGTAGCGCGGCGGTCAGGCCGGCCGGACCGGAACCGACCACGGCGACCTTTTTGCCGGTGGACGGAGCGACGGTGGGCTTCCACGGGTGGGCCATTTCCTGGTCGGCCATGTAGCGCTTGATCTGGCGGATAGCAATCGGCTCGTCGATGTCACCGCGACGGCAGCGCGTCTCGCAGAAGGCCGGGCAAACGCGCCCGCAGGCGAGTACAAAGGGGTTCTTGCGGCGATGAATCTCGATGCCCTCGGCGGTCTTGCCCTGGGCGACAAGCGCGATCCAGCTGGGAATGTCGATCTCGGCCGGGCAGGCATTGATGCAGCGCGCCACCACTAGCGGCTGGCAGACGCTGGCCGGGCAGCGCTTGTCGAGCACGTGGGCTTCGAATTCCTCGCGGAAAAAGCGCAGCGCCGACTTGATCGGGCCGGGTGTGAGCTGGCCGAGCGCGCACAGCGAGCCGGTTTCCATCCCGGCAGCGATCTCTTGGATGGTTTCAATGTCTTTCATCGTGCCCAGCCCGTTGGTGATGCGGGTGAGGATTTCCAGCATGCGCTTGCCGCCGACGCGGCAGGGCACGCACTTGCCGCAGCTTTCAGCCTGGGCAAAGGTAAGGAAGAACGTGGAAAATTCGACCATGCAGGTGTCTTCGTCAACGACGATCATACCGCCGGAGCCCATCACGGCCCCAATATCCTTGAGTGAGTCAAAATCGACCTTGACGTTGAGATGCTCGATGGGGATGCAGCCGCCCAGCGGGCCGCCGGTCTGCACCGCCTTGAAGGTCTTGCCGTTGGGGATGCCGCCGCCAATGTCATAGACGATCTCGCCGACGGTGATGCCCATGGGCACTTCAACCAGGCCGGTGTTGTTGACGTTGCCGGTGAGGGCAAATATCGCCGTGCCGGGGCTTTTGGGCGTGCCGATACCGGTGAACCAGTCGGCGCCGCGCAGGACGATCTGCGGGGTGTTGGCATAGGACTTGACATTGTTGAGGTTGGTCGGGCTGGCCCACAGGCCCTTGACGGCCGGGAAGGGCGGGCGAGGACGCGGCTCGCCGCGCCGGCCTTCGATGGAATTCAACAGGGCGGTCTCTTCGCCGCACACAAACGCGCCGGCGCCTT
>CAYRXM010000039.1:0-27535 GCA_964428175.1 uncultured Anaerolineae bacterium
AATCGTTGGGCGAGAGGATCACCTCCAGGTCGTCCTTGCGCTGGACGCTGGCCTGAAAGCCCTCCGGGCCGGGCCGCCGGTAATAGTTCATCGAGTTGGGTGCGCGCTTGAGCTTGAGCTGCACGCCGACGTCGTCGGGCGTGTCAAAGCCCATCAGCAGTGTGCGCACGCCCTGCCGGTTGAGTTCGTAGGCAAAGTTGGCGGCCAGCGTCGTCTTGCCCGTGCCGCCCTTGCTGGAATAGAAGGCAAAGACTTTGAGCCCGACGACGTGGGTAGCCGAGATGCTGCCTGCGCCGTACTGCATCGGTGCGGCGGACTGGTGCAGTGCGCGCTCGGTGACGGCGGCCGAGTAGACCTTGTGGGCGATCTCGGCATAGTTGACGTGCGGGCCGATGAACACCTCGCGCACCTTGTTCACAGCGCGAAGGGTGCCTTCCGCCTGCGCCCAGCCGGGCGGCAGGACGACGACGGCCACGCCGGAAATCGTCGCCAGAAATTGGGCCAGTTCTTGCGGTGTAGAGGCCACATCGGCTTCCAGGAGCACCACGTCCGCCTTCATCGTCTGCGTGTTGCGTAGCAGGTCAGGCCAGTTGGCGGCGATGGATGCCACGCGGAAGCGGCCGCTGTCGGCGCTAAAGATGGGGTACATCTTCTGCAGGATGGTGTCCAGCACCGGCGCAGCCAGGATGACGGAGACCTGGGCAGTAGAGTTCACTGCTTCGCTCATCACTCGCCTCCGACGAACGTGGTTTCGGGTTCGTCTATTTCGGAAGCAGCCACGTCAGGTAGCAGGTCGGTCAGGTAGACGCCGGGAGTTTGCACGTCGTCACCTTTGTTGGCCGGTTCCATGGCCAGGTAGATCGCGGCCTGCGAATCGAGCAAGGTCAGCAGTTCCACCGGCGAGACGCGGAGCGTTGGGTTGGCGTCGAGCACGGCTTCAGATGCCGTCGTTGTTGGCGCGCCGACGAGCACCGTTTCGGTCGTCGTACCGGAGGCATCAACGGTTGTGCTCGTCGTGCCGGACGGTCTGACATCAGGGACGACAGGGACGACCGTCGATATCTGCCAGGTGACGGTGATCGGCTGCACGGGCACGCTGAGGACAATGACGCCCTTTTCGCGATCGCTGGACGAGGACATCACCGGCGACATTGCGCTGCCCGAGTCATCCGTGTTCAGTTCGCGGTAGCGGAACTCGTAGGGCACAAAGAGCACCTTGAGGTTGGTGAGCAGCACCTTGGCTCCCGCGCCGGTGGCGCGCTGGATGCCCATCCCACCCAGCGTGGACGGGTCAACAATGCCGACCACCGAGACCGTGTCGCCGGGGCGGAGCAGCCCAGCCAGGCCGGAAGCCTGGTCGACGTGAATGGCGACGGCGCGGTGGTCGGGGTCGAGTGCCTGGGCCAGCGCGTTCTGCGCTGCGTCGCCGACCATATCGGCGGTCACCTGGTCGCCGGGCAGACGCTGGACGGTGATCACCAGGCCGATGACGTCTTCGATGGTTTCGAATGCGCCTTCGAGGACGGCCCCGGCGTGGACTTGGACGACTTCGACATCAGCCAGGGAGAGCCTGGTGCCGGCTTCGAGGGCGCGGGCAGCGACAACGACAGGGGCTTTTTTCTGCGCGGCGGCGAGGACGCCGGCCACCAAGACAAAGGTGATCAAGGCCAGCGCGCCGATGGCGACGAGAGATGATCTTGCTTTCTTCAAATCGATCCTCCTGCGAATGATGTGTGCGAACGATCCTTCACAGGATACCACGGGATGGGGTACCGGCGCGGCAGGCCCTTTTGCCAGGGGGGAATGCGGTTTTGCCGTTGCGGCATAGAGGAGGCTGATGCGGACTAGGGAGTGCAATGACGATGATGTAGATACAGTACATCCTGGTGTCTTTGTCTACGCAACCTGGAGACATGAACCACCAGGCAAAAGATGACCTGAGTCAAGATGTTGCCCGTGGTAGTGGATGAACACGATCCGTGCGATGATCTTGCTCTCTTTGATATGCCTCTCTTGTGCAGGCCGCCCCAGCTCAAATCTGCCGGACACTAGATCAAAAAGCCAATCGGTATTGGCCTTTTGACCTAGTCAGGTGCAAGCCAGAAATGGCCTTTTGATCAAGACCGGAACTGGTTTTCCATCCGATGCATGTCTTTCGAAAGCATAGTATCATGAGTAGGCCAGTTATGTGAACAACATCTTATCCGTTCAACAGGAAGCGATGGCGTGTATCTTGATTCCAGGAAACCAAAACGGAGAGACTCGCCCTGGCGTGTGCTGGTGCTGGTCGCAGTGGCGATCTTTGGGTTGCGGGTCGTTCACGTTCAGTTAAGCAGAACACGTTGGATAATATCCTTCGATCCCAGGCCAACGCCTACCCGCACTGCAGAGTCGCATTTCGACGATGGGGAGACGTTGTACGATGAAGGGCTGATCGCCGAGGCGATCGTCGCTTACCGGAATGCCTTCAAGGTAGACCCGCAGGACAACGCCGCTCTGTTCCGTCTCGCCCGGCTGATGGTCATCGACCGGCGAATGGGAGAGGTTCTGGAGCAGTATGGGCCGCGGCTACAGGACGAGGCATTGAGAGATGCGCGTACACTGGCCGTGCTGGGCATGGCGCTGGACCGGCATGCCCGGTCTAACAGCGAGGACCTTGTGCCGGTGTATATCGAGTTGGGCATTCTGAAGGATGAGGATGTACAGACGGAGGACTGGGTATACGACCAGGAGAAAGTGGCCCGGCAATTGCTGAGTGCTGCACAAAAGGCTTGCGAGCAGGCACTGCGACTCGACCCCGATCTGCCGGAAGCGCATGCGTTCCTGGCCGAAGCGCTCGCGGACCAGCAGCGATTTGAGGCAGCCAAGGTGGCTGCCCAGACCGCGGTAGAGTTGAATCCCGACCTGCCGGACGCGCAGCGTGCCTTGGCGTACGTCTATGAAACGCAGGGACAATACGAGATGGCAATACCGGCATACGAGGCAGCGGTTGAGGCACATCCTCGATTGAGTTCTCTGCACCTTTCTTTAGGTGAGGCCTATCGAGCAATTGGGATGCAGTTGAGTTTGGCAGGTGAATGGGACGCGTCCCGCGCCTATTTCGAGCGTGCGATCGCTTCCTTTGAAGAGGCTATCGCGTTGGACCCGGCGGATCCCAGGCCTTACGACGAGATCGGGTGGACGTATGGGCGGCACATGGGGGACGATCGCGCGCTGAAGCTGCGCGGTGTGGACTATCTTGAGCAGGCGATCGACCAGAATCCCGGGTATACATTGGCCTATTATCATCTCGGACAGGTTTATTACGATCTGCAGGATTGGGAAGAGGCGATTCTGGGCCTTGAACACGCCATCGAATTGGCCGAGCTATCTTGGTCAGATAAGGTCTGGGCGCACAACTTGCTCGGGTGGAGCTACTATGTCGTGGATCACAATGACAAGACCATACAGGATCCGTGCGCCCACGCGCTACTGCACTTTCGCGCTGCTCGGGATATCCTCGATCAATCACCACAACATGCATCCGACCTTGAGATGCTGACCAGGCAAGGGCTGGATGCGTGCGAGTGACCGAATCGGGAGTACACGATTGGAGAATGAACAGACCGGCCTGCATATGAATCCCAAAGTCAGAATCATCTTGCTGCTTCTGATCGGCGTCCAGATCATGTTCTGGGGCGTGTTGGGTAGCCTTTACCTTGTTCGTACCACTCGACGCTCGACGACGTACGCCGGATTGCCGCTGCCGGTTACGTCTACCGTCATGTATCCTCCGCCGATGACGCCTACGCCGACTCTTTTGCCTATGGCAACCGATTCCCCGTCGGCGACCCCTGTGCTGACCCTCTTGCCTGTGGTGCAGCCAGCGGACAGCGGCACAGGCATACCAGGACAAGCGCCCACGGTCGCGCCATCGCCTACCGTGGTGCCGACCAGCGTCCCTTTGCTCCCCATCGGCGAGGACACGCTGGTCTTTGCTTTGCTGGGGACGGACGAGGAGCAGGTGCCCGGCTCGTGGCGGACCGATGCCATCGTCCTGGCTTTCGTCGAGCCAGACGCCGGGCGGGTGAGTCTCCTGTCCGTTCCCCGCGACCTGTGGGTATACATCCCCGATCACGGCTACGGGCGCATCAACACCGTCGATATGATGGGCGGACTGGCTTTGCTGGATCAGACCTTTCGCTACAACCTGGGTGTGCCGGTGCATCACTATGTGCGCGTGAATTTCCACGGGTTCGTGCGCATCGTCGACGCCGTGGGCGGAATTGCGGTAAACGTGGAGCAGGCACTCGCGGACAGGATCCCCGACCCACTCTCCCCAACCGGCTGGTTCGAGATCGCATTGGATGAAGGATACCACCATTTTGATGGGCAGACTGCGCTGGCATATTGTCGCTCGCGTATGACAACCAGTGACTTTGACCGCTCGCGACGGCAGCGGCAGGTGCTTCTCGCCCTGTGGCAGCAGGCGTTCACCGTGGAGGTGCTGGATCAGTTGCCTGAATTGTGGGCTGCGTTCAATGAAAGCTTTGCTACCGATCTTGGTGTGGGCGAGGGCATTCAACTGGCACAGGCTGTTGCGGGCCTGGACGTACAGAACGTACGCAGCGGAAACCTCAACGCTGCGGTCGAGCAGTGGACGACGCCCGAAGGTACGTGGGTGCTTCTCCCTCATCCAGACGATATCCGCCAGGCGATCCTCGATCTGTTGTCCTGGCCTGCCTGAGCACGGGATGGGAAACGCGCGCGTCTTGCTGCCGGGCGTATGCTGGCTTTTTGATCCATCCCAGAGACCTAGCAAGTGGCCTTTTGATCAGGGGTAAGACAGGGCTTCCAGCCGATGTGCCTTCCTCCATGGTGTGGTAAAATAGATAGGATGGGCAGGTGCTGATTGGGTGGCTACTCCTCGGATGGGATGAAGGAGCGGCTGGAGGAGGACAAGATGGAGATCGTTTTCTACAACAAGAACGGTCGGCCTGTCGCCTACAGCGAGGACTGGGGAACGATCTATCTGTACAACGGCGAGCCGGTGGCCTACATCTACCGGGATGCCGTGTATGCGTTTTCGGGCCTACACCTGGGATGGTTTGTCGAGGGGCGCGTCGTGGATCATGCCGGGCGCGACGTTTTCTTTACCGATCTGGCGATGGGACGGCCGGTCGTCCTGATTGGTTTGGCTTCTCTGCGGAAGGGAGTGCGGCGTGCAACGCCGATCCGGCAGCCAAGAGAACCCAAACCGGCGTTTTCCGAGAGAAAATACGCCTGGGCCCCGAGGTGCTCGGAGCGGTTCTTTTTTCGCCTAGCCACTCCTGCCCTCCATAGGATCGTTCGCACCTTTCCGCTGCCGTTTCGAGGGCCTGCTGTGCAGGGTGGGAACAGACGTGAGAGAGGACGGCAGGCCGCATGAATTGGAGGCTATTTGGCTCGCAGGGAAAGCGAATCCCGGAGACCGGTGTGACGATGGACGAGAGACGAACCGGGGCGCGAGAAGAGTTACCAGACCTATCGGGTGGTGAACAATGCCCGCAGACGAGTGAGATTGGGGAACTGGTGAACACATTGTCGTGCCACAAAGACGTGACGGCCCGTCAAGCGGCGGCAGCGGAGTTAGGACAGATTGGTGGTTCCTGCGTGGCAGAGCTGCTGATCGCCGCACTGGGGGATGCTGCCTGGCAGGTGCGCGCCGCCGCCGCAAAGGCGTTGGGCAGGATCGACGACCAGCGCGCCGTCCGGCCCCTGATCGCGGCCCTCGGAGATCCGGAGCCTGATGTCAGATTGGCCGCACTGTCGGCGCTGAGCAGCATGCCTTCGGCGCGTCCGTCGGAGCCCCCTGAAGGGTGATGCCCGTGCGCGAGACTGGCGTGCAGGCATGCGGTACAGTTCGCCGGCGATGCAGTGGAAAGGATGTGCACGATGCGTTGCAGACAAACATTGGCCAGGTCAGTCCGGCCGACCCGGGCCGAGAGACCAACCCGAGCCGATCGAGCTGTGCGGAGCGCCAGGTTGACGCGATCGGAACAAGTCTCCGGTGCAGCTCACCGGCGTAGAAAGGAAAACAAACGTGGACGCGGACGAAGGTCCAAGTAGCGACAGTCATTTATCCGGCCAGAGCCGTTTCGATTTTGGTCGTCAAATAGACGCGCACATGCCCAAGCACACCGCCGGCAGGCGGTCACGTTTGACACTGCCTCATATCGTCAGGACATACGCAGAATGAACTGAAAGGCCTTCCTTGTTTGTCAAAGGGCCGCAGGTCGTTCTGCGGCCCTTTTGATTCGCCCATAGAAGGGCGTAACGCGAAACAAGGAGGGTATCATGTTGTACGTCAGCCAGTTGAAAGGAAAACAGGTCTGGGATGCCTGGGGCGCGCCGGTGGGGCACTGCACTGACGTGCTGGTCGGACATCCAGAGCACGCCTTTCCACCACTCTGCGCACTGGCCTTGCGTGACACGGATGTACGCTTCGTCGCCGCCGGACAGGTCAGCGCGCTGTATCCCAGCATCATCCTGACCGTGCCCCGTGATAGGATCGAGCCATACACGCCACACGGCGACGAGCTGTGGCTGATCGACCGCGTGCTCGACCGCCAGATCGTGGATACCGAGGGGCGGCGCGTGGTGCGCGTCAACGATCTACAGATCGCCCGCGTGCGCGATCATTTTTGCCTGACCGGGGTGGATGTAGGCGGCTTGGGCCTGCTGCGTCGCCTGGGCGTGGAACGACTGGCCGAGGCGCTCTTGCATCTCTTCAAACGCCCGCTGCCGGAAGGCGTCATTCCCTGGGAAGACGTGACCCCGTTGCAACGCGAAGACCCGCTGCGGCTGCGGGTGTCGCGTGACCGGATCAGCCAGCTTCCCCCGGCGGACATCGCGGCCATTTTCAACGACCTGGATCGGCAGACCAGCCAGGCGCTGATCGCCTCGTTGGACGACCAAACGCTGGCCGATGCACTAGAGGAGGTGCCGCCCGAGCTCCAGGTCGCCATGCTGGCCCACCTGGAGCCGGAACGCGCGGCCGACATCCTGGAAGAGATGCCCCCGGACGAGGCCGCCGACCTGCTGGCCGACCTGCCCTCGCCGGCCAGCGATCAGCTGCTGGACCTGATGGAAGAGGAAGACGCGCGCGACGTCCGCGTCCTGCTGACCTATCCAGAGGATTCGGCAGGTGGGATCATGAACACCGAGTTTGCCGCCGTGCCGGTCGGGATGCGCGCCGACCAAGTGCTCGATTATCTGCGCACCTCGGAGCAGGCGCGCGAGGATGAAGCGATGTACTATGTTTACACGGTGGATGAGCAAGGGCACCTGCACGGCGTCATTACCTTGCGCGACCTGGTGATGGCGCCGCCCGACGCTGCTCTGGACGACTGGATCGAGCGCGACCCCATCGCCGTGGAAGCACACATACCGCAGCAGGAAGTGGCTTACCTGGTGGCCAAGTATGACCTGCTGGCCGTGCCGGTGGTGGACAAGGCCGGCACGCTGCTGGGCATCGTCACCGTCGACGATGCGATCGACACCGTGCTGCCCGCAGCATGGAAAAAGCGCATCCCGCGCTTCTTCTGACCGGGGAGGACACGATGAAAAAACTACGACATCAATTTGGACGCCTGTTTCATCGGCTGTGGTTCTACCTGGCCCTCTTTGGACCCGGCTTGATCACCGCCAGCGCCGACAACGATGCGCCGGGCATCGCCACCTATTCGATGGCCGGCTCGACCTACGGCTACCGGTTTCTGTGGTTGATCCTGCTCGTGACGGTGGGCGAAGTGGTGGTGCAAGAGATGGCGGCACGCATGGGCGCCGTGACCGGCAAGGGCGCCGCCGACCTGATCCGCGAGCGCTTTGGCGTGCGGGTGACGGCCTTTGCCATGCTCTGCCTGCTGCTGGCCAACCTGGGCACCACCATCGCCCAGTTCGCCGGCATCGCCGCCGCCAGCGAGCTGCTGGGCGTGAGCCGCTACATCGCCGTGCCGCTGCTGGCGCTGTTTGTGGGGTTTATCGTCCTGCGTGGCTCTTACCGCTACGTGGAAAAGGTGCTGCTGGTGCTCTGCCTGTCGGCGTTGAGCTACGTGGTGACCGCCTTTTTGCTGCGCCCACCGTGGGCTGAGATCGCCCGCCAGGCGGTCACGCCCTCCTTCCAGGGCGGTACCGACTATGTCCTGGCCGTGCTGGCCACGGTCGGCACCACGATTACTCCCTGGGGGATCGTCTACATCCAGGCTTCGGTGGCCGATAAGGGGGTGACGCTGGACGAATACCGCTATACCCGTTTGGACGTGATCAGCGGCGCGGCGTGGGGCAATGTGGTCTCGGCCTTCATCGTCATCTGCACGGCGGCGACGCTGTTTGTGTCCAACACCCCCGTCGAGACGGCCGAGCAAGCTGCGCTGGCCCTGGCGCCACTTGCTGGAGCGGGCGCGCGCTACCTGTTCTCGGTGGGCCTGCTGGGCGCGTCGATCCTGGCCGCGTCGGTGCTGCCACTGTCGACCACCTATGCGATCTGCGAAGCCTTTGGCTGGGAACGTGGACTGGACCATTCGGGAAAGGAGGCGCCGATCTTTTATGCGCTGTACGTAACGATGATCGCCATTGGCGTGGTGGTGGTGCTCATCCCCGGCATCCCGCTCTTTGGGCTGATGGTGCTGTCGCAGTCGTTCAACGCGATCCTGCTGCCGGTGCTGCTGGTGCTGGTGCTGCGCCTGGCTAACAGCCAGCGGGTGATGGGCAACTGGGTGAACAAAGGGTGGCAGAACGTGATGGCCTGGGCGCTGACCGGGGCCATCGCCTGCGTCACCCTGGTGCTGCTCGCCTCGCCCTGGCTGCGTTGATCTCGGAACGGATTACGGGTAGAATGGACGTCATAAACGACTCAAACATCATTCTGGCGTTTCGAAATTGGGCGTTTGCTTTGGGCCGATTCTTGTGCCGGCTGTGGCACTCGCACCGCGTGCGCAGCGCGGGTGTCGCCCTGGCTCTGGTGATGATCTTGGGCGTCGTCGATTACGAACGCTATCTATCCGGTTCTGACCTCCCGTTGGAGGACTATCCGGCGTTCTCGCTCGGCGAGTATCAGCGGCTGATCGTCTTTGCCCCACACTGCGACGATGAGGTGTTGGGGGCAGCCGGATTGATCCAGGCCGCGTTGCGACAGGATATAGAGGTGCGTATTGTGATCGCCACCCACGGCGACGGCTATCTTTTTGCCACGATGGACGAGTTCAAGCGTGCTTTCCCGCGTCCGCAGGACTTTATCAGCATGGGCGAACGCCGCCGCCAGGAATCGCTGGATGCGCTGTCCAGCCTCGGGTTGCCGCCTCAGGAGGCAACCTTCCTGGGGTATCCCGATCGGGGATTGGCGTCGATGTGGTGGAGCCACTGGGATGACGCGCAGCCTTTTCGTTCTCCCTACTCGCAGCGCGATCACAGCCCTTACGCGCACATCCGGCAGCCTGGCGCGCCCTACAGCGGCGAGTCGCTGCTCCGCGACCTGCACGGCGTCCTGGCCGAGTTTCAGCCCGATCTGGTCGTGCTGCCCCATCCCCTGGACGAGCATCCCGACCACCGCGCATTGAGCGCTTTTGTGTCTCTGGCCGTCGAGTTGGTGCACGCGGATGATCCGGCTTATGATCCGGCGTTGTTGGGCTATCTGGTTCACTATGGGATGTACCCTCAGCACCGCCGCCTGTCGCCGTTGGATGGCCTGCGCCCGCCGCGCCAGTTGGAGATCGTTGGCGACTGGACACAATGGATGCTTTCATCGGGTGATGTCGCAGCCAAGCAGCGTGCCGTGAGCGCCTACCGCTCCCAGCAGCGCCTGTTAGGAGCTTTCCTGCGCCGTTTTGTGCAGCCCAACGAGCCATTTATGCGAATGGAAGCGGCTACGGTGCTGGGCATCGTCGAAGCCGAGACCTTGCCCGATGCCGAAGCCGGTGAACCTGTCCAGAGTGCCCAGGCGCTGCCGGAAGAGACCGGCGTGCCGCGCGCCGACGATCCGGTGCAGGACAGCGTGGTGCGCATCGCGCGCGGCGGCGCCGACATAGCCGGGCTGCGCGTCTTCCGCTGGGGTGACAGCCTGTGGGTGATGCTCGATCTGCAAGCTCCGGTCAGCCGGGCATACAGCTATCGCCTGCGTGTACGCGTGTTCTCTACAGACAACACCGCCACCTGGCAAGGGCACTATGCGCGAGCCGACACCGACACCGTCTGGGCGCGCGGGGACCGGGTGTGGTTCAAGCTCGATCGGGAGGCGCTGGGTGACCCGGACTGGCTGGCCGTCACCGCCGAGACGCGGCAGGGCGTGACGCTCGACCACACGGCCTGGCACCTGATCCGCTTGACAGAATGGCCGTGGGAGGAATCCGATGCAGATGGGCAGGAGTGAGTGTCCTTGGCGCATCCGACCTTATGAGCGGCGCGATCGCGCCGCGGTCTGGCAGCTGGCTGCCGACACGGCCTTTTTCGGCGCGCCGGTGGAGGCATTCCTCGACGACCGGCGGCTCTTTTGCGATGCGTTTTACGCCTACTACACTGACCTGGAACCGGAGCATGCCTGGGTGGCTGCGGCCGGGCCACAAGTGGTCGGGTTCGTCGTCGGCAGCGTGGATATGCGGCGACGAAACCGGCGTTGGCGGCGTGAGATGCTGCCGCGTGTCTTGAAACGCGCGCTGTGCGGCGGCTACCGGCTGGGACGGCGCACCACGCGGTATGGCTGGCGTGGTCTGGCAGCAGCACTGCGCGGAGAAGTGCCGCGCGTCGATCTGGACGCTTATCCGGCGCACCTGCACATCAACGTCGACGGACACTGGCGCGGACAGGGCATCGGATATGCCTTGATCCAGACCTGTCTGGCCCGCTTTTGGGCCGAGGGCGTATCCGGCGTACACCTGAACACGACCAGCTTGAACGAGGCGGCCTGCCATCTGTATGAAAAGGTCGGATTCCACGTGTTGGATGCCCGTAAAACCACACTCTGGCGCGGCCTGATCGACGAGCCGGTCGAGAACCGGGTCTACGGCATCGTGTCGGCCTGGTGGATATCCCCCCGGCCACGGCCGCGCGTTTTGAAGGAGGAGGTATGACCGCATTACCGGGCATCCGGCGTGCCAGTCTGCGCACCAAGATCATCGTCTGGGCGTTTGTGCCCACGGCGATTCTGCTGAACCTGATCACCTGGTTTACCTTTTACACCTACCAAAAAGTCACCGAAGAATTGGTCGTCGAACGAAACCGCGAGCTGACGCGCCTGCTGGCCGAACAGCTTTCCACCCTCCTGACCGACTATGCCGACCTGCTCGTCGACCTGGCCGCGCAGCCGGAGATCTATGCCGGTGATGCGTCTGCCCGGCAGGCTATCCTGGCATCGTCGTCAACCGGCCTACGCGTCTTTGATGGCGGCGTTGCCCTTCTCGACCTGGACGGGAATGTGATCGCGGCGAACGAGCCGCTCCAGTCCGTGGTGGGGCAGAACTGGTCGGATCGGCCATGCGCAGATATTCGGGATGGAAGCGCCTTTCAGTTTTCCAACATCCAGGAACCTGGTCCGCGCGGCCCGGCGGCCCTGGCCCTGACCGTGCCGGTCTGGATGCCCGACGGAAGGCATGCGGGAACCCTGGTTGGTCTGTTCGAGATCGACGCGGACGCCGCAGATGGCTTGCCCCCATTCTACATGGCCCTCTTGCGCGAGATGCGCGGCTGGGCCGGAGGCGATTTCTACCTGGTGGACGGGGCGGGGCGGGCGATTTACCACACGCATGCCGCGCGTATCGATGAGGCGATGACCGCCCAGGATGGCGTGCGTCAGTTGCTGGCCGGGCAGACCGGCGCCTTTCGCACCCGCGACCTGGCCGGAGTCAAGATCGTGATCGGCTTTGCGCCGGTGGCGGAGACGCCCTGGGGGCTGGTGACGGAAGACGATTGGGAAGGGTTGGCCGCGACCAGTCAACGCTACCGGCAGGTGTTGGCCGTCTTTTTGTTGATCGGGCTGCTGGCCCCCGTGCTGCTGGTGGTGCTGGGCGTGCGGCAGATCACCCGGCCGATCCGCGACCTGACCGGCGCGGCACAGGATGTGGCCGAGGGCAACTTTGATCAAAAGATCGTCGCCGAGACGGGAGATGAACTGCAGGATCTGGCCGATCAGTTCAACTGGATGGCTGCCCGGCTGCGTGAGTTGTATGCGAACCTGGAGCAGCGCGTGGCCGATCGCACGCGGGAGCTGTCGGCGCTGTACCAGGTGGCCACCGTCGCCCGTGCATCGCTCGACCTGGACGAGATCCTGGCCCGATCGCTGGATCAGGTGTTGGCGGTGATGGACTGCGAGATAGGGATGATCCATTTGCTCGACGAAGAGAGTGGGACGCTGCGTTTGGCGGCGTGGCGTGGCATTTCGTCAGATGCATTGGCTCGGGCCGCGGTAGCACCGATGGAACAGGGATTGATCGCCTGGGTGTTCGAGCAAGGGGAGCCGGTGATCGTGCTCCGCATAGCCGACAGCCCGCATCCGTTTCTCGTCTTTTCTACGACAGGCGACCAGACTTACGCAGGTGCGCCCATGCGGACGACAGAGCGGGCGGTGGGGGTGTTAAGCATCATCGGCGTGGCCGGACAACAGTTTGATGCCGACGATCGCGCGCTGCTGGCCGCCGTCACCGATCAGATCGCCGTGACGGTGGAAAACGTCCGCCTGCGCGCCGAGGCCGAGCAGGTGGCGCTGCTCCAGGAACGCGAGCGGCTGGCGCGCGACCTGCACGACTCGGTCACCCAGTCGCTGTACAGCTTGACCCTGTGGATCGAGGCCGGGCAGCGCTCGGCCCGGGCAGGCGACCTGGCCCACGTGGAGGAGTACCTGGAGCGGCTTGAAGAGGGCACGCGCCAGGCGGTCCGCGACATGCGCCTGCTGGTCTACGAGCTGCGCCCGCCGGCCCTGGAAGACGAAGGGTTGGTCGGCGCGCTGCAAGAGCGCCTGGATGCGGTGGAAAAGCGATCGGGCATCCAGGTCCAGCTAGAGGTCCAGGGCGACCTCGATCTGCCAGCCGAAATCGAAGAAGGGCTATATCGCATCGCCCAGGAGGCACTGAACAACGCCCTCAAACACGCCGGAGCCTCGGCCATTATCGTGCGGCTGCACGCGGGGAGTGAAGTCGAACTGGAGATTGCCGACGACGGAGCCGGTTTTGACCACCACGCCACCAGCGATATGGGCGGGATGGGGCTGGCGAACATGCAGCAGCGGGCCGCCCAGCTGGGGGGAGCGCTGCGCATCGTCTCAACGCCAGGGCGGGGCACACGTGTGCGGGCTGCGATTCCCAGGAACGTGCCTGTCACACCACAGATGGGAGAAGAAAAAGATGAGTGACAATATCCGGATTCTGATCGCCGACGACCACACCCTGGTCCGAGCGGGGCTGTGCGCCTTGCTCGACAGTGAGCCGGGGATGGAGGTGGTGGGTGAGGCCGCGGACGGCATTGATGCCGTCGACAGGGCCGGCACGCTGGCGCCGGACGTGATCCTGCTCGACCTGGTGATGCCGCGCAAGGACGGCATCGAGGCGATCACCGAGATCTGCGACGCCGACCCGGGTGCGCGCATCCTCGTCCTGACCAGCTATACCGACGACGACAAGGTCTTTCCGGCGATCAAGGCCGGCGCGTTGGGATACCTGCTCAAGGATTCAGAGCCGCACGAGCTGCTGCAGGCGATCCGCAGCGTCTATGCCGGGGAACCTTCGCTGGCGCCGACGATCGCCCGCAAGCTGATGCGCGAACTGCAGCGGCCGCCCGACCTGCCTCCTGCCGAACAACCCCTTTCGGAGCGAGAGGTGCAGGTGCTGCGGCTGGTCGCGCAGGGGCTGTCGAACAAAGAGATCGCCGACCGGATCGTGGTCAGCGAGCGGACGGTGCGCGCCCACGTGAGCAACATCCTGAACAAGCTGCACCTGGCCAACCGCACGCAGGCTGCTCTGTATGCGATCCGGGAGGGGTTGAGCGATGCCACCTGATCGCTGCTCGAGGAAGGACTTGAACGGCACTGAATGCGGCATAGGATTTCCGGGACCCGTTGCCTGTGTCATACCGGCCTACAACGAGGAACCGCACATTGCAGATGTTCTCGGTGTCATCTGTAGGGTTCCAGGCCTCCAGAGGATCGTCGTCGTGGACGATGCGTCCAGGGATAACACGGGCGCAGTTGTTCTCTCGTACGGTGAGTGCGATCCCCGTGTTCGTCTACTGCATCTGTCGCGGAACCGCGGCAAGGGCGGAGCGATGGTTGCAGGAGCAGACGCGAGCGGCTGTGATGTGATCGTGTTCCTGGACGCGGACCTGGTAGGGCTCCGGCCGGAGCATGTGTTGTCCCTGATCCAACCGGTCTGTGCCGATGCGTGCAGTATGGCTGTGGGCCTCTTCGAGGAAGGGCGTGTCTGGACCGATTGGTCTCACCGTGTGACTCCTTTCCTGTCCGGCCAACGCTGCCTGCGGTGGAGCCTGTTTCGATCTACCCCGGACCTGGCCGCGGCCCGGTATGGGGCCGAGGTTGCCTTGAGCCTCCACGCGTTTTCCGGCCGGCATAAGGTGGCGACCGTGCCCTGGCCAGGAGTGACCCACGTGATGAAGGTGGAGCGAGCCGGGTGGTTGCAGGGATGCATATCGTATCTGTCCATGTATCGCCAGATCATTGCCTATCTGTGGGTACACTTGGGATACAGGTGGCCTTTGCGTCGGATTCGGGTCAGGCGTGCACCGGAAGGAATGTGAAAAGGGCGTGGGGCACACCGTAGATCGTTCTGTTCGCAGCAATACAAGACCTGCTGAACAGGGAGGGGTCTGTTGAAACGTCACTGGCTGCTGTGGCTGTTGACCATTGCTTTTTTCTGGACAGCGGTCACGCGCCTGACCGAGATCGAGGCGCTGATCGGGACGCTCTCTCGAGGTCGATGGGAGTGGGTGCTGGTGGCAGCCGTGCTGCAAATGGCGTACTATGCCGCATTTGCGGCGCTGTATCAGTCTGCCTTCCATGTGGTCGGGGTCGAGAGCCGGATCGGTCAGCTCTTCCCGGTGGTCTTGGCCGCGGTGTTTGTCACTGCGGTTGCGCCATCCGGCGGCGCCAGTGCTGCCGCACTCCTGATAAACGATGCAGCCCGGAGGCGGCAGTCGACGGCTCGCGCCGCGGCTGGCTTTTTGCTGGCGAGGGTGGCCAATTTCAGCACATTTATCCTGGTCCTGATCGCCGGGCTGATCTATCTCTTTTCGCAGCGCACGCTGCAGACGTATCAGATCGCAGGCGCGGCGCTCCTGGTAGGGCTCACCATCGTCCAGGGGGGATTGCTGGCGCTGGGCCTCCGGCATCCCGCATGGTTGCACCGGAGCTTGGGCCGGGTACAGCGTGGGCTGAACGGGGTGAGCTGCCGGCTCGGGCGATCGGTACGGCTGCCCGACGGATGGGCCGGGCGTGTCACGGTCGAGTTGAGGGGGGCGGCGGTCGCCATTGCGGCTCACCCATGGCACCTGGCCCGCTTACTGGCCGTGAGCTTAGCCGTTCAGTTTGTCGACCTGGCCTGTCTCTGCGCACTGTTCCGGGCGTTTCGCCAGCCCGTCGGACCGGGCGCCCTGGTAGCGGGATACGCGATCGGCATTCTGTTCTGGATCGTCTCGATCACACCCCAAGGGATTGGAGCCGTCGAGGGAGTTATGGCGCTCACGTATACGTCTCTTCACATCCCCGCGGAGAAGGCCATCGCAGTTGCTCTGATGTTTCGGGGATTGACCCTATGGCTGCCGCTGGCCGTCGGTTTTTTCGCATTGCGGCGGCTGGAGCCGTTTTCTCCTCCGGAAAGGGGATGGTGGGGCCCGTTCCTCCTGTCTACCGCTCTGTTGCTCGTTGCGCTGCTGATCGGTCACTTTGAACGCTGGTGGCCGTTTGCCCAGGGCAATTAGTGGGGAACAGAGTCCAATGCCCGTACTGCTGCCCGTTGGCGCGATCTTGTGGTCGCGCTACAAGATCGTCGAATTCATCAGCCAGGGCGGCATGGGCGCGATCTACAGGGCGGAGGATCTGAGGCTCGATGGGCGCATATGTGCGGTCAAGGAGATGTGGACGGACACCGGCACAAGCGACCAAGACGTGGAACAAATTCAACAGCAGTTCTACCGCGAAGCCAGCGTGCTCGCCCGCCTGGATCACCCCAATCTGCCCAAGGTCTCCGACTATTTTGCCGAGAGCGGCCGCGACTACCTGGTGATGGACTTTGTGCCGGGCAAGGATCTCAAGCAGGTGATGGAGGAAGCCCGCGAGAAGGGCCGCGCATTGGCCGAGAAGCAGGTCCTGGACTGGGCAAGGCAGATACTGGATGCCCTGGAGTGCTTGCACACTCAAGACCCACCGGCCCTGCACCGGGACGTCAAACCGGCCAACGTCAGGCTGACCCCCTCCGGCACGGTCAAACTGGTTGATTTCGGCCTGGTCAAGCTGCTGGTACCCGATCAGGATCACACCCTAACCGTCCTCCAGGGGCGTGGAACGGCCCAGTACACCCCCCTTGAGCAATACGGAGGTGATACGGGTCACACCAGCGTCCGCTCGGATATCTATGCCCTGGGGGCGACACTGTATCACCTGCTCACCGGCCAGCCGCCAGCTGATGCCAAATCGCGCTACCTGCGACCCGGATTGTTGGTGCCTCCCACGCAACTGAATCCAGACGTCTCTCCGCTTATCGAAACTGCCATCCTGCATGCGATGGCCATTCATCCCGATCAGCGTCCCGTCAGCGTGGCCGCGTTCCGCAGAACCTTATTTTCCTCACAGAGACTCGGGCCGGTCGTCGATCGTGTCGTCGTGCGAGCGACACGGCGCTGGAGCAGTGCGCTGCGCGAGAACGCCTTGCTGCTGCTGTTGGTCATCATCTTGCTGGTGGCCGCGCTGGTTGCCACGTTCTTGTCACCGTCTTTACCCTAGAGAGATTAATAACGCGTCGTTTGTCTGCTCCACAACAGGAAATGCCTATATATCTCCCCATCCGTCGGCTCCCGTGCCGGCACCATCAGCGGCTCGGCCAGCACCGGCTGCACGTCGCGCCGGTCGGTCGAGTAGCCCAGCTTGACCACACTACGCGCTACTTCCATCCGTGACAGATACCGCTTGTAGTGCTCGTCCACGAATCCCTTCTCGCTCAAGGCCAGGTGGGCCATCATCAGGTCGCGGTCCTTGGGGTTCTTGAGCTGCGTCACAAAGGCATTGTTGCACGAGTCCACGATCCCCGGCGGCAGGTCGGCAGGTGACTGGGTCATCAAATGTAACCAAATCCGGTACTTGCGCCCGTCGCGCCACATATCCTGGAACTGCCCAGCAGTGCTTGCACTGCCGTCGTCATCACCCGATGCACCGTTCACCCCGCCCAACACCTTGTTCGCTTCCTCGAAGAAAATCTGCATCCAGTTGGTAAAGCCACCCTGGTTCAGTTCCTCCCTCCGTCGCCGCACGGCATCAGTGTATAAGTGCCAGGCCATCATTGACAACAGAGCCACCTTGGAGTACTCGTCCAGTTCGGCGCCGCCCTCGAACACGGTCATCCCCCAGGGCAGGCTGACGTCTTCGATCGTCATCACGTCATCGCCCCGGCCATACATTAGGGCCATCTCGCCCCTTGAGAACGGCTCCAATCGCAGCAACACCCCTTCCAGCGAGGTGCGGTCGGTGGTGGCGCGGGCATCCATCTTGCGGTACATCTCGTCCAGCCGGCCGTGCCAGGCCGGGATGTCCACCCGGCGGCTGCGGTAGACGGCCAGCGCCTGCCGCTCGACGGCGGTCAGCGCGCCCAGATGTGTCCCTACCAATCCTCGGATGGGCAGGTTCAACTCCTGCAATCGCCTGACAATCGCTTCCTCCTCGTAGGAATTGCGCACGGTGTTCCAGCGCTCGTCGCCAAGGGTCTGCCGGTCGGCGGTCAGCGCGCCGTGTTCCAGGTAGAGGTCGATCAGGGCGCGGCGCATAAAGCCCAACTGCCGCGGCCCCATCCCCCCGGCGTTGGCCCACAGGTCGCAGATGGCGCGAAGCTGCTGCTCGGGGTCGATGCGCTTGCCGAACTGGAGCGGGTTCCAGCGCAGAGGGCGCATCGCGCCCGGCTGGAGCTGGTAGATCTCGACGTGGCCGTCCAGCCCCGGCGCGGTCAGCATCTTGCGCCAGCCCTGGCCAAAATCGAGGACGACGGTGCGGTACTGCCAGCGCGCCGTCGTCTCCAGGGCCAGCCGCTCGGCGGCGACACTCTTGCCATATCCGGTGTTGCCGGCGAACACGGTGTGGAACATCCGTTCCGGGCTGAGCCTGACTTGCGCGGCGGTCAGGTCGCCGGTCTCGGTGGAGACCAGGTGGCCCAACACCACGTCGCCGTCCATGTCGGGCAGAAAGGCAAAGGGCGGGATCGACTCCTGGGTGGTCAGGGCGATGCCTTCCTCAAAGATGCCCGGCGCGGCGTAAGCCGACAGCTGCAGCATCGAGAGCAGGCTGGCGTGGCGGTAGCCGCTCATCACGCCGGGCACGGTCTCCTCGGCGGCGCAGGGAGTGAAACAGGCCGCGTGCAGGCGCAGGTGGCCTTCCTCGTCGGGCGAGAGTTCCCGCGTCAGCACCGGCGTCACGACCTCGTCAATGCCGTGAAAGGCCTGCGGCACCAGCGCCTGCGCGGCGCGCTTGCCGCTCTGGGTGCGAGTGAGGACGTAGACGTCGGTGAGATAGCCGCCTTCCTTGCTCATCTGATCCAGCAAGACTTCCTGCTGGCGCAGCAATTCAGTCAGGCGGATGGCCACATCGTCCTCCCATTGGAAAGTCTTGGACAGCGACACACTGGGCACGCCGCCGACCGAAAACGAGGCCATCTCCGACAGAGCGTAGGTGCGCGCCTGGGCCACGCTGGCCGAACTGGACGTGCCGCGCGAGCTGCTCTCGGTGTGCGAGACGCCATCGGCGACGCTCCTGGAATCCGACACGCTGCCGCCGCGGCTTTCGCCCCACCCCTCGCCCCAACTGCGGGTGTGACTCTCCGAGTGCGACTCGCCGGTCGAGGTGGTCACCGTGCGGGTCACGCCCTGCGACTGGCCTTCCGTCTCGGAGAGGGTCTGGCCGCGCGAGCCGCCGACGCTGGAAGCATGTCCTTCGCTGACCGAGACGCCGTGATTGCCTCCCTGGCTCTCGCTGTGCGCCTGCGAGGTGGCGTTGGCCACCGTCTCCGAGTGCATCGAACTGCTGCCGTTCACTTCGGCCACCGACATCCCCTGGCTCTGGCTGGCGGTCATCGAGGCATTGACGGATGCGTTGGCGCCCACGCCGAGGCCGAACGGCTGGGCGGAGACGCTGCCGCCGACGCTTGTGCCCAGTGTGGCCGCCTGACCGACCATCTGCGAATGGCCGACCGACGCGCTGTGCGACGAACCGTGCCCGTCGGTGACGGCGTGGCTCTGGCTGCTGCCTACCGTATCGGCCGTGCCCCACGACTGCCCATCCGACACGGCCCGGCCTTGCGAGTCCGACTCGCTCCACGTCCGCCCGTCCGAGGTGGCCACGCCCTGGGCCTGCGACGTGCCCCGGCTCTCGGCGACCGAGACGCCGGTGGTGGTGGACGTGCTGTGGCCGGTCGAGTGCGCTTCGCCTACATTGCGCGAGTGGCTCTCGCCCCAGTTCGTCCCTTCGGTGTGCGTCGTGCCTTCGGTGTGGGAAGTCCCGTCGGCGACGCCGGTCGACTCGGACTCGCCTTCGCTGCTGCCTTCGCTGTAGCTGCGCCCGCCGCTGCGCCCGCTCCCCGCGCCCAGGGCAATGGGCAGGGCAAAGCCGAAGGAGATCGCCCGGGTGCCGTGCTGTTTCGACGCATAGACGCTGGCCTCGCGGGCGATGCCTTCCAGCATCACGGCCAGGTCGTCGCGCTCGACGCGCGAGGCCAGGGTGACCATCACGTACTCCTCGCGCACCCGCGCCATCCCGCGCATGAGCATCTCGTTCTGCTGGGCGGTGATCTCGCCGGAAGGGATCTGCGGCTGCCCGGTCATCAGCGGCCCCTTGCGGCCCATCCCGCGCGCCTGCTCCCTGGGGTCGGGCTGGCCGACAACGGAAAGGGCGTAGGGCATCGTTTGCAGGGCGTCGAGCAGCCACTGCGCCTGGCGGGTGTTCAGCGGCGCGAGGCGGCTCTGCGGATAGTTGGCCATCGCCGCCAGCAGCGCGGAGAGGCCGAGTTGGGCCTGGCCGAGCGCGTCGTAGAGGCTCTTTTCCGACACGCCGATCACGCCGTAGACCTGGACGATGCCCAGGGCAGGTTCGTCGAAAATGCCGGCGTGCAGGTGGATGAAATCGACGCGGGCATTGTACAGGCCGCGCAAGATGGTGACCATCTTGCCCAGCACGGTGGGATCGTCGCGTACTTCGACCGGGATGTGGGTCAGCGCGCGCAGCTGGATCGCCTTGAAGGTGTGGTAGGTTTGCCCGGCTTCGCGCTCCTCGAGCTCGAACCACAGGTAGTCGAGGTGTTCGCCGTCGAACTCGGCACCCGAGTTGAGTACGTGCAGGTCGTCGGCGTTCTTGCTCTCCACCCGCACCTGTTGGCCGGGACGCAGTGAGTTGAAGATGGGAAGCATATCCTTCTCCCGAGATCGGTGATATCCTGTCCGACGAGACCCATCTCACGATGCGTTACACCGGACAGGACACCACGTAGTGTAGTGCCCTATCAAAAGGGGTCAGCCTGCCGTTTCCGGCGGGGGATAGTCGGCGACCGCCGGGGCGTGCGTCGTATGGTTCGACGCGGCCACCGCCTGTTCCAGCACGCGCTGCCGCGCCCAGCGATCGCGCCAGTTGCGACGTCGACGTTGTGCCAGTTGCCGCGCGGCAACAACGGCCAGAACGGGAAAGGCCAGGACGATCAGCCCGACAAAAAGACCGGAAAAAACCAGCAGAGAACTGACCACCGACTGCATCATCTGGAAAGACATCGAAATACCTCCTCCGAAAGCGCTATTTTCGTGAAACGCCACACCATTCCAGGGAAGAAAGCGTCGTTTCCGCCCTCGAAGGGGATGGCGTTTCACGTATGTTAGCGCAGCTAACACCTGACGCCGAAATGCTTCTTACGCCGAAATATCCAACGTCTTTCCAGAAAGCAGACCAACTCAGTGCTCGCCTCGCGTGCGGATGTCGCGGATCACCTCCGACGCCGAGCGGAACGGCGAGACCATCGCCATCGGATTGACCGTGAAGCGCTGCACCAGCAGGGAAAGGTAGCCCAGCGGGGCCAGCAGCCACAGAAACCAGGAGGCAATCGTGGTGAACATCCCCCGGTTCTGCTCCATCATGGCCTGCACGTCGCCGGCGGAGCCGACGATGCGTGCCCAGTCCTCCGGCGACAGGCTGTTGATCTGCCACAGGTAGAGCCGAAAGCCGATGGCGGCCAGGGCATAGACCAGGATGGCCGACTTGCAGCGCCAGAGAATGCCTTCGCGCTCCTGGGGCATGATCAGCAAGCCGACGGCCATCGCTGCCCACATCACCGCGCCGATGACGGGAATCGGCGGTTCGGTAGCCAGGGCGGCAACGAACCACAGCAGCGCCGTCGCCGTCGTTATCCACTGGGCCGTGCGCGATCCCTGACCGGCAGCCGATCCTTCGCGCCCATATCGCCGTGGCGCAAAGGCCGCCTTGCGCTGCGCCTGCGGGTCAAAGTAGAGCAGGATCAACAGCACGACTCCCAGCGTGAGCAGCTTGTCCACATTCCACCACACCTGGTAGAGCGCGAACAAGCCGCCGTTGAGGGCATAGATGCCGGTGTGTGTAACCCAGGTCAGGATGGTTGGCCAGATTGCGTTCACGATTCTTGCTCCAAGCTATCAGCGGTCAGCAACGGGCTCCAGGCTGAAAGCTGACTGCTGACCGCTAACTGCCGACTGCTATTTAATCAACGCCGTCTCGATCAGCACGACGTCGAACGGCTCGCCTTTCCACCCAAACGACACGGCGGCCGTGTAGGGTGTGCCCTTGGTGCGACCGGAGACCTGCAGATCGTAATAGCCGGGGTCTTCCAGTTGGATGCGCCCGACGGTGGCTTCCAGGGTGTACACCTGGTCGCCGCCGGTGCTCTCGTAGCGCGCCCAGCCGCCCAGCGGGATCAACTCCCACTCGGGATGGCGCACTTTTGCTCCAGGGTATTTGCGCGCCAACTCGTTGTTGATCCAGTCCCGCGACTCGGCGGTGAGTACGGCCTTGACTTGCAGCGTGCCCAGGTCGACCGGATCGGGATAAGTCTCCTTGTATTCCTTGCAGCCCCACTTGTCGGTCGTCTCCCGATTCCAGCCGGTCCAGCCGTTGTCGCACGGCGACTTGTCGTCCTGGCACGTCTTCCAGCCGGTGTTTGGATCGGTGTGACAGCACCGCGTCTCGGACGACACGACCTCCCACTTTTCATAGGTATAGATCACCGCCGGTGAGACGATGCGCACGTGGACATCCACGCCGCGCTTGCTCGGGTCTTGCCCGACCACCACCGGGTTGGGCGGAGCGATCTTTTCGATCAGGATCGTGCCCACGCCGGAGCGGCTGAGCGACGATTCTTTGCAGCCCCCCTGCGGCGTTGCCGTCGGCGTAGGCGTGTGTGGCGGCACCGGCGTCGGTGTGGGCGGTGGCGTGCTGGTCGGCGGTACCGGCGTGCCCGGTGGCGTTGGTTCGGGTGGCGGGGGTAGATCGCCGGTCGGCACCGGCGGCGGTGTCCAGTTGGTGGTGGGGATGGGACCAGGAGTGGAGTTGGCACCAATCCGTTCATTGGGAAGAATCGTTGGATCATTGCAGTAGATCAGCACCATCGAACGGAAGCTGATGCCGGTCCCATTGCTCCAATCGTCTTTGAACAGCTTGACGTTCAGGTTGATCCAGAACGAGGCATCGGCGGCCATGGACTGGAATACTTTGGCCACGTCCGGCACACCCCAGTCGTCGGCTATGGCCTTGCCGGTGATGGCAATCGCCTTGTCCATCGGGACGTTCAGGTCTGCGAACAGGCCGCCCACGTTCTCATAGCGGCCCATCAGCGCGGCAACCAGCTCAAACCCGTTGAGCTGCGCATCGATCGGCCCCTGGCTGAAACTGGGTGCCCAGCCGGTAAAGGCCATGTACATGGCTGTGAAAAAGTTGGGTATCAGGTAATGGCGGCCATTGGCATCGGTGTAGCGGTCGAACGAGGTGGCCAGACCGATCTTGGTTCCTCCAATATCAATACAGGCCAGGCACTCGGTATACGAATCGCCGGCGCGCTCCAACTGGGTCAAATCAAAGTTGCCATTGGCATCACGCGCCGGCGGAGAGCAAGAGCCGCCGCCTTGAGCCAGGACAGCGATGCGGCTCATTGGCTCTTTGCTCGACGCGCCTACAGGATAGGCGGAGAAGAGAGATAGAGTACAAAGCACCAAAGCCATTATGATCGAGGTCAGTCTATGTAGTTTTCGTTTCATTGACACCTCCATCTAATGCGATGGCAGCTCGACGGCCAGGCCATCGAGCAGCCATTGATTGTCCGGCCCCTGAATCATAAGGACGCGGATATCGGATTCCGCCGTTTCGGCCCGACCATTCTTGTCCAGGGAAGTGATGGTCAGGCGGATTGGCACGATCTGACCCTCGCCGCCGATGCCGCTGTACGGTTCTGGATCGCCGCTTCGTTCTGCCTTGACGCTCTGGATGGTCGCGCCTTGCGCCTTGATCGCATCTTTGATCGTGGTCAGGTGCATTGTCCAGAACGCTTGCCCAGTTTCAGTGCAGGGCGGAAGCTGTGCAGCGATGTCGCGTTTAAAATCAATGCTGAACAGCTTGCTTACGCTTTCCGTTGCGGCCTTGCCGGCTCTCCTGGCGCCTGTGTCAGCGAGGGTGTCAACGGCCAGGACGCCCAGGAGCAGGACGATCAGCAGCCCGGCGAGCTTCAGGTGTTTCTTGTTCAAGTTGAGTTCTTTGATTGCTGGCATTTACTCCTCCTAAAATGGAAAATACAAAAAAAGATCAGTCCGGGGCGCGTTCCCCAACGTACTGATCTTTCCGAAAGAAAACGTATTTGGTTGTGAGCCGGCCTTGGGCCGGCAAGACTACTCCGCGAAAAGCTGCGTGATGATGATATTGTCGTTTCCGACAGCAACTCCGACGCCAGTCTTGTGCGCACCTGCATCCAAGATATTCTTCCGATGGTCTTCGCTCGCGATCCAGTAACTCACAGACCGCTGAGGCAAGCCTGAAGGTATGTCCCATCTTGACGAAAAGCGAGCGATATTCTCTCCTGCCGCGCCTGAAAGATCCTCGCCTGTCGTCGGATCATAGTGGCTGAAATACCCTCTGGCTATCATATCTTCGGATCGCTCGCGGGCGAACTGCATCAAGCCTGGATCAGCCTCCAACGGAGCCAGCCCGGCCTTGACTCGCTCTTCGTTGACCAGGCGAACGACCTCCAACTCGAACGCATCCCGTTCCATTGCCGCCGTCGGCTGAACTTCCGCCTCCGGCGTCTTGACGATGACCTTAACCGGGACCGTCACCGCCCTACCCGGCACCTGGAGCGTCCAGCCAACCTCGATCGCGCCAGGATCGGTCGCCAGCGATGGGTAGGTCTCTTTGTTCAATTCGACCAGCCGTTCCACCGTCGTGTCGTGCGCCTGGGCGATCTGGGCCAGCGTGTCGCCCGGTCGGACGGTGTAAGTCTGCGCGCCCGAAGCCACGACGCAGCCCATCAACAGCAAGCCCAAGACGAGCACCGCTGCGAGCCTGTTCCTTGTTGTCATTTCCTTCATCGGTCACCTCCGGGCCTATCATACTGCCAGTCTGACATTATATCAAGTTAGCACCTGCTGCGAGGACGCTGGTAGAACCAGAACTCGTCCTCCCGACTGCCCAGCGTGCCCAGGTCGGTAGCGCGGATCGTGATCGGTCGCGTCCCAGCCCAGCGGTTGATCTCGGAAACGACCTTGCTGCGGCTGCCGGGATCGGGACAGATGACGTAGAGCCGCCCGCCCGTGGCGTCGTAGACGTTCTGCCATTTGTGCTCGCGCGGGTTGTTCGCGTCTGCCGTGCCCCGTTCGCACTCGACATAGATCACCTCGCCGCCGGGCAGCGTGGCCACCAGGTCGGGAGCGAACTGCCGCCCACCGTCCAAGGTAATCACCGGCGGGTAGAGGTCGACCACGGCGTTCAGCCGCCGGCGCAGCGCCTCGGCCGCTTCCAGGTTGAGCGCAGTGTGCTCCGGACTCTTGTGCCGCTTGAGCAGCTCGTCCAGTTCGGATGGCGCAGGGTCTTTGCCAAAGAGCAGCAGGAACGCCTCCTGCCCCCGCCCGGTCAGGCGTAGAAGCTGCGACGGGCGTCCGGGCTTGCCGGCCTGGGGCGAGGTGATCTCGACCAGATCGTGTGTTTCCAGCAGGCTGACTGCGTCGATCATCGCGTTGCGCGAGGTGATGCCCCAGATGGCGTTGATTTGCTCCTGCAGGGTGGCGCGCTGGCACAGCCCCGACTCGCCCAACAGGCGCAGCAGGTCGCGGCTGCGCTCGTAGTGGATGTGCGCCTGCCACGCCTCGAACCACGCGCCGGGCGACTGCACCACGCGAACGGGGACGTTGGCGACCGGCGCATAGGGAGTGGGCGCAGGCGAACGCACCGGCGCGGCCTGTGCCTGGCTGGTGACCGGCAGGGCTTTCGCCTGGTCGGCGCGGCGGCGGGCGTCGGCCAGGTCTTTCTTGGCCGTCGACAGCTCCTTTTCGAGTTGCCCGATCCGCCCGGCCTGCTGCTCGACGGTGCGCGTCTTGTCGGTCACTTCCCGCTGCAAGGCGTCAATGCGTCCTTGCGCGGCCTCGTACAGCTCGTCCAGGCGGTCGCCGATCGCGATCCGGCCGATCCGCCGGGTCAGGTGCTGGGAGATGAACTCGCCCAGCCGGTCGGGCGTCCACCCTTGCACCTCGACTTTCCGCTCGCGCAGCAAGGCATCCAGTTCGCCGGAGCAGAACGTCTCGGCGATCCCGTACAAAGCCCGGCGGGCGGCGCCGGCCTGTTCCTCGACGAGGGCGCGCATGTGCCGCTCGGCGTCGAGCATGCGCTCCAGTTGGCGGAGGCGAACCTCCTGAACCTGGTCTATTTCGCCGGCCACAAGGCCTCCTGTTGTGTCTGGCAGTGCGCCAGTTTGCCGCGCGCGGCGCTCAACGCTTCGTTCACCTCCTGCCGGTTCTCGTCCGATGGCGCGCTGACCCACAGGAGCACGGCCCGCGACGCCCGCACATATCCGGTGGCAGCTTGCGCCAGGGCGGCCTGCAGCGAGGCCAGCGACAGCGGCGCTTTGCCTTGCTCGACCTCTCTGGCCACCGACAATGCCTTCTCAAAGGCGTGTTCAGCGTCGCGGCCCTGGGTGTAGATGTTGCCGCGTTCTTCCATCACCTCGACCAGGTCGACGTCGATCCGGGCCAGACGGTCGAGCCAGCCGTGTGCGGTCTTGAGGTAGCGCACCGTCGCCACGTAGGCCGGGGAGAGCGTCAGTGGTTGGCCGCCGGCGTCCACCGGCGTGACGGCACGGCCCAGGGCGATCAACAGGATGGCGAGCGCGATGCCAACGATCGCCCAGACGGTGCGCGGTGAGAACTCGAGCTCCATCAGCAGTGCGTCTCATCCTGCTGTTGTGGCGGCATTTCATTTTCTTGCCCAACAGCCGCTTCCCAGGCGATGTTGCGAAGGAAGGTGATCTCTTCGGCGACCACTTCGATACGTTGGGCCGGTTCGCCGTGCTTGCCGGTGCCCTGGCGGGTGCGCAGCCAGCCTTCGACCATGACCTCCGATCCCTGGCGCAGGAAAGGGTGGCTGCTCAGGGCAAGCGGGCCGTAGGCGACAACTTGCAGGTAGTCGGTGCCTTCTCGGCGCGGCGGGTGGCGGTCGACGGCGAGGGTAAAGCGCATAAAGGGCACCGGGCCGTCCCGGCCGGCGAGGTAGTCGAAGAAGGGATCGCGGGTCAGGTTGCCCTTGAGGATAATCAGGTTTTTAGCCATTCGCTACGTTCCTTTGGATTTCGTTCAGCAGGTCGAGCACTTCGGGTTGCCGGGCGTGGTGACCACGTCGGTCAGTTTGCCTTGCGCTTGGAGCAGGCAGACTTCGCGCACTGGGATGTCGAGCGGTCGCGCGGCTTGGTAGGGGTGGATGTACGAGTTGTCCAGGATGGAAATGTCGGTCATGTACGCGATTCCTGATGAACGGGTTTCCGATAGTGTATCACGAGGTGGAGTGCCCAAGCGGCGCGGTATTTTGCCTGAACGGCTGGGGCTTTGGCCGGAGCGGTGTCATTTGATGGCAACAAGATGCAAGAAGTGGCCTTTAATGTTATAATTATGCAGAGGAATCCCAAAGCCACATTATTCATCTTGGCAAGATGGTGTGATCAAGATGGGCTGATGATCAATATAGCTGCGTGGCAGAGAAACCGGATCTGCTTACTCGCGAATGAGGGGAGAGGCTATGTCTGAACCCAAACGGCTAGGCAAATACGAGATCGGAAGAGCGTCGTGTAGG
>CAYRXM010000039.1:27545-32899 GCA_964428175.1 uncultured Anaerolineae bacterium
TGGCCGCGGCGGATTTGCCGCCGTCTACCGGGCGCGCGACACCGCGCTCGACCGGGTGGTGGCGCTCAAGGTGCTGGCTCCACATCTGACCTGGGAGGCCGGCTTTGCAGCCCGCTTTCAGAACGAGGCCAGGACGGTGGCCCGCCTGCGGCACCCCAACATCGTCACCGTACACGACATCGGCGAGGAAAGCGGCCAGCTTTACATCGCTATGGAGTACCTGGACGGGCGCACGCTGGCCCAGGTGATCCGCGAGGACGGGCCGCTGTCGCTCGAACAAACGGTGGCCATCCTGGCTCAGGTCGCCGGTGCGCTGGACTATGCCCACCGCCAGGGCGTGCTGCATCGTGATGTGAAACCGGCCAACATCATGATCGAAAAAGACGACCAGGCCAGGCTCCAGGCCACCCTGATGGACTTTGGCCTGGTCAAGGCGATGGAGGGCAGCCAGAGCCTGACCTCGCTGGGCGTGACCCTCGGCTCGCCCGAGTACATGGCCCCCGAGCAGGCCGACCCGAACCGCCAGGACGAGGTCGGCCCGGCGACCGACCTGTATGCGCTGGGCATTGTGGCCTATGAGATGTTGACCGGGCGGGTGCCCTTCAAGGGCAACACGCCGGCCACACTCAATGCCCACCTCAACCTGCCCCCGCCCAATCCGCAGGAAATCCGCACCGATCTGTCCGTCCTTGTTGCCCAAGTGCTGCTCAAGGCATTGGCCAAAGTTCCATCAGAGCGCTACCCTACGGCAGCGGCGTTGGCCGCTGCACTGTGCGCGGCAGCACAGCCACCTAAGCCTATGCTTGAATCTGTACGACAGCAGCCCAAGCCAAAACTGCTAAACCGAAAATATGCCTGGCTATGGTTAGGACTGGTTGGTATCTTGGTCGTGATGCTCCTGGCCGGCGGCATCTGGATCGACAGCCTGATCAAGTCACCCTCGACGCCGACAGCGATGGTCAGCTTGCCAACAGCAACGTCGCCTGCGACGCGGACAGCAACATCAACTCAAACTCTTGCACCCACTGCAACCTGGACACCGACGCCGACAGCGGCGAACCGGTCTACCTATACGCCGACCTGGACGTCAGAACCAACGGCGACATTAACTCAAGTACGGACACCAACGTCTATACCGACGTCTACATCTGTTGTCACAAAAACACCAACGCCTATGCCGACAAGTACAGAAATGCCTTATGTTATGGCAAAAACCGCTGTCAATGTTCGGAGTGGGCCAGGAACAGTCTATGCTGTGCTGGGGCAGATTCAACAGGGGGATAAACTGCCCTTATTGGCGCGCACGGCGAATGCGGATTGGTGGCAAGTGAACTATCAGGGTGAAATGGCCTGGGTATCTGCTTCATTGGTCGAGGCCAGCTATTCGGGCACCGAGATCGAGATTGCCCAAGACATTCCACCAACGCCTATTTTGACGCCAACGCCGACTCTGGTCATTGGATCCACCCGTATCTCGGAAAAGGATGGGATGGTGATGGTCTACGTGCCGGCAGGGGCATTCCAGATGGGCAGCGAGGATGGGAACAGCGACGAAAAACCCGTGCACACGGTCACGCTGGATGCATTCTGGATCGACCGCACCGAAGTGACCAATGCTCAGTACAAAAGATGTGTCGATGCTGGAGGATGCATGCCACCGTCAAGTTTTAAGTCCTACACGCGTGAGAGCTACTATGGCAACCCTGAATTTGACAATTACCCGATGATCAATGTCTCCTGGACACAGGCCAACACCTACTGCGCCTGGACCGGCCGGCGGCTGCCCAGCGAAGCCGAGTGGGAGAAAGCGGCGCGGGGGACGGATGGACGTACCTATCCGTGGGGCAATACGTTTGACGGCAGCAAGCTGAATTTCTGCGACGTAAATTGTCATGCTACTGACAGAGACTCCAATTCGGACGATGGGTATGCAGATACTGCGCCGGTAGGCAGCTACCCGGCCGGGGCCAGCCCTTATGGTACACTGGATATGGCCGGCAACGTGTGGGAGTGGGTGGCTGACTGGTATGATGGCCCGTTGAACGGGCAGGCGCGGGTGTTGCGCGGCGGCGCGTGGTGGGTGCATCCGAAGGACGTTCGCACAGCCGGGCGCTACTTCAGCGGCCCATACTACTCGGACAACGGCATTGGCTTCCGCTGCGTCCGCTCCGGTGCTGAGTGAGCACGACACGGATTCCGCAGCATAGCTGCGGTCACGGATACACGGATAGTGGATGGTAGAGCGAAGGAAATGGCTTTCAGAGTATCACCGTGCAGTGGATGGATAGGAAATCACCATGGCTGAACTCAAGAAACTGGACAAATACGAAATCATTCAAGAGATTGGGCGCGGTGGCTTTGCCGTGGTCTACCGGGCACACGACACCCGCCTGGGGCGCACTGTCGCGCTCAAGGTGCTGGCCCCGCACCTGACCTGGGATCCCCATTTTGCCGCGCGGTTCAAGAACGAGGCACAGACTGCTGCTCGCTTGCGGCATCCCAACATTGTCACCATCTACGATGTCGATGAAGAGAGCGGTCAACTGTACATTGCGATGGAATGCCTGGAAGGCAAGTCACTGGACGAACTGCTGCGCAAGTGTGACCCGCTCTCTCTGTCCCAGACGGTCGACATCCTGGCCCAGGTCGCCGACGCGCTGGACTATGCCCACAGGCAGGGGGTCTTGCATCGCGACGTCAAGCCGGCCAACATTATGGTCGAGACGCGGCAGGGACGGCCCCACGTCACCCTGATGGATTTCGGCTTGGTCAAGATGATCGAGGGCAACCAGAGCCTGACCTCGATGGGCACCACCCTTGGCTCGCCCAAGTATATGGCCCCCGAACAGGCCGATTCTGCCCGCAAGGATGAAGTTGGCCCGGCAGCCGACCTCTATGCGCTGGGCGTGGTTGCCTACGAGATGCTGACCGGTCGCGTACCTTTTGATGCGGATTCGCTGCTGACCGTCTTGCACGACCACGCCAATACAGCCCCGCCTGACCCGCAGAAAATCCGCGCCGATCTGCCCGCCGAGGTGGCCAAAGTGCTGCTCAAAGCATTGTCCAAAGCGCCATCGGAGCGCTATCCCACGGCAATGGCGTTCGTGGAGGCGCTGTGCGAGGCGGTGCAACCGCCGGACAAAACGCCCGACCAAAACCGCACCTGGCTGTGGCTGAGCTTGGCCGGCATCTTTGCCTTTGCCCTGCTGGGCGGCGGCATCTGGCTCGGCAGCCTGATCGCCTCGCGCCCGACGCCGACGTCGACATTGGGCATTGGCTCCACCCGCGTCTCGGAAAAGGACGGAATGGTCATGATCTACGTGCCGGCTGGGGCGTTCCAGATGGGCGGTGAGGATGGGCAAGATGATGAAAAACCCGTACGCACAGTCACGTTGGATGCGTTCTGGATCGACCGGACGGAAGTGACCAACGCCATGTTTGCAGTGTTTCTAAATGATCAGGGAAATCAGATCGAAGAAGGTGTGACCTGGCTGGTTGTGGGAAGTGAGGACTGCCAGATTGAACAATCAGACGGTCAATACCGGCCCCAAAGCGGCTATGAGCAGCACCCGGTGAGCGAAGTGACCTGGTATGGAGCCAACGCCTACTGCCGGTGGGCCAGCCGGCGGCTGCCCACTGAAGCGGAATGGGAAAAGGCGGCGCGAGGGACGGATGAACGAACTTACCCATGGGGAAATACGTTTGACGGCAGAATACTGAATTTCTGCGACGTTAATTGTCCTTTTGATTGGAAAAATGCCAATTCGGACGATAGGTATAACAGAACTGCACCAGTGGGCAGTTACCCGGCCGGGGCCAGCCCTTACGGTGCTCTGGATATGGCCGGCAATATCTGGGAGTGGGTGGCCGACTGGTATGACGCCAATTACTACGCCAGTTCGCCAGTGCAAAACCCTGCCGGATCAGCAAACGGCAGCGGGCGGGTGTTGCGCGGTGGCTCGTGGTACAATTCAATGAACGCCTTGCGGGCGGCCGACCGCGACGAGGGCAATCCATCCAGAACTGGCGGCAATGTCGGTTTTCGCTGCGTCCGCTCCGGCGCTGAATGAGCATGACACGGAAAACACGGATGCATAGACAGTAGCTGTCGCCCATCAAGACATCGAAGAAAACCGAGAGACTTTAACAATCAAACGAGCCATCAGGACATCGAAGAAAGGCAACTGCGCTCTGACCTGCCGCGCAACCTGATGTGAGATGTCGGCGAGTGTCTGGAAGAGCGACTGCTTCTGACCGCAGCGTTGGAAGGCCGAAGGCAGTGGCTGCACGGATTCGGTCAGCGGGAAGACGTGTTTGGCGAGAGAGATACGCCGTTCGGCATCCGGTGCGGCATCAAAGATGTGCAGTGTGGCGCCACTGATGGAGAACTTGAGTGTGGCCCACACACCCTGACCTGGATCAGCCTTGGGCACCGCCCATTCCAGGTTGAGGATCGAAACGGTGCGTTGTGCGGTCACCTTGCGGATGAAATGCACTTGGCCTTCCGTGAGCGCGCGTTTGCCTTGGGTGCGCTTGAAATCAGCAGGTAGCGTGTGGCGTGCGCATTGTGCGTGCACTTGAGCCGGGCATTGTCCGTTCAGGGCTGAATGATGGTGGCTGTAACGGTAGGCACGGTAGAAAGCCTGCGAGTGGTCCTGGACGTCAGCCAGGTTCTCCAGATGCGTTTTGTCCCACACGTGCTGGTCGTAGTCTTGGTGAAAACGCTCCACATAGCCGTTGCTTGCGGGATGACGTACCGGTGAGAAGACCAACTCGGTGCCCACTGACAGCGCCAGACGCACTACTTGTCCCAAGACGCCAGGATGAGTGACCCCCCCACTGAAGCAGCCTTCGTTGTCGACCTGAGTGTATCGGGGGACGCCCAGTTCTTGCCAGATCAGGATCAAGCTGTCCACCGCATCGATCGCCCGTCTACGCAGCGATTGGCGTCCGCAAGGATAGCGCGAGACGACATCGATGGCGTTGAAGCAGGCCACCGCTTGTCCACCGGTCAGAAAGTGGGGCACAATGTCGACCTGCACCAGTTGGTGCGCCTGGTTGGGACGCGGATGAGGGTAGTGGTCTTACTCGTCTGCTTGTGGCTGATGAGGATGCGTCATCCCCGCCGCGTGAATCACCCGTTCGATGGTGGCGGTGCTGGGAAGAGTCATCCATCCTTTCGCACGCAGCCGGGCCTGAATCGCCGGCGCACCGATGTAGCCCAACGTGTCGGGCAGTTCAGCTTCCGCTTCCAACTCGCTGCGTGCCTGTCGTACTGCCCGACAGGTTGCTTCATCCGATTTGTTTGCCACGCGTTGGGGCGTACGCGAACGGTCGTTTAGCCCGGCCCAACC
>CAYRXM010000039.1:32909-35884 GCA_964428175.1 uncultured Anaerolineae bacterium
TTCCGGTGCTTGTAGACCCAAGAGATGTGACGCCCCAGTTCGTCGGCCACCTGGCGCGGTGTGCGCCCACTGCGCAACAGGTGAATCGCCGTCTTGCGTTGCTCAAGCCAATCGATCTCGTCCATACTGCCCATCCTTCCCTTCATTCGGATGGACTACCATATCACAAATCGGTCGGCAACCGCAATTACAGGTGTCGTATTCTTCGATGTGCTGATGGTTTGTTTGTTAACGTACTCTTCGATGTCTTGATGGTTCGACCCATTAGCTTTCTACGATGTGCTGATGGGCGACAAGTAGCCGTTAGAGTGGTTGCAATTTCCAAATCGTGCAAGGTTGAAAAAATGGACGTCTATTTCTGCACCCAATGCCAGACCTACCTCGCGCCGGGCAAGCGCTTGTGCCCGGACTGCGGCGCGGCACGCCCACCGGCCGCACCTGTTACCCCGCTCTGGCAGGCGCTGCCGGCGCCGGGCGCCCAGCCGGGCGAAATGCTGGCCGCGCTGGGGCTGCTGCTCGTCTCCGATCAGTCGGGTGCGCTCCACGCCCTCGCATTGGCTGACGGTCAAGGGCGTTGGCAGAAGCAGTTCGAGCACGCCGCCGTCGGCGGGCTGGCCCGCGCGGGCGACCTGCTCCTCGTTGCCACCTACAGCACCGACCTGCTGCGCGGCCAGGGGCAGGTCTGGGCGTTCGACGCCGCCGGGGGCGAGCGCTGGCGCTGGCCGTCGGGCGGGCAGCGCGTCTCTGCCCCGGCGGTGGATGGCGGGCGGGTCTACCTCACCGTGGACGGCAAGACGCTGGTCGTGCTCGATGCGGCCAACGGAGATGAACGGAAGCGCATCCCGCTGCCGGTCACCGCCACGCCGGCTGCGCCGTTGGTCCAAGACGGCGCGGCCTATATCCCCTGTCGCGGCCCGCACCTGCTCGCCGTCGGTGTGGACGGCTCGCCGCGTTGGCGGTTCGACCTCACCAGCGATCCCGAGGCTTGGCTGGACAAGACGCCAGCGCTGGTTGGAGATCGGATCTTTTACGTTTCCACCGATGGTAGGGTGATCGCCCTCGATAGGGTGACTGGCGCACTGCGCTGGCAGGAGCAGGTCTGCCGGGAAGGCAAACCGCTCACTGCACCCGTAACCGATGGTAACCACATCTTTGTCGGCGCGCGCGACGGCCTGCACGCGCTGAGCCTGGATGGGCAAGAAATCTGGCAGTTTCCCACCGAACGCAAGATCCCCGCCGCGCCGGCCGCCGCCGACGGTGTGATTTACCTCGCCGCGCACGATCACCGTCTCTACGCCGTGGACGCCGATTCTGGCGCAGAACTGTGGCGCGTCGAGCTGGGGCGGCGGATCGAGGTTGGCCCGGCGTTGAGCGACGACCTGGTGGTCGCCGCCGATCACGAGGGTAATCTGGCCGCCGTCGAGCGCATCCTCAGCGCCGAGGGCTATGCCCGGCGCGGGCGCTGGGAGGACGCGGCCGCGGCACACATCCGCGCCGGGCAGCTGGGCGAGGCGGCGCAGATGTACGAGCAGCAGGTAAAGCAACCGCTCCGGGCTGCCGAATTGTGGCTGGCCGCCGGAGAGGTGGAACGCGCCGCGCTGCTGTATGAGCAGGCTCAAGCCTACGACCGCGCCGAAGCGTGCTATGCCCGGCTGGCGCAGCCGCTCAAAGTGGCCGAGATGGCCCAGCAGCAGGGCAATCCGGCGCGCGCGGCGGCGCTCTATGAGACAGCGGAAGCCTGGCCCCAGGCGCGGGACAGCTATGCCCAGGCCGGCAATCGGCGCAAGGTCGCCAAACTGTCCGAGCAGTTGGGCGAGTGGGCGCAGGCCGCCCAGACCTGGGAATCGCTGAAGGAATTGAGGCATGCCGCGGACGCTTACCGCAAGGCCGAGGCGTGGGATCGGGCGGCGCATCTCTACGAGCGGACGGATGCGCTGCTCGATGCCGCTGCCTGCTATGAGCGGATCGGCGATTGGAGCAGAGCCGCGCGCCTGTACGAACAGGCTGACCGGCTCGATGAGGCTGTGCGCTGCCATCGGCAGGCCGGCGACTGGCGGCAGGTGGGCGAGTTGGAACGTCAGCGCGGTCGCTTTGCCAACGCTGCGACGGCATTTATGCAGGCGGCGCGAGGGTTAGCCGCGTCAGAGTTGGCGCGAGAGGCCGACCTGGCCGAACTTTGGGCGCTGGCCGAGGACTGCTGCGTCAAAGACGATGACCCGGATCGGGCTGCCGAGTGCCGCCTGCACGTTGCCCGGTATCGACACAAGCCTTATGTCGAAATGACAATTACGCCTCTGGAGCGGATGGTCAAAGGGCGGTACGCGCTCTTGCAGTTCAACCTCAAGAACGTGGGCGGCGGCACGGCCCGGCAGGTCGTCGTCCATCACATCCCCGATGATTTTACGGGCGAACTCGACGAATCCAGGATGCTATGCGATCTGCCGCCGTCCCAATCGATCCAAACCGCATTTTCGATCCGCCCGACGGTCAGCGGGCCGGTGCCGCTGCGGGTCAATGTCGATTACCGGGACGACGCCGGCGAGGTCGTGCGCATCACCTACCAGGCGCGGATTGAGGTTGACGAGCCACCAAGAGGTGCGGTCTACAACGTGCAGATTGGGAGCGCGACCGGCCTGGCCATCGGCGACGGCGCACAAGTGATCCAGACCGCGCCGGCCGCATCCCCGCCGCTGGCAATGGCGCGCACCTATGCCGATTTCGATCTGCTGATCGACCAACCGCGCGGCGACGCTTACCCGGTGCACGTCCTCGAATCGCCGGCCGGCGAAACCCGGGGCCGTTTCTGCCCGCCTTTTGCCGAAGCAGATTGGGCGGCGATCAGAGACCGGCTGCGCCGGGGTCAAGTCGACGAGGCGGCGCTGCGCGGCTGGGGGCGACAGTTGTTCGAGTCCCTGTTTCGGGATCGCGTCAGATCGGAAGAGCGTCGTGTAGGGAAAGAGTGTAGGATAGGGTGT
>CAYRXM010000040.1:0-35754 GCA_964428175.1 uncultured Anaerolineae bacterium
CCAGACGTATCTGAAGGATTGTTCCTTTTCGGGGGTATTTTGTGGTAAAGTAGCCGGCCAACCTGGTTGATCCGAGTGGAGAGATTCTTCCTTTGATTGCTGTGGCCGCGTTAGGAGGTCTGATAGGTGGCATCTACTACGGGGCTGGCTCACAAATACTTGGTGATATGAGCCAAGGTATGGGTTTTTGGGATGCGTACATGAACCTTGATCCTCAAGAAACCGCATTCTGGACACTTGCAGGTGGAGCCATTGGTACCGGCTTCGACGCGACTGCAGCGCTAGCCAGCGGCCTCGGTTTGGGTGTAACAGTCGGAGGAGTTGGCAGCAATGCAGTTGTCTCTGCTGGACTAGCCGCGTCGGCAGCCAGTGATGCAGCTTGGATGGGGATGGGATCAGTACTGCTAGATAGTGTGGTAGGTGCTTTACTTGGCGCTGGAGGGGGACTGCTTAACGCCGGTGTCTCTGGTACAAAGTACACTTGGGAGCAGATGCGGGTTGATCTTGGATTTGGCATATTCAGCGGATGGGTCGGTAATGTTATTGGACCTTTGGATGAGCTGCTTAACAGATGGGGAGTAGGCAAAGGTCTGCGGTTTTTATCGAGATCAGGGCTAAGTGGCGCAGGTAATGCCGGTTTAAATGCATTACAAAGGTTTCTACTCAATGAGTGTAGTTCTTGGGATGATCTTGTTCAGGATTTTGGATTGGGAGCAATCGGGAGTGCCATTTCAGATGTTTTCGTAGGACTGGATAGGACATTTTTGCCATCTGACAAGTACTGGCAAAACTTGGCCCAACCTTACTTGCGGCAACATTTGCGCCAGCATTTATTCTCTACAACTCGGTCGATTTCTTCTGAACCCAATATCTTGCAAACAGCTATGGACACACCCAAGATACTAGGCGAGTATTATGGCCCCATCCTGGAGTGGTTAAGTCGCTGAATAGTTCAAAGAACATACAGATAGGATACCTCGCAATGAGAAGACATCGAAAGTTCAGACGCATCGTTTTCTTCCAATGGATGATATTTTGTACATTGTGGGTAGGGTTTTGGTTACTTGCAGCGTGGATTACAGGAAAAGATGCGCTTGTAGGATTCTTGACAGCGGCTAAAGCATTCGTGATGTTATCAGTGATTGGTGTACTTTTGTTGATGGCAAAAACCGTGTTCTTGCTATATATCACCGATAGGGGTTTGGATATCTACCATCGTTCGAAAAAGGAGTGGAAAAGACTTGCCGTCCAATATCGCCCCGGTGCCTTGTATTTTTGCCTGGCTTCTTCGCCAACCATCGAATGGGATGGGCATCTGTACCGCGAAGTCGTTTACCTGAACTTCATTCACATCTCAGACTTTGACATCGATCGATGTCAGTTTGTGGTGTTGCGCGATGGAGAGATGGTAGAGAATCGCCTCTCCGCTGCACAAAGGATCGTCTGGCTGACCAGCGTGCTGTCCAACAGCTTGCCCGTCGCCACGGACAGCCTGATGAACAAAGGCGTTATGAATATCGAGTCTATTTTTGGCGGCCTCCGTATTCCCGAACAGGTAGACTGGCACCGGACGCAGCAAGACATTCTGGGGCAGTATGTACCCGAGCACACATGGGCATCGTTTTTGCACATCCTTGAACAGGTAGCAGAGACAATGCGCTGTCGAGATGAATGGTGCGCCAAAACTCTAAAGGTGTTGAAGGCTATATCTCAAGAACCCATTCCTGCCGACTTGATTGAAGCCTTGGACTGGACGCGAGAACAAACAGAGCGACATGCTGTCGAAGGTGCAAACAGGTTTTTGATATGCATTGAACCATTGGGCGAGTTATATCAAGCGCTGTCAAGAAATCGTCGTGTGTGGGCCAGAGATAGAACGTCAGCTCTAGTATGCAAAGCAGTACTGAGCCGCTGGCTGACTCTTTACAAAGGAAGTGTAGGGATCAAAAAACAACTCGAGTCGGCAGAATATTTGGATACTGCGTTTGACCAGGCGCGTGTTTCATCTTTTCAAAAAGTCGTGGCGAAAAAGCTTGCTTCCTACCGGATTCCTCTCGATCTGCCGATTCATTACAACGGCGAGTTGAGCAAGCGCCTGCTCACTGAGGAAAAACTAGATCAACTTGTGGAGAGCTTGCCATCAAGGTGAACTCACAGGGCGGGTAGAGATACAATCTACCCGCTCTTTTTGATGCTTGGTCCTGACGCCGCCGCGCGACCAAAGATCCGCTGGGCCGCCTGGCCTCGGTGACCGATCCCGAAGGGAACGTCATCTGGTACGAGTATAATGGACTGGGCAACCTGGTGGCCGAGACGGACGCCAATGGCCGCGCCACGCGCTTCGTCTATGATGAACTGAACCGCCTGGTGCGGACGATCAGTCCGGAAGGGGTGGAGACGGCGCAGATGTACAATGCTGCCGGGCAGGTGGTCACCACGACGGATGGGCTGGGGCGGGCCACGGTCAATGCCTACGACGCCTTGGGCCGCCTGGCTTTGGTGACCGATCCCGAAGGGAACGTCACCTGGTACGAATATAATGGGCTGGGCAACCAGATACAAATCACAAATCCCAAATCGCAAGTCACCCGCTACGAATATGACGATCTGAGCCGTCTGGTGGCGGTGATTGAGAACTACCAACCCGGCCAACCACCCGACCACCAAACCAACGTGCGCACCGAGTATGCCTACGACATCCTGGGCAGCCGGGTAGTGATCACCAATGCGCTGGGCTATGCGGCCGCGCACACCACCTACGATGCATTGGGGCGGCCTGTGGTCGTCGAGGATGCGCTGGGCAATAAAACGTATACTCAGTACAACACCCTGGGCTACCGCACCGTCGTCACCGACGCCAACGGCGCGGTGACGCGCTGCCATTATGACGGCCTCAACCGGCTGGTCGAGGTGGAGTATGTGGGCGAGAGCACGGTGCAGTATGCTTACAACGCCCTCGGCCGGCGCACGGCGATGACCGACACGGTCGGGGTGACGCTGTACACGTACGATGATCTGGGCCGGCTGATCCAGGTGGACGATCCGCTGACCGGCACGGTGCAGTACGGCTACGACCTGGCCGGCAACCGCACGGAGTTGATCTATCCGAGTGGACAAACTGTCACCTACACCTACGACGCCGACAACCGCCTGACCCGCGTAGAAGACTGGGACGGCGGGATCACCACTTACGACTATGACGCCGCCGGGCAGTTGATCACCACCACGCTGCCCAACTGGGTGATCAGCGTCAACGCCTACGACGACGCCGGCCGGCTGGTCGGCCTGACCCACACGACACCATCCCACGTTGTCTTGTCCGGCTATGTCTATGAACTGGACGGCGTGGGCAACCGCGTGTCCGCCGTGGAGACGTTGACCAGCACGACGCGGACGATCGCCTACGTCTACGACCCGCTCAACCGCCTGACCGGCAGCGACTACTCGACCGGCGAGCAGTTTGCGTATACCTACGATGCGGCAGGCAACCGCGAGATAGTCACCGAAACGACGCCCATCTCCGGCACGGTGGTGACCACCTACACCTTTGACGCCCTCAACCGGCTGACCAACCGCCAGGTGAACAACGGCTGGACGTATACCTACACCTGGTCAAATCGAGGCCAAATGCTGGAGGAATGGACGCAGGGTCAACCTGTGCGTACCTTTGTCTACGACGCCGCCGGGCGAATGACCGAGGCGACCGTCTTTACACTGACCACCCGTTTCCGCTATAATGGAGATGGCGCGCGGATGTCCGTCGAGGTGGTGGGGCAGAGCACAACCACCTACACGATTGACTATGCCGGTGGGTACCGGGTTTTGGCCGAGGAAACGCTCACCGAAACGGTGTCCTATCTGTATGGTCACGACTGCCTGGGCGAGCAGCGGGATGATGAATGGCTGTACTACCTGAACGACGCGGCCGGCTACGTCCGTCAAGGCGCGGGCGAGCAAGGACAAGTTGAAAGTGCCTGGCTCTTTGACCCGGACGGCCTGGTGATCGAAGGACCACAGGGCTTGGTCAGCCACCTGGTCTGCGGTGGGGTGTATGACTGGTCGACCGGGCTGCTCTTCAAAGGCAATCGCTACTTTGACCCCACGCTTGGGATTTGGCTGTCGCTGGCCCCGCTGGTGGTGCTGCGAGGAGGGAAGGGAAGGAAGAGGCGTCAACAGTAGGTCCGTGCTGCGCAAGTTGCTTTTTGAATACAATCTAAATGCATCCGAGTCAGCCGATAAGCCGGATTCTGTTTCGAATTGGACAGCACCAATTCGACGACGGTCATCTATCTATGCGGCCTACCCGAGCCTCAAAACGGGACGAGCAGCCCCTTGGCCCTGCTTGGCCTTGCTCCCGGTGGGGTTTACCTGGCCGGCGCTGTCGCCAACGCCGCCGGTGGTCTCTTACACCACCCTTTCACCCTTACCCGTGCAATTGCGGGCTTGGCCCGCAATTGCCAGGCGGTTTGCTTTCTGTGGCACTATCCATCGGATCACTCCGTCTGGCAAGCGTTGTAGCCAACGCCAGCCAGCACCGCGCTCTGCGGAGTCCGGACTTTCCTCAAGCAGCAGACGTTTTTTGCCTGCTGCCCGCGACCGCCCGGCCAACTCGGATGCAATACGAGTATAGCGCATCCCGATTGTCCTGTCAAGTCAGGTATATAAATGAATATCAAAAATAAAAAACGTGAAATCTGAGAGCCCAAGATTTCACGTTTCCGTCCCACGCCCTACGCGCCACGCCTCACATCCTACGGCAGCATCATCATTTCCGTAAAAGCCGCCGTAAAGCGCGGATCGTTGGTCAGTTCGACATACTCGGCCCGGCGAGCGATCTCGCCCGCCCGCTCGCGCTGCGTTTTCGAGATCAAGGCCATCCGCGCGCCGACGCCGGCCGCGTTGCCCACCTGCTCGAACCGCTCCAGCGGCAAATCGGGAAACATGCCCACCCGCAGCGCGTTTTTCACATCGATGTATGAGCCGAACGCCCCGGCAATCACGATGCGATCCAGGTCGGCGGGGGCGATGCCGGCCTCTTGCAGCAGCACCTCGACCCCGGCGCGCATCGCCCCCTTGGCCAGTTGAATTTCGCTCACGTCGCCGCGCGTAAAGACGATCTCGTGCCCATTGCCGCTCTCGCCACCCGTCACCAGCACGAACTCGGGCCCGCCCTCGCCCAGCCGTGCGCGCGGGTGACGGAGCGACATACCGCCCAGATCGTTCAGCAAGCCGATCTTGCGCAGTTGGCCCACCGCATCCAAAATGCCCGATCCGCAGATGCCCACCGGCGGCGCGCCGTCGATCACCTGGATCGATACCCGCTCGCCGTCCAGCCACACCCGCTCGATAGCTCCCGGCCCGGCGCGCATGCCGGCCCGGATGTGCGCCCCCTCAAACGCCGGCCCCGATGCCGTCGAACAGGTCAGCAGCCGGTCGCCCACCTTGAGCGCCACCTCGGTATTGGTGCCGATGTCCAGCCCCAGCACCACCTCCTCGGCCCGGTCAATGCCCGATCCCAGCAGCATGGCCACGTGGTCGGCGCCGACAAACCCGGCGATGTTGGGCAGAATGTGGATGAACACGTCCGGCGCGCAGGCCAGACCGATGTCCCGCGCCATCAGGTCGCACGGATCGCTCAAGGCAGCGATGTAGGGCGCTTCGCCGAGCTGCCGGGTGGGCAGGCCGAGTAAAAGATGGTGCATCGCCGTGTTGCCGACGATCACTGCCTCGACAATGTCTTCGGGCAACTGCCCGGCCGCCTTGCACAACGTACAGGCCAGCTCATCCAGTCCCCCAACAATGACGCGCTGCAACGTCCTGGCCCCGCCGGGATGCTGCACCACATAGGTCAGGCGCGCCATCACGTCCTCTCCGTAGGCAATTTGTGGATTCATCATCCCCTGCGCGGCGAGGGTGTGCCCGGTTGAGAAGTCGACCAGGTAGCCGGCCACCTTGGTCGTGCCCAGGTCCACCGCCAGGCCCAGCGGTGGATTGCCCGGCGGCAGCACTTCGACCACCGTGTGGTCGATGATCGCCGCCGTGACCCGCCAATCGTAGTCGCGCAGCACCGCCGGCAGCCGCTGCGCGGCAGTCAGGTCCACGCGCAGATGACCACAACCCTGCTTAGCCAGTGCATCGCACAGCCGTGTGGCGTCGGCGCGCAAATCCTGCCGCGACGCCGGCGGCACCGACACGGTGCAGGTCTTGACCGCCGGATCAAAGGGGATGTTCAACTCGCGGCCTTCGGTTTGAGTACGCTGCGTTGTGGTCAGCGACGAAGCTGGCACGTTGACCCTGAGATCGCCCTGCACGCGGGCCACACAGGCCAGCCGGAAGCCGCGCTCGATCTGGGCCGCCGGGATGCGGCTGCGCTCGCTGTCTTGCAGCGCCGACACCCGATCACCCATGATCTGCACCAGGCAGCGCCCACAGGTGCCGACGCCACCGCACACGGCGGCAATGCCCACACCGCCGCGCTGAGCCGCTTGCAAGATGGTTTCTCCGGCCTCGGCCTTGACGCGGCGGCCAACGGGTTGAAAATCGACGATAAAGGACATGGCTACTCCAAAGGCAGGGTATATTGCTGGAAAAATTTCCACATCAGGCGGGTGGCCCGGATGTCGTGGTTGGTCGAGCCGACGATGAATTGGGGCAGCGAACCGCCGCCGGGCCAGGAATGGCCGCCGCCATGGATGGTATAAAACATGCAAGCAGCGCCGTCGGCACAGTGCGCGTAGTGGATGCCGCTCACGTCGCCCTGCACGGGCAAATCCAGCGGCGGCTCGCGGCAGGCATTGCGGTCGGCCCACCCCGCCACCCATTCGGGGATTACGGGAAAATTATGGTCAAAGGCTTCCGACGGCCCGCCGGTAAAAGGAACGATGGGGTCATCGGTGCCGTGGAAAACGATCATGGGCACGGTGCGTGCAGGGTTGCACTGCTCCAGCGGCAGCAGGTAGGCGCCGGCCACCGATCCGATGGCAGCGATGCGCTCCGAGAGCTTGCAAGCCAACAGGTAAGACATCCCGCCGCCGTTCGACAGCCCATTGGCGTAAACCCGGCTCAGGTCAATGTTGTATTGGCCGGCCAGACGGTCGATGAGGTCGGAGATGAAAACCACATCGGGCGACGTGCCCGGCCCGCCGGCCCGCCAGCGCCAGGGCAGGCCGGCGCCGGAAGGATAGACCACCAGGAAACCGTATTCGTCTGCCAGTTCGTTCCACCCGCTGACCTGCATCTGGTGCGCCGGCCACTCGGCAAAGCCGTGGATGCTGATCACCAGCGGCGCCGGTGTGGCGGGATCGTAGCCGGGCGGGATGTAGAGCAGGTAGGCACGCCGCTCGCCGCCGGAGACGAGCCGCCCGTTGGTTCGATTCAGGCTGACGTAAAATCCAAGGAATGCGGCGGGAATACCGACCAGCAGCCCCAGGCCGATCCCGATCCATTTCAGCCAGCGTCTTTTAGGGTGCGGTTTCCTGTTCATCTGTTCGCACTCAACAGCCCGAATGGATCGGTACGTAGCCACCCTTCATAGAGGCCATCCCGTCTCATATCTGCAGCGCCATTCCCTTTACCGCCAGCGCTGCCTCGGCGATCGCCTCGCCCAATGTGGGATGGGCGTGAATGACCGCATCGATCTCGTCCAGCGTGGCCTCCATACCCAGGGCCAGTGCGCCTTCCAGGATCAGGTCGCTGGCGTGCGCGCCGACGATGTGCAAGCCTAACAATTCGCCGTGTTTGGCCTCGGCCACCACCTTGACCCAACCATCGCGCTCACCATAGGTCAAAGCCTTGCCGTTGACCATCATCGGGAACTTGCCCACCTGTACCTCGTAGCCCCGCTCGGCGGCTTGCGCTTCGGTCAGCCCCACGCTCGCCACTTCGGGATGGGTGAACACGCACGAGGGCACGGTCTTGTAATCCATCCTGGTTGGGTGACCGCAGGCGTTCTCGGCCGCCACCACGCCCTCTTTGGACGAGACGTGGGCCAGCCACCACGCACCGGTCACATCGCCAACGGCATAGATGCCCGACACGCTGGTTTCCATCCGCTCATTCACCGCGATGCCATTGCGTTTCGTCTCCACACCGGCCGCTTCCAGCCCCAGGTTTTCCACATTGGCCCGCCGTCCCACCGACACCAACACCTTGTCTACCGCAAACTCTGTCGGATGGAATACATCCGCGTTTCCCTCCGCCGTCTCTACAGCCACCAACAATTGATCATCCTGCCTGGTAACGCTCGTCGCCTTGCTGCCAAAAAACATTTTGACCTTGCGCCGCTTGAGCGAGCGTTCGATCTCCTGGCCGATCTCGGCGTCCATCATCGGCAGCATGCGCTCGAGCATTTCGACAATGGTCACCTGCACGCCCAGCGCGGCAAAAAGGGTGGCAAACTCGGCCCCAATCACCCCGCCGCCGACGATAAGCAGGCGCTCCGGCAGCGCCTCCAATTCCAGCGCCCCGGTCGAGTCGAGTACGTCGGGGTGATCGAACCCCGGCAGTGGCAGTTGGATGGGCCGCGAGCCGGTGGCCAGGATGATCTTGCTGGCCTGCACCCGCTGCACGCGGCCTTCTGCCCCCGTCACCTCGACGGTGCGCGCGTCCACAAGCCGGCCGCGCCCATCGAGCACCGTCACCGGGGCCTTTTTCAGCAGCGCGGCAACCCCCTTGGTCAGCCGGTTGACGATCTGCGTTTTGCGCTTTTGCATCGCCGGCCAATCCGGTTCGACGCTGCCCTCCACCCGGACGCCGAAACTTTTGGCGTCCTGAATCGTCTCATAGACCTCGGCGCTGCGCAGCAAGGCCTTGGTCGGGATGCAGCCCACGTTCAGGCACACGCCGCCCAGGACATTTTCTTCGACCAGAGCCACTGCCGCCCCCAACTGGGCGGCCCGCAGCGCGGCGACATAGCCGCCCGGCCCACCGCCGATCACCAGCACGTCAAATGTGTCCATCGAACCTCCCGAAAACCAAGATCAACGCCGAACCAACTTGGCTATTTTACACCCAAAGCCCCTCAAAACCAAGTGTCTCGACGCAAGCGTCGCGTCGAGACGCAAGCGTCGCGTCGAGACGCAAGCGTCGCGTCGAGACGCAAAAACGATTGACAGAATCCTCATTCGCTTGTAGAATACGCCCACATCATCGGGCGACATCCTCACGCCCCTGGAAAAGAGCTACAGCAATGCCCATCACCTGCCCCAAATGCGGCACGGCCAACCCAAATGAACGACATACATGCCAGCTATGCGGCGCAGAACTCGTGCCAACGGCGCGATCATCACGCCGCCAAGACCTTGATGCACTCCGCGACTCGTTTGGCGGCGACCTCTTTGGCCCGCCGCCCGAACTCAAAGGGCGCTACACCATCGGCCGGGCGATCAGCCAGGGCGACAAGGTCAACCTCTACCGCGCCACTGACCGCCAGACAGGGCAGCCCTGCCTGGTTCACCAGACTTCACTGACCATGCTCGATATGGACATGCGCGAGGTGCTTGAACAGCGCTTTTTGCAAGAGGCCGCCCGCTGGCAGGCCCGCCGCCACCCCAACATTTTGTCCATCCTCGACGCCGACGTGCAGAACCACCGTCTCTACCTGATCACTAGGCCGGTACGCGGCCAATCCTTGCGCGCGCTGATCCGCGACCGCAGTTACGTCGTGCCGGAACATACCCTGCTCGGTTGGGCCGAGCAGCTCTGCGATGCGCTCGAATACCTGCACGGACAAAATCCGCCGCTCGTCCTCGGCTGCCTGGCCCCGGCGGCGATCCACGTCGATGAGGCCGGACAGGTGCAGATCATCGAGGTAGGGCTGATCCGCCACGAACAGTCAGGCCTGTTTGGGACGGCCAAAGGCGTGCCCGGCTATGCTGCGCCGGAGCAGCGCCAGAATCAGGTGACGATGCAGTCCGACCTCTACACGTTGGGCATCATTTTATATCAAATCATCACCCGCTTTGACCCCAAAGAACGCCCCCTGCCGCCGCTGAGCAAACACGGTGAAGGCTATACCCCGGCCCTGCTCGACGCGATCTCGGTCGCCTACCGCCGCGAGCCGGAAAAGCGCTACGCCTCGGCCGCCGAAATGCGCGAGGCCCTGCTTGATGCATCGCCGTCGCGCAAGGTGCGCCTGCCGCCCCTTGAGCTTTTCGAAGGGCAAACGGTGCGCACCATCCCCGAACTGGCCCAGACCTGTGCCGCGCACTGGGACGAAGGGCTGCTGGCCCTGCTCAGCGGGCGCATCGCTGTATGGCTATCCGAAGCCGAATCCGCCCTGCGCGAACAGGGTCAAGATACCGAAGCCGTGCAGGTGCATCAGGCGTTGGAGCGCACGCAGCGCGCGCACGACGAGATGGCTCGCCCGGCTCGCCCCGGACAGGAAGAAATCGCCCACAACGCCGCCCTGCAAAGCTGGCTGCAAGACCTGGGCGCGGCAGGCATCCAGCCCCGGCTGGAAACCAAACCGGCGCGCTTTGATTTCGGCATCGTCGCCCCGGCGGTGCGCGCGCGCTCGGCGATCCAGATTCGCAACACCGGACGCGGCTATCTGACCGGCCGCGTCGAAAGCCGCGTGCCCTGGATTTCCGTTCCGCAGCCGGTTTGGGGCTGCCCGGCCCAGCAAAGCGTCGAGGTACGCGTCGAGGTCAGCGGGCGCAGCCTGCCCCTCGGCGACGTGCAATCGCAGCAGGCATTGGCTGTCTGGAGCAACGGCGGCGAAACCATGATAGCTGCGCAGGTCTCATCGTCACCGCCCGTTCTAGACGTGCAGCCGCGCACACTCGACTATGGGCCGATCACACGCGGTGCGGCGCGCGTCGCCCACCTCGTCCTGTCGAACAAGGGCGGCGGGCGGCTGTCCGGCCGGGTCAGCAGCAAAGCGCCCTGGCTGCGCATCCGCAACGCCGAGTTTTCTTGCCCGGCCGGCGCGTCGGCGCGTATCCCGGTCGAACTGCTCAGCGGCCAACTGCCCACCGGTGCGGTGCGCATCCGCCGCGCATTGACCATCGACAGCGACAGCGGGCAGGCGTCGGCGGACGTGGCCTGGCAGTGGGCCAGACCCGCACTCGAGCTCGATTCCCTCGGCCTGGATTTTGAATCGGCGCGGCGCGGCGAGCAAATCCGCCGCACCCTCACCCTCTCCAACAGCGGCACTGCCGACCTGACCGGCACAGTCCAAAGCCGGGTGCCCTGGCTCCAGGCCCAGCCCGCCGAACTTACATGTGCGCCCGGCTCGACGCAGAAAATTACCGTTGTATGCGATACAACCGCCCTCCCCGGCGGCAGCACGGTCGAAGCCGAGGCGCTGGTCATCGCGGCCAACGCCGGCACGCAGACGCTCTCCGCTTCGGTCGAAGTGCTGGCTCCCGAGCTGACCCTCGACACGGACTGGCTCGACCTGGGCGAGATCGCCAACGGCGAGCAGGCCGAGGCCACGCTGATGATCGCCAACCACGGCTCGACGAGCTGGGAAGGGACGGTGCGGCCCACCGTCGACTGGCTGCAAGTCGAACCGCAGACGGTGGTTTGCCCGCCCGGTCACGCGCTGCCGGTGACGGTCGTGGTACATGCCGACGCGCTGGCGCAGGGCGGCGAATGGCCGGCGGCGCAGGCGATCCTGGTACAGGGAATGGGCGAACAGCGCCGGGTCGGCGCGCGAGTGTTCCTCTCCCGCCCGATGCTGCACCTCGAGCGGCGCAGCGTCGATTTTGGGCTGATCGGCAAGACCGAGGTGTCGTCATTGCCGCTCGAGATCGCCAATGCCGGCACCGGTGAACTGCGCTGGCGCGTCGAGACGCAGGGCACCTGGATCGAGGCCACACCAGCGGAGGGCGTTTGCGGCACGGGACAGACGGCCACGGTACAGGTCAATGCCTACGCGCTGGCGGTGGGCAGCTCGAGCGGGCAGGCCTGGATCACCGTGCGCAGCAATGGCGGCCGCGTCGATCTGCCCGCGCGCGTCGGGCTGTCCGCGCCGCAACTCGCCGTCGAGCCGTTGACGGTAGAATTCGCCAGCGAAAACTATGAACCGGCCGCACAAACGGTGTGGATTTTCAACCGGGGCGTGGGCACGCTGAGCGGCGCCGTCACGCCGCAAGTGTCCTGGCTGAGCGTCGAGCCGTCCGAGTGGGCATGCGAGGCGGGAATGTCGCTGCCGGTACAGGTGCAAGCCGATCCGCAGGGGCAGCGCGAAGGCACTCACCAGATCGGCGATGCTCTGCTGGTCGAAAGCAACGCCGGCCGCCAGACGGTCAGCGCACGGCTGACGCTCGAGTTGATCCCGCGCCTGCACATTGAAACCCAAGAGCTGGTTTTTGTCGATACAAATGCTGCCCAGGTGCTGCCCCTGGAAAACCAGGGCTACGGCTCGCTGCGCGTGCGGGTGACGCCGCTTGATCCCTGGATCACCGTTGACCGCCAGGAATGGACGATCAAGCCGCAGAAAAAGGCCCGCGTCCGCGTCAGCGTGCAGGAGGGCGAGGCCGCACAAGGCAATATCGAGATACAGGCCGGCGAGCAAACCATGCATCTGCTCGTGAAACGTCTCGCGTGAAGGAGGGGAAAATGAAACGAGCCTTTTCGCTCATAATCTTGGTCGTGCTTGTTCTTTGCCTGGCTGCCTGCGAGCCGGCGGAAAAGCCCCCCGCCGAGGGAGTCAGCGTCAGCGGGACGATCAACGAGAGCGAGGCCGGCGAGCGCTGGCGGCTCTTGATCGAGGCCCAGAACCAGGATAAAGAGGTCGGCATCGACTTTCGCGGCACAGTCATCCGGGGCAGCGTGCGCGCGCAGCTCCACGACGCCGAAGGCCAGGTGATATGGGCGCACGAGGCCGAGGTGGGGCCGTTTGCCGCCAACACGGTGATCAAACTGCCTCAGCCCGGTGTCTACGAGTTGGGCCTGACCTGGGACAACGCGGTCTTGGCCCAGTATTCGCTCAAATGGCAGCCGGGAGAGGTCAAGATCGCGGCGCTGTCGCCGCTGGCGCTGCTGGGCGGCGCGGGAATGGTGCTGGTGGCGGCGGCCTTTATCGCCTATGCCGCCTGGAACAAGCTGGGCTGGGGCTATCTGGGGCTGGGCGCGTTGGCCTGGGTCGTCACCGTCGCGCTCAAGTTCGCCTGGGCCATCCCGACCAACACGCCGGTCTACAATGCACTGTCCGGCAGCCTGCCGGAATGGCTGGCCGGGCCGATCTTTTGGGTATACATCGGTGCGCTGACCGGCGTGTTCGAGGTCGCGCTGACGTGGCTGCTGCTGCGGTACACCAAACTCGGCCAGACGACGTGGGCGCGCGCGTTGGCCTTTGGCATCGGCTTTGGCGCCGTCGAGGCACTGCTGCTGGGTCTGACGAGCCTGGGCAACGTTTTGACGGCTATGTTGGCTCCAGCTACTATTCCCTATGAAGGATTAGCAGCATTGGCCCAATTGAACAACCCGCTCTTTGGCCTGGCCCCGATCGTCGAGCGCGTCGCAACCGTCTTTGTACACATTCTTTCTAACGTATTACTGTTTTACGGTGTACAGAAAAAGCAGCCCGGCTGGTTTTGGTTGGCCTTTACCTACAAGACACTCATCGACATAGTTGCCGCGTTCGCTCAATTCTGGGGTGTCGATACCGTGGAGCGCATCTGGACCATCGAGGCCATCTTTATCGTCTTTGGCGTCATCGGCTGGTGGGGCATTCGCTGGTTAAAACCACGTTATGAATCGTAAACATTCGGTAGGAGCAGGGCTTGCCCCTGCCCTCTTCAAGATCACCGAGGAGTCACTATGACCATCCAACCCATCCGTTCTTTCCGTGTCGATCACATGCCCGTCCACATTTTCGCCTCCAACGAGGCGATGGGCCAGCGCGCCGCCGCCGACCTGGCCGAAACGCTCAAGCAGGTCGTCGCCGGGCAGGGCCGCGCTTCGGTAATCCTGGCCACGGGCAACTCGCAGCTCGCGTTTATGCAAGCGCTGCGCGTCAAGCCTGACCTGCCCTGGGACAAAATCTCGCTTTTTCACATGGACGAATACCTGGGCATGAGCGACCAGCATCCGGCCAGCTTTGCCCGCTACATCCGCGAAAAGCTGGTCGACCATGTCCATCCGCAGGCCTTTTACCCGCTGCGCGGCGACGCGCCCGACGCGCAGGCCGAGTTGGAACGCTACCGCGCCCTGCTCGACGCCCATCCCGCCGACGTGTGCGTGCTGGGCGTTGGCGAAAACGGGCACCTGGCCTTCAACGATCCGCCGGCCGATTTCGAGACCACGGCAGTGATCCACGTCGTCAACCTGGATGAAAAATGCCGCCGGCAGCAGGTCGGCGAGGGGCATTTCCCCACCCTGGACGACGTGCCCAGGCAGGCCCTGTCGCTGACCGTGCCCGCGCTGCTGTCCGCCCAAAAGATGCTGTGCCTGGTGCCCGAAGCGCGCAAGGCACAGGCGATCAAGGCAGCGCTGGAAGGCCCGGTTTCGCCCGATTGCCCGGCGTCGATCCTGCGCACGCAGCGCCACGTCACACTGTACCTGGACGTGGATTCGGCGGCGCTCCTGGCGTGAAACGTAAAACGTGATGCGTGAGACGTCAGCCTTTACGCATCACGTTTTATAGATTTTCTTATTGTAATACCGCCTCTTTGATCGCCTTGGTCAGCACCTCGCAGCCATCCTCGCGCAACAGCACTACATCCTCTATGCGCACGCCAAACCGGCCCGGCAGATACAGCCCCGGCTCGACGGTGAATACCATCCCCGGCTGGAGCACGTCCTTGTCGGAGAGCCGGCCCACAAACGGCCCCTCGTGGATGTTCAGGCCCACGCCGTGGCCCAGCCCGTGCCCAAATTCCTCGACATAGCCTGCCGCGGCGAAAAGGTCGCGGGCGATGGCGTCGGCCTCTTTGCCGAGCATCCCCGGCACAATCTGCGCCTCGGCGGCTTGCTGCGCTTCAAGCACCAGGTTCCAGATGTCCATATAGTGTGCGTCTTCCGGCTCGCCCAGACAGATGGTGCGGGTGATGTCGGAGCGATAGCCGTTGACCGTCGCTCCGAAATCGATCACGATCGGCTCGCCGGCCCGGATCGGGCGGTCGCTGCTCGTGGCGTGCGGCATGGCCCCGTTCGGCCCCGCGCCGACGATGGTCGGAAAGGCCAGCTCGCTCGCGCCGTGCTGGCGCATATAGCTCTCCAGCGTCCAGGCCACCTCGATCTCGGTCATCCCCGGCCGGATCACCTCGCACAGGTGGGCAAAGGCCGCGTCGGAGCAGGCGATGGCCGCCCGGATCGCCGCCACTTCGCCCTCGTCCTTGACGGCGCGCATAGGCAGGACGAATTGTTCGGTCGGCGCCAGTTCCACATCACCGGCCACGCCCTCCATCTCGTGCAGTTGGGCCACGGTGACGTGATCGGCCTCGAAACCCAGCCGCCGCGCGCCGGACAGGCGCACCATCTCGGCCAGCGTCTCGATTGTTTTTCCCGTCACCCGCACCTGCGCCCACGCGGGCGATTCGCGCTCGGCGCGCTCGAAATAGCGAAAATCGACCATGATCAACTGCTGCTCAGCCGTGACCAGCAGCGTCGCCGTCGAGCCGGTGAACCCGCTCAGGTAGCGGCGGTTCTGTGGATCGCTGATCAGCATGCCGTCCAGGTCCTGCTCTTGCATTTTTTCACGCAATTTGGCAATTCGCATCGTTGTCTCCTCTAAAATTGTAATAAACAGTCTATCCTGGCATTTGACACTAGAAATTCGTCTCCACCATCGGCCGGATTACCAGATCATGCACCACCGCCTGCGGCGGCAGCGCGGCGATGAACACGATCGTCTCAGCGACCGTTTCCGCCTGGAGGTAATCCGGGCGCGCGCCGGGGCGAAAGGTCGTGTCCGTGCCGCCGGGCGACAGCGCCGTCACGCGGATGCCGTAGGGGCGCACCTCCTTGACCAGCGATTTGGTCATTCCCAGCAGCCCCCATTTGCTCGCCGCATAGCCGCCCATGTTCTCCAGGCCGATCTGGCTGACCGTCGACACGACATTGATGATCTGCCCTTCTCGACGCGCGATCATCCCCGGCAGCACCGCCCGGCAGCACAAGAACGCGCCGCGCAGATTGACCGCCATCATCGCGTCCCACTCTTCGGGCGTCGTCTCCCACAGCACCGCCCGGCTGGTGCGCACGCCGGCATTGTTGACCAGGATGTCGATTTTGCCAAACCGTTCCAGCCCGGCCCGCACCATCCGGTTCACATCGCCTTCCTGCGACACATCGGCCACACAGACCAGCGCCCGGCGGCCCGTCTGCGCCGCGATCTCGTCTGCCAGCGCATCCAGTTGAGCCTCGCTCCGCGCGACGGCGATCACGTCGGCGCCGGCCCGGGCCAGCGCCAGCGCTGTGGCCCGTCCAATGCCCCGGCTCGCTCCGGTCACCAGAGCCACGCGATTTTGCAAAGCACTCATAATGCCTCCTTGACAAAAGCGAAAAACGGGATTATACTTAGACGGTCATCTAAATAGTAAATTCTCTAATTAGAAAGAAGTAAAGAATGAGCCAACCACAACTCGATCAACTGCTTGAATTTTTCAAGGCTCTGGGCAACGAAAGCCGCCTGAAAATCATTGGCATCCTGGCCAACCGGGCCTGCACGGTTGGCGAACTGGCCGACCTGCTCGACCTCAAAGAGCCGACCGTGTCGCATCACCTGGCCAAGCTCAAGGAGCTGGACCTGGTGCGGATGGAAAGCGATGGCACCACCCACATCTATGCACTGAACCAGGACGCACTGATCCGGATGAACAGGGATTTGTTCAGCCCGCAAAATATGGCCGCTTTGGTCGGCAATGTCGACGAGCAGAGCTGGGAAGACAAGGTGCTGCGCACATTTGTCATCGACGGGCGGCTGACGCAGATCCCGGCTCAATACAAGAAACAAATGGTCGTTTTGCGCTGGTTGGTGGAGCGGTTCGAATTCGATCGGCGGTATGCCGAAAAAGAACTGAACGAGATCATCCAGCAGGTTCACCCGGATTACGCCACGCTGCGCCGCTACATGATCGACGAAAAGCTGATGGCGCGCGAAAACAGCATTTATTGGCGGATCGCATAGCTCTGAAATCAAGTTCGTACCGGCTGGCCAGCTTTGCGCTTATCATCATTGAGTCTCCTGAAAAAAGTCTCTCACGCCAAGTCGCAAAGACGCAAAGTGCATTAGATAATCACACGAAACCGCTCTTATTCGCAAAACCTGGCGTCTTGGCAGCGCAAACCTTCGGTTTGATGTGCCTTTGCGTTGAGTTTTTTCAGTAGAGTCATCATTAGACTTTCGGAAATAAGGCCTGGCTAAAAAACAGACAGGATCGACAAGATTTACAGGATAAAAACGATAGGAGAGCATCCTGTTGATCCTGTCAGATTATTCCCGATAATGTCCATTGGCTTGCAAGAGTACTACCCGTCGATCGCGAGCGTATCACGCTGGGGACAAGAAATAGGCGCAGAGTGCGCTAGTCCGTTCGTTATCGGGCCGTTTTGAGCAGTCGGTCTTGCCCATAATCACTCGCTTACGCCTGGCGATGGGCAAGAAGCTTGTCCCCAACTCGTGACGGTTTCGTCGATCCGGTTGGAAAAGAACGGCGATGGTGCTATAATGCCGCCTCGGAGGCGAGGGTGAATGTCGTGATCATCGGCGCGGGCAAGATCGGGCGCGGGTTCGTCGGGCGGTTGTTCAGCCAGTCGGGCTATGAACTGGTCGTGGTCGAGATCGATCAACCCCTGATCGACGCGCTGAACCGCCGTCACGCTTATACCGTCCACCTGGTCGACGCGGACGCGGCTCAATCTGTCGAGGTTGGTCCGGTCAGGGCAGCCCTGCACGCCGGCGATCAACGCGCCGTCGCCCGGGCCATCGCCGAGACGAACGTCCTGGCCACTTCGGTCGGAGCGCGCGCACTGCCCGAAGTGGCTCCCAACATCGCCGCCGGGGTGAGGCAGCGCATCGACCTGGGCATCGAGTCTCCGCTCAACTGCCTGATCTGCGAAAACCTCTACCAGGGCGGCGATGTTGTGCGCGAGCTGGTGCGCCAGCACCTCGCCGCCGGCGAGCAGGCCTATCTCAACGCTCATGTCGGGTTTGTCGACACGGTAATCGGCTGCGTCGGCCCGCCCATCCCGCCCGATTTGCGCGCGCGAGATGCCAGCGCCGTCCTCGCCGAGCCGTACCAGGAACTCCCCATCGACCGGCAAAAACTGGTCGGGCCGGCGCCCGCGGTCAAAGGGCTGGAAGCCAGCGACCATTTCGCGGTCTACGGGGCACGCAAGCTGTACATCCACAACTGCGCGCACGCCGCACTGGCCTACCTGGGCCACCTCAAGGGCTATACCTGGGCGCACGATGCCGCCGTCGACGCGGACATACTGGCCCATCTCCGGGCTTTGTGGCGTGAAAGTAGCGCCGGGCTGATCGCTGCATACGGCGTCGAGCCGGGCTGGCTGGAAGACCTGATCGCCGGGCTGCCGCGCCGCTTTGCCAACCGCGCCCTCGGCGACACGATCCTCCGTCTGGGCCGCGACCCGGCGCGCAAGCTCGGCCCGACCGACCGGCTGGTTGCCCCAGCGCGCCTGGCCGAACGGGCTGGAGCCACGCCGCACGCGCTGAGCCGGGCCATTGCCGCCGCGCTGTGCTTTGACCCGCCGCAGGACCCGCTGGCCGTCGAATTGCAGCAGCGGCTGGATCGAGAAGGCCTCGACGCCGTGCTCGCCGATGTGTGCCACATCCAACCCGGCGAAGCGCTGGCCGGGTTGATCCGTCAAACCTATGTCGATTTGAAAAGAACCCGAGTATTGTACACCGACCCGGTCAATTTGAAAAACGCACGAGGTTAAGCCATGTCTTTGTTCAAAAAACTTTTCAGCAAAAAAGACCAATCCAAAAAACTCGTCGTCATCGGTCTGGATGGCACACCCTACACCTTTGTGCAGCGCATGCTGCGCGAGGGGCGCATGCCCAACCTGGCGCGAATCGTTCAGGAGGCCGGATTTGCGCGGATGAACTCGGTCTATCCGACCGTTTCGTCGGTGGCCTGGAGCAGCTATATGACCGGCGTCAACCCGGCCCGGCACGGCATTTACGGGTTCGTCGAGCGCAAGCCGGGTTCCTACGACATCGTTTTGCCCAACGGGCAGATGATGAAAGCCAAGACGCTGTGGGAGATGCTCAGCGAGGCCGGCAAGCGGGTCATCGTGATCAATGTGCCGGTCACGTTTCCGCCGCGCCCAGTCAACGGCATCCTGATCGGCGGCTTTCTCAGCCCCAACATCGACCGCGCCGTGTACCCGCCCCAAAAGACCGAATTGATCAAGTCGCTGGGCTACCGCATCGACACCGACGCCTGGCTGGCCCGCGAGAGCAAGGACAGGCTCTTTGCCGACGTGCAAGACTGCCTGGCGCGGCGCGCCAAGACGCTGCTGCACCTGATGGACAACGAAGCGTGGGACTTTTTTCAGTGCCACATCATGGAGACCGATCGGCTGTACCATTTCGCCTGGGAGCAGTACGCGACGGACGATCCAGTCTACGCGCCGCCCTTTTACGAGACAATCCGGCAAATCGACGAACTGCTGGGCCAGGTGCTCGAACGGGTCGAAAAAACGGGCGCCGGGTTGATGGTACTCTCGGATCACGGCTTTTGCACGCTCAAGTACGAGGTCTATGTCAATACCTGGCTGTCGCAAAAGGGCTGGCTCACTCTGCCCGATCCCCGTCCGGAACGGGTACAACTGAAAGACGTCGGCCCAACCAGCCGGGTCTATTCACTTGATCCCGGCCGAGTCTTTATCAATCTGCAGGGACGCGAGCCAAACGGCACCGTGCCCCAGGCCGAATACGAGGCCTGGCGCGAGCAAATCGCCCAGGCCGCGCTGCAAGACTTGGTCGATCCTGCAACCGGCGAAGCGATGCTGGAACGGGTGCTGAAACGAGAAGACATTTATCACGGCTCCGAGTTCAACCGCGCCGCCGACCTGATCCTCGTCCCTCGCGACGGCTATGACCTCAAGGGAGCGTTCGGCAAGGACACGCTGATCTTCAAAGGCGACGCGCTGGTGGGCATGCACACCTACGACGATGCCATGATCGCCATCCGCGGCCGCCCCATCGCCGGGGAAGGGTTCAGCATCGTCGATGTCACTGCGACGGTGCTGCAGCTGATGGGGATCGAACCGCCGGAAGGGTTGGACAGTCAGGGCATCCTGTAAAATCCGGCCAACGGCCTTGACAAATCGAACATTTGTTCGTATAATAAGAACAAACGTTCGATGAGAGGTGGGCGATGGCCGTATCAATTTACATCCAGCCGGATGCACGGCAAAAAGTCGAGGCGCTGGGACGCGCCGCCCAGTACGATGTCTGCGGAGAGGCCTGCGGCACCGACGCCGCGCGCAAGCGCGACGAGTTGGGGCGTTGGATTTACCCCGCCGTGATGCCAGACGGCAACAAAGTGGCCCTGCTCAAGGTATTACAAACCAACGCCTGCGAAAAAAACTGCGCCTACTGTGTCAACCGCAGAGGCAACGACCAACGCCGCACCACCTTTGCCCCCGACGAACTGGCCCGTCTCTTTGACCAGATGGTGCAGGCCCGACTGGTACAGGGCATCTTTCTCAGCTCGGGCATCTGCGGCAGCGCGGGCCGCATGATGGACCAGATGCTGGCCACAGTCGAGATCATCCGCCGCCGTTACGGGTTTCGGGGCTACGTCCACCTCAAGCTGCTCCCCGGCGCGACACGCGATCAGGTCGAGCGCGCCGGGCAAATCGCCAACCGCGTCTCGGTCAACCTCGAAGTGCCCAACCGCGAGCGACTGGCTCAAATCGCCTCGGCCAAAAACCCCGACGATCTGCTCAACCCGATGCGCTGGGCCAGCGAATTTATGCGTCAAAATCCAGGCCGCTGGGCGCCGAGCGGGCAGACCACCCAGTTTGTCGTCGGCGCGGCCGACGAATCGGATCAAGAAATTCTCACCACAGTCAGCCACCTGTACGACAGGGTCAACCTGCACCGCGCCTATTTCAGCGCTTTCCAGCCGGTGCGCGGTACACCACTCGAAAGCCATCCCCTGACCCCCGCCTGGCGCGAACACCGCCTGTACCAATGCGATCACCTGTTTCGCCTGTACGGGTTTGGTTTCAGCGAACTGGTGTTTGACGCCGACGGCCAACTGCCGCGCGACAAAGACCCCAAGTCACTGTGGGCAGATGCACACCCCGAGTGCTTTCCGGTCGAGATCAACCGCGCCAACCGCGACGCGCTGCTGCGCGTGCCGGGGCTGGGGCCGCGCTCGGTGACGCGCATCCTGCGCGAGCGGAAAAGCGCCACCCTGCGCACGCTCAACGACCTGCAAAAGGTCGGCGCGGTAGCCAAACGGGCCGCCCCCTACGTCCTTCTGGACGGACGACGCCCGCCCTACCAGCTTGCCTTTGGCTGATCGCACACGCTGACCAGCGGCTGCGCCATGTCCTCGCGCATGAATGCGCAGGCCATGCGCGGCGTATTGCAGGCATACCCGATGCGGCCCTGCCGGTCGAGCAAAATGATCCCGCCCAGCCCGCCCACCTTTTGAGCCAGATATTCGACGCTCCAACGCGCTGCCGCCGCCGCATCGAGCTGCGCCAGCCGGTCAACCGCCGATTTGGCCAGCACCACGCGCATGATGCCTTCTCCCCAACCCGTACACGACGCGCCGCCTAGCCCATTGTCGGCGTAATAACCGCTGCCCACCAGCGGCGAATCGCCGACTCGCCCCGGCAGTTTGTGCGGCGTGCCCCCGGTCGACGTGCCGGCGGCCATGTTTCCCCCAGCGTCCAGAGCGACCGCGCCCACCGTGTCGGACGGGGCAGCCTGGCGAGAAAAAGCCTGCCGCGCCGAAAAACCCGCATCGCGGCTGATGCTGGACCAGCGCTCCAGCTCGCGAGGGATCACCAGCAGCGCTGACGGGCAGCGCTCGACGCCGTGCCGGTCGGCGAAACGCTCCGCGCCCGGCCCGACCAGCAGCACGTGATCACTCTCCATTACCTTGCGCGCCAGCGAGATCGGATGGCGAACACGCTGCACCGCCGCCACACTGCCCGCCTTGAGCATCGCGCCGTCCATCAGCCCGGCGTCCAGCTCGACCTCGCCGTCGGCGTTCAAAAACGCACCAATGCCCGCATCCAGCGCGGGATCGTCTTCCATCAGCCGGATCGCCTGTTCGACGGCATCCAGCGCCGAACCGCCGGCCTGCAAAATGGCCCACCCGGCCTGCACCGCCGTCAGGCACGCGCCCCGGTGCGCCTCGACCAGATCATCGGGAATATCCCAGGCCCCGCCGTGAACAATCATTGCCGTTGACATACATCGCTCCATCGCCCAAATTTGAACCGCGATCATAACACAGGCCCTCAAAATAGGCAATCACGGCCAGTTGTGGTAAAATGCGACGGTGGATTGAGCAATGATCTGGAAAACAGGAGAGGAAAATGGAACATCATACCAACGAACAAACATCACCTGCGCCTGATTGGGCCGGGCTGATCATCGCTGTCTTGCTCTTTGGCTGGATTCACATCACTGCCTGGAACATCTACGGCATCACCTGGATAGCCGAGCAATTCCTCATGATCTCGGGCATCGATTGGCCGTTCTGGATCTGGCCGGCCGTCGCCCTGGGCCACGTAGCGTTGACCGCCGTGCCGCTGCTGCCGCTGGCCTGGTTTTGGCGGCGCACGCGCTACCGGGCCGTTTTTCAGACCTGGGCGCTGGCCGCGTTGTACGTGCTCTGCCTGGTTCCGGCGCGGCTGGCTCCGATCGGCCGCGCGCAACTGGCCGCCGTGCTGCAAATCATCGGCCAGGTCGTCTATCTGACCGGCGTCGCCACGCTGATCTGGCTGCGCCGCCGCAGGAATGGAGCTGGGTTCGTTCGCCCGCGCGGGCCATACCTGCCGGCGCTGGCTCTGGCCGCGCTGACCTGCTGGGCCTGGCTGGCTTGGGGCGCGCTCGGCTCGGCCGTCGACACCTTGCTGAACCTGGCCTCGGCGGCGCTGCTGGGACTGAGCGCGGGCCTGGTGTGGGGCCATTTTCTGTTCGAGCCGCTGGAAGCGACCGGCGCCGGGCCGGGCTGGAACATCGCCCTGGGCGGCGCGGCGATCAATGGCGCGCTGGGCTTGATGGGATCGGCGCTCGGCTTTAACGGCATGCAATTGATCCTGCTGCTCACCCTGCCCGCGTTTGGCTGGGCGCTGATGGCCCTCAGCCGCCTGGGCCAACAGCCAATTGGCAGCGAGCAGCCCGCCGGCGGCTGGCTGACCGTGGGCCTGGCGGTTATGCTGGCCGCCGCAGCGCCGATGGCCTGGGTCGACCCGGACGAACTGGTGCTGGTGCTCAACCTGGAAACGCGCGACGTGCTGACCTGGAGCCTGTACGCGGCGGCGATCACCCTCATCAGCGCCTGGGGGGTGGGGCTGGCGCTGTGGCCGTTTGGCCGCGCCCTGCCGCGCTGGAAAAGCCGCGCCGCGTGGGGCATCGCCGCCGCCGTTTTGACCGTCGTGGCGCTGCTGATCTATTTGATCGCCGGGCAGCCCGGTTTCTACGGCGAGCGGCTGTACGTGATCATGGCCGAGCAGGCCGACGTCTCGGCCGCCATCCAGATGGAAGAGTATGCGCAGCGCCGACAGTACGTCTATGACACGCTGGTGAGGCATGCCAACAGCAGCCAGGCCGACATTCGCAAAACGCTCGATTTTTTGCACATCGACTATACGCCGTATTACCTGATCAACGCGCTGGAAGTGAACGCCGGGCCGCTGGTCCGGCTCTGGCTCTCCACCCGCCCCGAGGTCGATCGCGTGCTCGACAGCCCGGTACTGCGCCCGCTGCCCGCGCCCGTGCCGCCTTCCAGCGGCAGAGAAACCACGCCCGGCCAGACGCCGTGGAACGTGACCCTGATCGGCGCCGACCGGGTGTGGCGCGAATTCGGTGTGACCGGACAAGGGATCGTCGTCGGCCAGTCCGACTCGGGTGCGCAGCTCGATCACCCCGAGCTGACCCAGGCCTACCGGGGGCAAAACGGCGACCACGATTACAACTGGTTCGATCCCTGGCACCACACCATCCAACCCACCGACATTGGCGGGCACGGCTCGCACACGCTCGGTTCCATCGTGGGCCAAAACGTCGGTGTTGCACCGGGCGCGCAGTGGTATGGCTGTGTCAACCTGGCGCGCAACCTGGCCAACCCGGCGCTGTACCTCGACTGCATGCAATTCATGCTCGCGCCTTTCCCCCTGGACGGCGATCCGCTGGCCGATGGCAAGCCGGAACTGGGCGCGCACGTGATCAACAACTCGTGGGGCTGCCCGGACATCGAGGGCTGCGACCCCAATGCCCTGGTCGATGCGGTGCGCGCGCTGCGTGCGGCGGGTGTGTTTGTGGTCGTCTCGGCTGGCAACGAAGGCGATCAATGTGGCAGTGTCAGCTCGCCGCTGGCGCTGTACGACGACGCATTCTCGGTTGGCGCAGTCGATTCGGATGGCGCGCTGGCCTTTTTCAGCAGCCGTGGACCGGTCGATGTCGACGGCAGCGGGCGCACCAAGCCGGACCTCCTCGCCCCCGGCGTAGACGTAAACTCGGCTTACCCGGGCGGCACCTATTACACCGCCAGCGGCACGTCGATGGCCGGGCCGCACGTCGCCGGCGTGGTGGCACTGATCTGGTCGGCCAACCCCGATCTGATCGGCGACATCGAGCGGACGGAACAGATTTTGATCGAGACGGCGCAGCCATACGACTATAACCGGCACGGCGTGCCCAACTGTGGCGACCCCAACCTGACGCCAAACAACGCCGTCGGATACGGCATCGTCGATGCGTATGCGGCGGTCAAAATGGCACTGGAATATAAATAAGCGTATTGAGAGGTAAAAATGAATGTCCTGGCAATTCTAGGAAGTCGAAGCATGGAGGGCCAAACCGCGCGGGCAACCAACGCACTGCTCGAAGGGACGGGTGCAGTCTGCGAGCGCGTCTTTTTGCCAGCCGGCCATTTCGAGCGCTGCCGCCAGTGTGACGCGCAGGGCTGGGGACTGTGCCGGTCGGAAGGGCGCTGCGTGATCGACGACGATTTTACCGCGCTGGTGGACAAAATCAAGGCCGCCGACGCGGTGGTGTTCAGCACGCCGGTTTACTGGGGTGATTTGAGCGAGAGCATGCGCGCCTTCACCGACCGCCTGCGACGGGTGATCCGCAACCGCGACGACAAAACCGGCGTCGAAGGCAAGGTGGCGGTGGGCATCTGCGTGGCCGGCGGCGGCGGCGGTGGCGCCCCCGCGTGCGCGGTGAGCCTGGAAAAAGTGCTGCGCATCTGCGGCTTTGATCTGGTCGATGTGGTGCCAGTGCGGCGGCAAAACCTGGACATGAAGGTCGAGGTGCTCAAGATCACCGGCCAATGGCTGTCGACGCTGATGTGATGGGCTACCATCTGATCCCGGAAAAAGAAACCCGCGTCGAGATCGGGGTCGTCAACTCGCGCTTTATTGCCACCGCCGCGCCGGTCTTTTCAGTCGAAGAAGCCAGGGCGTTCATTGCGCGCATCAAGGCCGAGTTTTACGATGCGACGCACAACGTGCCGGTTTATCTGATCGGCCACGGCGCGTCGACCATCGCTCATTGCAGCGACGACGGCGAGCCGCCCGGCACGGCAGGCCGTCCGGCGCTGGCCGTACTGCAAGGCAGCGGACTGGGCAACGTCGCCGTGGTCATCACGCGCTACTTTGGCGGCACCAAGCTGGGCACCGGCGGCCTGGTACGCGCCTACAGCGACGCCGTGCGCGAGGTATTGAACGCGCTGCCGCGCGCCGCCCAGGTGTCTACACATACCGTGCTGCTCGCCGTGCCGTACCCTCTGTTCGAGCAGGTGCAAGGATTGATCGAAGCCCATCATGGCCAGGTTTTGAATCAGGATTTTGGCATCGATGTGACCGTCGAAGCGCGGTTTGTGGTGGACCGTTTCGCGGCCTTTCAGAGTGCGCTGGCCGAGATGTCGAACGGCACGTTGCAGGCCGAGATCGTCCAGACGGATGAGGCCACCCGCATGCCGCTGAATGCATTTGACGAGAGTGTTTGAAAACTGTACAGCCCCGGCAAAGTGCCGAGGCTGTACACAACTCAGGAGAAGAAGGTTTTGTGTGTTATTTCAGGCAGAAAGCACTTGCTGCGAGCCTGAAGGATGCTGCATCGCCGGTGAATAACGGGTCTCCAGTCTGGTTCCAATGACGATGAGCCAGTGGCCCACGGCGCAGGTCATTCGTCTGGCCCACCCGTTGTATGATTTGAGCGCCTCCCAAATTAATCGATCTTGGGCAGCATCTCTCAGCAAGTCCTCTTGATGCCCCTTAATGCTGGCATATAGTTGTTCGTATGGCATGAACATATTTCGTTCCTTTCCAACCAAGCCTATCATTTGACAAAATTCTTGAGCGCATTAAAAGTATCTTGGATTCGTTCGGCGTTCAGGCTGTAATGTTTGGCGCCTTCTTTGCGGCGTTCGAGCAAATAATTTGTGGCGCTCAACTGGCTCAAGTGGCGCGATGCACTTGACTGACTGAGCTCGAGACGATCTATGATCTCGGAGGCACTCTTTTCTCCCTCCTCAGCGATGAATTGCAGGATGCGCAAGCGAGTATCGTCAGCCAGCGCACTCAGGCGAGTGAGTAATTCCGAGCGGTCGAGTGCCGGAGAGCGAACAGTTGCGCCCTCAGGGATGCGCGCGCCAAAAAAAATGTGCGGTGGACCTTGGTTAAAGTCGACGTGCATCAGGTAAGGTGCAATGTGCGGCGATGGGACAAAAACGACCCCATTCGCTTCGCTCAGATGCTCCCACGGAGCGGGCAGATCGCGATCGGTGACGAGCTTGATAATGACATCGAAAGGCTTGCCGGCATAGTCGAGTGATTCCAACGCTGTTATCGATTCGCGCAGCATTGGTAGATTGCGCTCCCATTCTTCAGCCAGGTGGTCACGCCACATCGCACGAAAGTGAGTCAAGATGGTTCCCTTTTGGCCTTCTGGATCATGAAATAGCTCAAAGTTGGCTTCGATAACATACTTGGGACACTCTTCTCCCTTGAGTGCGCACAACTGCTCAAAAAAGCCAACAAATGCGTCTTTGCTGTTTTGCATCTGCTCAGAGGTGGGCCAATCCCGATCAGGAAATTGTTTTGTGGCATCTGCGAGCAGGGCGTTCAATTCTTTGTCGCGCAGTTCGCTCATATCGTGCGTTTGCAAATGGTCGAGAAAGGCCGGAAAACTGGGCCACTCTTTGCCATCGAGGTAGAGCATCGCGAACGAGCAGAGTTGTTTATTATGCTTCAACTGCTCAGGTGTAAATTGGGCAGCGGCTTCCTGGAGCCATCGATTGGGGAAATTAACGGCTTCACCGAGCAAGGCCAGGCTGGCCAAAACATTGTAAGCCGGGGCCAGGCTAAACTTTACGGCAATGCTCTTGGGTGGTGCGACCAGGTTGATCTCGGCCATTCTTGCACTCCTTTGAATTCGGTTTACCCGCTTTAGTGGGTAAACTGAATATATTATACTCGATTTTGCGGGTTTTGTCAAGCACTTTTTGCGGTTTACCCGGTAAAGTGGGTAGAAAGAATAAGCGGCAGTGTGTCCGATCGAGTGCGCGTTTGACTGGGCGGCTTTCGCTGCGTTCAAGCGCAAAAATGAACTGCACCGATGCGCACATCGCTGCGTCCATGTTTTCGATCTTGATGGCAGTGACCGCGGGCTGGCCGATGGGATTGGCTTTCGGTGGACGTTTGTGGCGCTGGGGCTGGTCAATGTGCTGGCCGTGCCCTTGCCGCCCTTGCTGGGCAAAAACAGAGCATAGGAGGCGAGGTATGGAGTACGCTGCAGTCGTCGTTTTCATCTTGATATTGGTCGGTGCTCTGATGCTTGTCCGCGCCCTGCGTTTTGGATGTCCTCAAATCTCTATCGAACCGGTAGAACAAGCGCCCATCGACGCTGACGCCGCCGGGGCGCACCTGGCCGCAGCAATAGCCTGCCAGACCGTCTCGCACGGGCCGGATGCGCCGGTCGAAGCGGAAGCCTTTGCCGAGCTGCACGCTCGGCTGGCCGAGATGTATCCCCTGGTACACCACCACCTCAACCGGCAGATCATCGCCGGATACAGCCTGCTGTACACCTGGCCGGGCGTCGATCCCACACTCAAGCCGGTTTTGCTGATGGCGCACCAGGACGTGGTGCCGGTCGATCCGGCGACCCTGAACGAGTGGGTGCATCCCCCCTTTACCACCGGCGTGATCGACGGCTGGGTGTGGGGGCGGGGCACGCTGGACTGCAAAGGACAGCTGATCGGCGAGCTGGAAGCGGTCGAGCACCTGTTGGGGCAGGGATTCCGGCCGCAGCGCACCGTGTACCTGGCCTTTGGGCACGACGAAGAGGCCGGCAGCACAGGAGCGCAGGCCATCGTCGAATGGCTTGAAGCGCGCGGCGTCCGGCTGGAGGCGCTGCTCGACGAGGGCGGCGCGGTGGTCGAGGGGATGGTGCCCGGTGTCGACAGGCCAGTGGCGTTGATCGGCAATGCCGAAAAGCGCTACCTGACGCTGGAACTGTCGGTATCTCAGCCGCCCGGCCACTCGGCGGTGCCGCCCCGACACACCGCGGTCGGCATCCTGGCGCGGGCCATCGTCCGGCTGGAGGCGCGACCGCTGCCGGCCCGCCTGGACGCCATTATGCCCATGTTTGAAGGGATCGGCAAGGCGCTGCCGCTGGGCCTGCGGCTGGCGTTTGCCAACACCTGGCTGCTCGGCGGCCTGGTCAGGCACATCCTGTCACGGTCGGCGACGACGAACGCGGCGATTCGCACCACGGGTGCGGTGACGGTGATTTCGGGCGGGGTCAAGGACAACATCATCCCGGCCGAAGCCAGGGCGCTGGTCAATTCCCGGCTGCTGCCCAGCGACACGGCTCAGACGGTGACCGATGCGGTTGAACGCATGATCGACGACCCGCGCGTGGTCCTACAGGTCAAACAGAGTTCTGATGGAAAAGAGGTTGCAGTGTCGTCCACCGACGGCCCGGCCTTTGCGCGGCTGTCGGCGGCCACGCGCCAGGCGCTCGGCGACATTCCGGTTGCCCCCTATCTGGTACTCGGCGCGACCGATGCGCGTTTCTACCACACTATTTGCCCCAACGTGTATCGCTTTATGCCGGCGTTGGTGAACCAAAAGGAACTGGAAGGGGTACACGGCGTCAACGAGCGCATCTCGGTCGATAATGTGGTCAGGATGACCCGGTTTTTCGTCCAGTTGATCCGCGTCTGGTCGACAACCTGGCCGGAGGTAGGGTGAAGAACGAAACCGGACGGCGCCGTTCCAAGTGGGTCGGCAGGCTGTGTGCCGTGCTGATCGGCGCGGCGGCGCTCGCCGCCATCCTGCTCTATCTCGCCGTCTTTAGCCTGACCACGCCGCGACGGGATCGCAACATCGGCGTGGCAGACGGCCTGGACTGCCGCGACGTGCAATTAAAAACAGCGGACGGCCTCGACATCGCCGGCTGGTACGTGCCCGGTACGCGAGGGCAGGCCGTCGTCCTGGTACACGGCATCCACGCCAACCGCGCCTATTTGCTGCCGCAAGCACGCATCCTGTCGCAGGCCGGCTATCATGTCCTGTTGATCGATCTGCGCGGGCATGGCTACAGCGCGGGCAGGCTGCTCACCTACGGCTACCTGGAAGCGCTCGACGTGCAGGCGGCGGTCGATTATTTGCTCGCCCGGCCCGGCGTCGAGCAGGTAGGCGCGATCGGTCACTCGCTGGGCGGGGCGGCGGTGGTGCGCGCAGCAGCCGAGGATGCGCGCATCGAAGCGCTGGTCGTGCAAAGTAGCTACAGCAGCCTGCGGCTGGCCGTCGAGGAAAGTTTCGGCAAATTCGCCTTCGTCCCTCAATGGCCGTTTGCGCCGCTGGTCATCGCCTGGGCCGAGGCGAGGGCGGGATTTCAGGTCGGGCAGGTCGATTCGGCGCGTGACCTGGCGGCCATGTCGCCGCGCCCGGTGCTGATCATTCACAGCCTGGATGACACGCTGTTCCCGCCGCACCATGCTGAGCAGATGTACGCTGCGGCACAGAAACCCAAAGACCTTTGGCTGCTGAGCGGCCCGCCGCACGTCAACCCGATTGCGGGGCACGAAGAAGAATATGCAGCCAAAATGCTGGCTTTTTTCGAGATGGCTTTTGAACGGTAGAAACAGCGAACGGAGGATACGGATGACGATCAAACCTACAGCCGGACAACTGGCCTGGCAAAAAGCCGAATTCGGCCTCTTTTGCCACTTTGGCATCAACACCTTTTACGGCAAGGAATGGAGCGACGGTACACTCGATCCGGCGGGGTTCAACCCTCTCAAGCTCGACGCACGCCAGTGGGTCGAGACGGCGCAGGCGGCCGGCGCGCGCTACCTGGTGTTCACCGCCAAACACCACGATGGATTCTGCCTCTGGCCGACCGAGACGACCGATTATTCGGTAGCCTCGTCGCCGTACAAAAGGGGCAAAGGCGACGTGGTCGGCGAGCTGGCCCGGGCCTGCCGCGATCTGGGAATGCTGCTTGGGTTGTACCTCTCGCCGTGGGATCGACACGAGCCGTGCTATCCCGATGCCGAGGCCTATGACCGTTTTTACGCGCGCCAGCTCAACGAACTGTGCACACGCTATGGGCCGCTGTTCGAGATCTGGTTCGACGGCGCAGGATCGGAAGGACGGGTGTATAATTGGCCCATGATCATGGGCGTGGTCGACCGACACCAGCCGCAGGCGATGGTCTTTAACATGGGCCGCAAGACGATCCGCTGGGTGGGTAACGAGGATGGACTGGCCGCCGACCCCAATTACTATGTCGTCGATGCGACCGAGATTTCGGCCTTTACCGATCAAAAGGAGGATTTGAGCGCGGGCGTTTACCTGCCGCCGGAATGTGACGTGGCCATCCGTCGCAACTGGTTCTGGCAGCCCGACGACCTGCACACACTCAAGAGCGTCGAGCACCTGCTGGGCATCTATTACCACTCGGTGGGGTTGGGCGGCAACCTGCTGCTCAACGTGCCGCCAAACCGCGACGGGCTGATCGCGCCGGAGGATCGCGCGCGGCTGCTCCAATGGAAGGCCGAACTGGATCACCGCTTTGCCGATCCCATTCCGGCCCGGCTGCGGCAGGAAGGGTCAACCATCTGGGCCGACTTTGAACGTCCCATTACGCTGGATCACCTGGTCTTGTGTGAAAATCTAGCTGATGGGCAGCACATCGACGGGCACAGCCTGTGGGTCAACGATCGGTGCATCGCCGAGGGGATCACCGTCGGGCACAAGCGCATCCACGTTTTTCCCCATGTAACCGCGACTCGTGTTCGTATCGAGACAAACACCGCCAGATCGCGGGCCACGCAAGCGTGTCTTAGCAGCGTCACCGCCTATCACACCGGGCACGAGACGCTGCCCCAAGTCAAAGACCGGCTCGATTACGGCGATTGGTCGGCCAAAGTGAGTTGAGGAGGACACCATGAAACGCGCAGTCAGCGTCAGTTTGGGCAGTTCCGAGCGCGACAAAAAAGTCGTCGTCGAGTTGAACGGCGTGCCGATCAGCGTCGAGCGCATCGGCACGGACGGCGACGCACAAAAAGCGTACCGCCTGTTCACCGAGCTGGACGGCAGGGTCGACGCTTTTGGCGTGGGCGGCGTTGACATCTATTTGCGGCTCAAGGGGCGCGAATACCCGCTGCGCGCCGCACTCCGGCTGATCGAGAACGTGCGCCAGACGCCGGTCGTCGATGGGCGCGGCCTCAAGCACACGCTGGAGCGGCAGGTATTTGAGCGGGTCAGGCCGCTGCTGGGCGAAATCCCCCGCTTTCGCTGCGCCTTTGTCCCCGTCGCCGTCGACCGCCTTGGTCTGGCCGAAGCGGTGAGCGAGGTCGCCGACCAGGTGATCATTGGCGATCTGATGATCGCGCTGGGCATTCCCATTCCGGTTCGCGGCATCGAGGCGTATTATAAACTGGCGCGGATATTGTTTCCCGTGGTCAGCTATTTCCCGATGAGCATGCTCTTTTACGGCAGCGGCGGCGACGTCGCCAAGCCCAAGTATCAGCGCTACTGGCAGCAGGCTGACCTGATCGCCGGGGATTTTCTCTTCCTGCGCAAATACTTGCCCCAAGACGTGCGCGGCAAGTGGGTGATCACCAACACCACTACCGAGGCCAACATCGACCTGCTGCGCGAGCGCGGGATCGCGACGGTGATCACCACCACGCCGCGCTACCAAGGGCGCTCGTTCGGCACCAACCTGACCGAGGCCATGCTCACCGCCTATGCCGGCCTGGGCCGCCCGCTGACCGACGACGAGCTGAACGCGCTGATCGACGAATTGAATTTGCGCCCGACGGTGCAAAGGCTGAACGACTAGAAAAGAGGAAGCATATGCAGACCATTGCGACATTTTCAATTGTGGCCTACGACCCCGGACGCCGGGAATGGGGCGTGGCCGTGCAGAGCAAATTTTTGGCCGCCGCGGCGGTCGTCTCCTGGGCGCGCGCCGGCGCGGGCGCGGTGGCGACGCAGGCGCACGCCAACATGGCTTTCGGCCTGCGCGGCCTCGACCTGATGGCGCAAGGCCAATCGGCAGAGGACACGATCAAGGCATTGATCGACGCCGACGAGGGGCGCAGCGTGCGCCAGGTGGGGATGGTCGACGCGCAGGGACGGGCCTTTGCCTATACCGGCAGCGAGTGCAACGCCTGGGCCGGACACATCGTCGGCGACGGGTTCGCCTGCCAGGGCAACATCCTCGTCCCCGGCACCGTCGAGGCGATGGCCGAAGCGTTCGAGCAGTCCAGGCATCGTTCCGGTGAACTGGCCGATTGGCTGGTCGATGCGTTGGCAGCGGGCCAGGCCGCCGGCGGCGACAGCCGCGGCCGCCAGGCAGCCGGCGTGCTGGTGGTGCGCGAGGGCGGCGGCTATGGCGGCAACAACGACCGCTACCTCGATCTGCGCGTCGACGACGATCCGGAGCCGATCCAGCGCCTGAAAAAACTGGTCGAAATGCACCACCTGTTTTTCGGCGTCGTCGATCCGAGCGACGCGATCCCCTTGAGCGAGGTCGCCGCCGAGTTGCAGGCGCTGCTCCGGCGCACCGGTCACTATGATGGACCGCTCAACGGCGTCTTTGACGCGGCAACCCGCGCGGCGATGGTCAGGCTGGCCGGCATCGAAAACCTGGAAGAGCGCTGGACGGGCAGCGAAGATTGGATCGACCGTCAATCGTTGAATTATCTGCGCGAGCGATTTGGTTCGTAAACATTGGAGGTGTGCGATGGATTTCCTGACACTGGAGCGCTGGTCTCCCTATCTGGTTGGGGTTGGCATCGGCATCTTGAGCTGGCTCTCGTTTCTGCTCTCCGATCACACCATCGGCTGTTCGACCTCGTTTGTGCGCACGGCAGGGATGATCGAAAGGCTGTTTCGCGGCCGCAAGGTGCTCGACAAGCCCTATTTTCAAAAAAACCTGCCCGCCGTCACCTGGGATTGGATGCTCGTCATCGGCGTGTTGATCGGCGCATTCATCTCGGCGCGGCTGTCGGGTTCGTTCCGGGTCGAGGCGGCGCCCGCGTTGTGGGCTGCGACATTTGGCGGCTCGCCCTGGCTGCGCTGGGCTTTTGCGCTGATCGGCGGGGTGCTGATGGGCGTCGGCGCGCGCTGGGCGGGCGGCTGCACCAGCGGGCACGGGATCAGCGGCACGCTGCAACTGGCCCTGAGCAGTTGGCTGGCCGTGATGGGTATGTTTGCCAGCGGGATCGCCACCGCGTTGGTGATGTTTTACCTGATCGCCTAAAAGTGAGAGGAGATGAGGCCATGTTGACCCAATTACATTCAAACAAACGCGCGCAACTCGTCATCGGATTGTTGATCGGCATTGCCTTTGGCTTTTTGCTCGACCGAGGCGGCGTGACCCGCTTTGACACCATCCTCAACCAGCTCTTGCTACGCGATTTCACCGTGGTCAAACTGATGCTCTCCGCCTCGGTGACGGGGATGATCGGCGTGTACGCGATGCATAGCCTGGGTTGGGTGCGCTTGCAGCCCAAGCCCGGCTCGGTGGGCACCTCGATCGTCGGCGGGCTGATCTTTGGCGTCGCTTTTGCCATCCTGGGCTACTGCCCCGGCACGGTGGTCGGCGCGGTCGGACGCGGCTCAATCGACGCCTTGATCGGCGGCGGGATCGGCATTTTGTTCGGCTCGTGGCTGTTTGCGACGTTTTATCCCAAACTGGAAAAACCGATCCTGCTCAAGGGCGAGTTCGGCCCGCTCACCCTACCCGAACTGCTCAAGGTCAAAAACCCGTGGATCGTCGTCGTCCCGGCGGCCCTCGTGCTGATCGGTATCCTGGTCGGGCTGGAAATGGCGGGATTGTAAAATGATCACAACCACCGACCGTGCCATCTTGCGCGAACTTGGCCGCCGAGTGGCTGACATTGCCGCACTGCCGATCCAGGCTGAACGGCGCGAATTGTGGAAACGGCACAACAGCCTCCAACCAGTCCGACCGATGATCCTCCTCTTTCCCGAGGGATCGTGGGAAGAACTGTTACCCCCAAGCGCGCTGACCTGCACAGGAGAAGACGCGCGGCGCATGGAATGGACACTGCGCAGCCGTCTTTATTACTACGACCATTTCGCCGACGACACGGTGATCGAAGGCGAGTGGATCGTCCAGAAGGCGATCTATAACTCGGGCTGGGGGCTGGAATCCAGGCACGTCTACAGCGATGAGGCGCGCGGCGCGTGGGCCTTTGATCCGGTGATCATAGAACCGTCCGACCTCAAAAAACTGCGCTGGCCCGACGTTTCACATGACGAGGCCGAAACACAGCGCCGGATGGATGAAGCGCAAGACCTGTTCGGCGACATTTTGCAGGTCAGGCTCAAGGGGGTGGCACACATCTCGTACCACCTGATGCAGCAGTACACCTACCTGCGCGGCCTGGCCGAGACGATGATGGACATGTACCTCCAGCCGCAAATGCTGCACGAGGCGATGGCTTTTCTGGAAGAGGGACACCACCGGATATTGCAGCAGTACATCGATCTAAACCTGCTGTCGCTCAACAACGACAGCACCTATCACAGTTCTGGCGGCAACGGCTACATCGACGAACTGCCCGCGCCGGGCTTCGATCCCGACCGCGTGCGCCCGATCGATATGTGGGCCAGCGCCGAAGCACAGGAACTGGCCCAGGTTGGGCCCAGACAGCACGCCGAATTTTCGACCGCCTACGAAAAGCGGCTGCTCGCGCCCTTTGGCCTCACCGGTTATGGCTGCTGCGAAGACCTGACCGACAAACTCGACGGCGTGCAGACCATCCCGCACATCCGCCGCATCTCGATCTCGCCCTTTGCCAACGTCGATGTGTGCGCAGAGCGACTGGGGAATCAGGCCATTTTCTCGTGGAAGCCGCACCCGTCGCACCTGGTGGGCGATTTCGACGAGGCGGCGATCCGTCAGTACATCCGGCACACGATCCAGGTGGCACAAAAAGAGGGCTGCGTGCTGGAGATGGTGCTCAAGGACACCCACACCTGCGAGCATCACCCGGAGCGATTTGATCGCTGGTCGCAGATTGCGCGAGAAGAGGTAGAAAACAAGATCGGAAGAGCACACGTCTGAACTCCAGTCACGAGATTCCATCT
>CAYRXM010000041.1:0-35694 GCA_964428175.1 uncultured Anaerolineae bacterium
CAAATATTATTATATCATAAAGTTAAATCGCTGTCAACCTTTTTTCAGGGGAGTCTATGATCGGTTTGAAGAGTCCGTCGATCTCTATCATCAAGATATAAAAAATGACAGCGAATTGCAGAAAAAATTCCAAAATATGTTTGTAAAATATGGACTGGTTCATATTCGGTAGCCAAAGATCACTGCCTTGAGAAAAGGGGAGCCTCTGAAAATCACCAACGTCGAATGCTATTCCGTCTGGGGCGGCGGGCGCAATTTTGACTTGGACTGTCAATGAAACTCCACGATAAGCACCTCGGCCTGATGTACGTCTCTCTGGCCGTATTCGCCTTTTCGACCACGCCGGTGTTCATCCGTTGGGCCGGCGCGCTGTCGCCCTTTGTCGTCACCGGACTGCGCATGCTCATCGGTTCAGCAACGGTGCTCCTGATCGGCGCGCTGCGCGGCCACAAACCGCACATTCCCCGCGCCGACCTGGGCCGCTTTGCCGTGTGGGGACTGATCGCCGCGCTGCATTTCATCTTGTACATCGCCTCGCTCAGTTTCACCACGGTTGCGCACTCGCTGGCTTTGGTCTATACTTCGCCCATCTGGGTCTCGCTGTTCAACGCGCTGCTGAACAAAGAGCCGTTGCCCAAGACCAAGTGGATCGGCATTATGATCACCGTCGCCGGGATGGCCGTCTTGTCGGGGTTCGAGCCGGCGTGGACGGCGCGTATGCTGCTCGGCGATGCAATGGCGATCGGCTCGGCAATCACCTTTGGCCTCTACTCGGCGACCGGCCGCGCCCAGCGCGAGCGTTATTCGCTGTGGAGCTATGCCGGCGGCGTATACGGGATGGCCGGGCTGTGGCTGCTGCCGCTGGCCGCGCTGACCTTTCAAATGCCGGAGCGACCGTGGCCATCGCTGCTGTCGATTCTGATCCTGGGCGTGTTCCCGCTCGGGATCGGCCATACGCTGTACAACGCCGCACTGCGCCGCACCCACCCGACGCTGGTCAATGTCATCGCCACTCAAGAAGTGACCGGCGGCATCCTGCTCAGTTGGTGGCTGCTGGGCGAAGCGCCGACGCCCAATGCCATCGCCGGCGCGCTGATTATGCTGATCGGCGTGATCCAGGTGGTGGTCTAGATTGTAGAGATGATTTAACCTGGATTTGTAATTCACTGCATATTACGTACTGTATCAGCGACGATTACGGAATACGCATCTCGATTTGCGCAACGAAAGGATGAACAACAATGTCCAAACAAACGCTGACCTTTGTCTCGCACACCCACTGGGACCGCGAGTGGTACCAGCCCTTTGAAGAATTCCGCATTCGGCTGGTGCAGTTGGTCGACAAACTGCTGCACATCCTCGACACTGATCCCGACTATAAATATTTCATGCTCGACGGGCAAACCATCGTCCTCGACGATTACCTGGCCATCCGGCCCGAAAACCGCGCCCGGATCGAGCGGTACGTGCAGGAGGGGCGCATCCAGATCGGCCCGTGGTACATCCTGCCCGACGAATTCCTGGTTTCCGGCGAGTCGACCGTCCGCAACCTGCTCGCCGGCGCGCAGATGTGCGCGGCATTCGGAAAACGGATGGACGTGGGCAACATCCCCGACCCGTTCGGCCACATCAGCCAGATGCCGCAAATTTTGCGCGGGTTCGACATCGACACGATGGTCTTTTGGCGCGGCGTGAGCGGCGTGCAGAACGAATTCGTCTGGCAGGCCCCCGACGGCAGCGAGGTGCTGGTTGTCCACCAGCAGCACGGCTATGGCAATGCCGCCAACATGCCCGCCAACGCCCGGGCGTTCATCGGGCGCACGCAGCAAATCATCGACAGCCTGACCCCCACCGCCACCACGCCGCACCTGCTGGCCATGAACGGCTCCGACCACGTCGAGCCGATGGCGGAACTGCCGCGTCTGCTCGCCGCCGCGCGCACCGCACTGCCCGACGTAGACATTCAGCACGGCACACTGCCGCAGTTTATCGAAAAAATACGCGCTCACAAACCCACGCTGGAAACGCGGCGCGGCGAAATGCGCGACTCGGCCCGCTCCCCCCTGCTGCCCGGCGTGCTCTCGGCGCGCATGTGGATCAAACAGCGCAACGCCGCCTGTGAAACATTGCTCACCCGCTGGGCCGAGCCGATGACTGCCCTGGCCAAGATCGCCGGCGCGCCGCTGGACCTGCACGGACAAGGGGCGCTGGTGCGGCAAGCCTGGCGCTACCTGCTGCAAAACCACCCCCACGACTCGATCTGCGGGTGCAGCGTCGACCAGGTACACAAAGAAATGGCCGTGCGTTTCGACTGGGTCGAGCAAATCGGCGAGCAGGTCACACAGGCGAGCATGAGCGGCCTGACCGCCCTCATCGATACGGGCAACGCCGAAAACCGCCCTGCTGTCGTCGTTTTCAATCCCACCACCCGCCCGTGCAGCGACGTCGTGTCGGCGCGGGTGGCGCTGCCGACGAGCATGACGCATTTCGTGCTCGTCACCGGCGACGGGCAAACGATCCGGCCGCAAATCGGCGAGCGCGGGCGTGAAGTGTTGGTCGAGTTCGACATACCGACGGCGATGTTTGCCAGCATGGTCGGCAACGTGCCCTACGAGATCGACGGCGCGGGCATCCAGGCGATCACCCTGACCGCCGACGGCGCGCTGCTCGACCTGGAGATCGTCCTCGCCAAAGGCCAGCCACCCCAAGTCGAGGCCATCCAACGCGTGCAGGCCGAGATCACGCGCATAATGGAAGCGGGCCAGATCGAACAGGTACACCTGGTCATCCATCACGGCGAATTCGCCCAATGCACCTTTGTCGCGCCGGACGTGCCCGGCCTGGGCTACCGCACCTTTTGGGTCCAGCCGGTCGACGAACAGACGGCCCCGGTCGACAAGCCAACATCGCCAAACATCGAAAATGAATTTTTCCGCGTCCAGGTGAACGACGACGGCACCTTGACCCTGACCGACAAGACCACAGACGCCGAATATCCCGGCCTGAACCGTTTCGTCGACACCGGCGACCGCGGCGACGAGTACAATTTCTGCCCGGTGGAAAACGACCTCGTCGTCAGTGCGCTGGTCGACGAGCCGCTGGTCTGCCTGACCGGGTACGGCCCGGCCCGGCAAACGCTGGAAGTGTCGATGACTTACCAGGTGCCGCTGTCGCTGGGCGAGACGCGCGCCGAACGCAGCGACGAACTGATCGACCTGCCGATCACCACGCGCATCTCGCTCTCACCGGGCGTGCGCCGGGTGGACATTTCGACGACGGTCGAGAACCATGCCGCAGACCACCGCCTGCGCGTCCATTTTCCGCTGCCGGTGCGGGTGGATACGTTCGACGCCGAAGGCCATTTTGACATCATCGCCCGTTCACTCGATCTGCCGACGGACACCACAGATTGGGTCGAGCAGCCGGTGAGCACGCACCCGCAGTGCGCGTGGAGCCGGGTCAGCGACGGCAAACTCGGCTTGACGCTCGCCAACCGCGGCCTGCCCGAGATCGAAGCCGTGCGTACCGACCAGGGAACCGAGTTGGCATTGACCCTGCTGCGCGCGGTCGGCTGGCTGTCACGCGGCGACATGTCGGTGCGGCAGGGCCACGCCGGGCCGGGGCTGCCCACGCCGGAAGCGCAGTGCATCGGCGAGCATACCTTTCACTATGCGTTGATCCCGCACCGCAGCGCCACCGTTGAAACCATCCACGCGGCGCAGGCGTTCAACGCCCCGCTGCGCGCCGTAGCGACGCTGGCCCACGCCGGCGCGCTGCCGTCAAAGGGCAGTTGGGTCGAGGTGGAGCCGGAGAATTTGCTGGTGACGGCGATCAAGGAAGCGGAAGACGGGCGCGGGTTGGTCGTGCGTTTCTGGAACACGAGCGAGGCGGCCTGCGCGGCGGTAGTCAAATTCTGGCGCAAGCCAAAAGGCATTGTGCGCTGCACCCTCGGCGAGCGCGTGCTGGAAGCGCTCGAGATCGACGCGGCCGGCCGGGTGAGCGTACCCGTGCGCGGGCGCGAAATTGTCACCCTGTTGGCCGAGTTTTAGGAGGTTGGGTTTGGCCAAGCCCATTCACTTGTTCATCAGCAGCAGCCCCGACCTGGTCGCAGAGCGCGAGATCGTCGGTCAGGTCGTCGCACGGATGGGACTCAACATCGGCTGGCGCATCGGGCACACGCCGCGCGCCGGCGCCGAGGCCGAGGAACGTGCCTTGTGGGTCGAAGAGTGCGACATTTACGCTATCCTGTTGAGCCAGGACTTTGCCGCGCCAATGGGCGAGGAATTGACCAAGGCGATCACCAAGGAGGTCAAGCTGCTGGCCTACCACAAGCTGCGCACGCCCAGTCCATCGACGTTGAACACGCTGCACCACATCCCACTCAAGTGGCAACACTTTGGCAGTCCGGCACAGTTTCGCCGGCTGTTCACGCGCGATCTGCTCAAAACGATGGTCGATCAGGCAGAAAAACTGGAACTCAACCTGGCCGATCTGGCCGGGATGATGCATCTGATCGAACCGTCCCCCAAGACGCCGCCGGTGGTGACTGCGACAACCGGCGACGCCGGGCAGGGCGGCGTCATCCTGGGCCGCGAGACGTTGGAAAACGAATAAAAAGACGCCGGTCGGCTCGAGCCGACCGGCGCGTTTTATTGGATGTAGCCACCCAATCACATCTCGACTGGCTCTTCTTCCGCCTCTTCAAGTTGCTCCAATTCCTGCATCGTCATCACTGAGCCTTCCTCGGCAAGGTCCACGTACAGCACGCCATCCAGGTGATCGATCTCGTGCAAAAAGGCGCGGGCCAGGTAATCCTCGGCCTTGATGCGCACCTTGCGCCCTTGGAGGTCTTGCCCCTCGACAATCGCCGCGACAGGCCGCTCGACCATCCCCACGTAACCGCGCACCGACAGACAACCTTCCTGCCCCACTTCGGTCTCCCGGCTGGCCTTGACCACCTTGGGGTTGCAGAGCACAAACCGCTCGCCCGGGCGGGGATAATCGTCGCTGTCCGGCATCTCGACCACGATCAGCCGGGCCAACACGCCCACCTGCGGCGCGGCCAGACCGACGCCGTTGGCCTCGTGCATTGTTTCGATCATATCATCGGCCAATTGGGCCAGCGCACCATCAAAACGTCCGATGGGCAAGCTGCGCTTGCGCAGCACAGGATCGCCAATCTGTAAAATTTCACGAATTGCCATACTTATCCTCTAAGTGTAATGCGCTTCAACACCATCAAAACCAGGGGCATCCGGCTCGTTCATGGCCCCACCCCGATATCCACCATTGTAGCACAAAGTGCATTTCTATTCAACATTGTCGGCAAAGGCGGTCGATGGTATAATGGCGCACAATTTTGCTTCCGAGGGAAAATTTAAGAATGAAAACTCGCATCGTGTATTTTTCTCTCCTGGTCTTGCTCCTGTCCGCCTGCGCCCAAACGGCGACGCCCGGAACACCGGCCCCAACATCGACCAGTGTTCTGCCAACCTACACGCCCATCCCCACCGGCGTATCGCCGATTTTCACCAGCCCACTGACCACGCCAACCCCGCCGGCGCAGCCCGATCCAGGCACGTCACCACTGCCCGGCCCCACGCCCACGCCTGAAATCGATTCCCAGACGCCGCGATATACCTACCGGGTGATCAACACCTACCCGCACGATCCCGGCGCGTTTACTCAGGGGTTGGTTTACCTGGATGGTGTGCTGTACGAAGGCACCGGATTGCACGGCGCATCATCGCTGCGCCGGGTCGATTTGGAAACGGGCCAGGTTTGGCAGCAATACGACCTGCCCGGCGAATATTTCGGCGAGGGCATCGCCATCCTGAACGACAAAATCTACCAGCTCACCTGGCAGTCGCAAACCGGCTTTGTGTACGATCTGACCACCTTTGAACTGCTCGACCAGTTCACCTACCCCAGTGAGGGCTGGGGATTGACCCACGACGGCACACGCCTGATCATGAGCGACGGCACGGCCACGCTCTATTTCCTCGATCCCCAAACGCTGAAATTCACCGGTCAGGTGCTCGTACACGACGGGCCAAATTCAATCGCGCGGCTCAACGAACTGGAATACGTCGAAGGCCAGGTGTGGGCCAACGTCTGGCAAACCGACTGGATCGCGCGCATCGACCCGGACTCCGGCCAGGTGCTCGGATGGATTGATTTGAACGGCCTGCTCGCGCCGGAGGATCGCACCCAGCCGGTCGATGTGCTGAACGGCATCGCTTACGACGCCGTCGGCAAGCGCATCCTGGTCACCGGCAAGTGGTGGCCCAGGCTGTTTGAAATCGAAATTCTGCCTCAAGAATAGAAAACATCACCATGACACAGTCCACATCGACCGAACCCCAATCATTGTGGCAGGCGCTCAACCGCCCCATGCTCACGCTGCTCGCGCTCCAGTTGATGGGCGGGATGCTGCTCTCACCGCACTTTGCCTTTTTCTCGATCTATCTCAAAGAATTGGGTTATTCTACACTTTTAATCGCCAACATTGCCACTGCTAAGCAAATTGCCGGACTGGTCGCCTCGCTGCTTGGCGGCGCACTGAGCGATTCGCTGGGCCGCAAGCGGACGCTGCTGCTGGGCAATGTCGGTTACTTGCTGGCCAGTTTCGTGTTTCTGCTCCATTCACCCACCTGGATTGCCATCCTGTGGACGGTCGGCGGGTTTGGGCTGGGCCTGCACACGCTCGGCGCCCAGAGCTACCTGATGGACGTGGCCGCGTCTGGATACCTCGGCCTGCTCTCGGCATTGTTCAACTGGGGCTACACCCTGGGCGGCGCGCTCAGCAGCCCGATCGTCGGCCTGCTCCTCGATCGCGGTGGCTACCCCCTGCTGGCCTGGACGCTGATCGGCTTTGCGCTACTGACTCTGGTCGTCAACCAGTTTGCCCTGCCGCGCTCGCCGGTGGAAAGCCGGAGCGCCGCCCCCCGGCTGAAACACCTGTTTGATTACGGCGACATCGCCGCCCGACTCCCGGTGCTGACCCTGGCTGCGCTGCGTTTCTTGCCCACCCTGGCCTACGCGACGATGCTGCTCCTCGTGCCGTTGATGCTCGACGACGCCGGAGCCAGCAAAACGGTGGTCGCCTGGTATGCCACCGTCAGTTGGACGGTCGCATCGCTCGCCCAGGCCATCGTAGGCCGCGCCGCCGATCGCTGGGGGCCGAAACCGGCCACGGCGCTCACTTTTGCCGCGCTGATCGCCAGCGTATTCGGCCTCGGGCTGTGGCCGTCGAGCCTGTGGGTTGTATTCGCTCTGGGCACGAGCGGACTGGCCGCGGCCTGGGCGCTTTCGACGCTGCTGCCCAGCCTGGTCGCCGAAGCGACCGTCGCCCAGGAACGCGGCCGCGTGCTCGGGTTCATCCACCTGTGGTGGAACCTGGCCATGATCCTCGGCTCGTTGGGCGCCGGCGCATTATCCGAGATCGCCATCGGACTGCCCTTCCGGATCGCCGGCGCGCTCAACCTGCTGTCGCTGTTGTTGTTGTTTGTGTTCTATCGCCGCGTCGCGCGCACCCGCACCTGAGTTGTCCAACTCGCCCGTTGGCGCTATACTATACTTGTTGCAACTATGCCGGGCACAGGAGGCAGCGATGGCGTGCGAAAAGGCTTTTATCAAAAAACTGCGCGAAAAAGGGCTGCGGCTGACGCCGCAGCGCGAGATGGTGCTCTCGGCGCTGCACGAGATCGAAGGTGTGGCGACGGCAGAAGAGATTTACGCGCGGGTGCAGGCGCTCAACGCAGCCATCGACATCTCGACCGTGTACCGCACACTCGACCTGCTGCAAGAATTCGATCTGGTCGCCTGCATCGACGCCATCGACGGGCAGCGGCGCTACGAACTGCTCGGCCTGCACGGGCCGCACATCCACCTGGTTTGCCAAAAGTGCGGTGAGGTCAGCGGCATCGAGATCGAGGAGGTGGAGGGATTGGCCAAACATCTGCGCGCGTTGCACGGCTTTGCCGCCGACCTGGAACACCTGTCCATCCCCGGCCTGTGCGCCAAATGCGCCCACTTGCAGAACAGCACTCAATGACCGGCCGCTTTGAGGCCGTGCCCGGTAAAGGTCGAAACGATCAGCTCTCCCTCAGCACACTCGTGCAGGTAGCGCGACACCCCTGCCATCGCGGCCGCCGCCGTTGGCTCGATGTAAAAACCCCGCCGCCACATCGACTGCAATGAGGCTTGAATCTCGGCTTCGTTGACGGCGATGAACCGGCCGCCGCTCTCGCGCACCGCGCGCACGATCTGCGAGCCGCGCACCGGATCGGCGATGGCGATCCCTTCGGCGACGGTGGGCTGCCTGTCGATATATGGGTTTTGGTCCAGATGATCGCTAAATGCCTTGTACAGCGGCGCGCACGCCGCCGCCTGCACGCCGATCAGCCGGGGCAGGCGCTCGATCACTCCCGCACGGAACAAATCTTTGAACCCGATGAACGCGCCCAGCAGCAAGGTGCCATTGCCCACCGGCAAGATGACCACGTCGGGCGCGCGCCAACCCATTTGCTCGCCAAGTTGTTCACAAACCTCGTAGGCCCAGGTCTTGGTGCCGTGAAAGAAAAAGGGATTCCACGAGTGGCTGGCATAATAGGTCGTTTGCGCAGCTTGGAGCACGGCGCGGGCGGTGTCCTCGCGGCTGCCGGGCGCCTTGATCAGCCGCGCCCCATACGCCTCGATCTGGGCGATTTTGGCCGGCGAGATGCCGGCGGGCACGTAAACCTCGCAGGCGATGCCCGCGCGGGCACAGTAGGCGGCGACGGCACAGCCGGCATTGCCCGATGAATCCTCGACCACCCGCTCGATGCCCAGCGCCTTGACCTGGCTGATCAGCACCGCCGCGCCGCGATCCTTGTACGAGCCAGTCGAAAAGAGCTGATCCTGCTTGACCCACACCGTGCGCCCTTCAAAGTCGAGGGCAAGCAGCGGCGTGAACCCTTCGTCCAGCGACACCACCCCGCCGCCAGCAACGGGGATCGCCTCGCGGTAGCGCCACATAGTCGGCTTGCGGTGGGCAATCTCGTCGAGTGGAAATTGGGGAGCGAAATCGATGTCGAGCAAGCCGCCGCAGCGGCAGCGCCAGCGCGGATCGTCGAGCGGAAAGACCGCCGCACAAGACGTACACACAAGATTGGCATCTGAACCCCGGCCCATTTTTCGCCTCCACTTGAATTTTTGTAACTGTTCAGCCTGTGCTGGTCGAGTAGGGCCTACTCGACCGGCGCTTGTTTTAGTGTATCCCGGATGAGGCGCGAGCGCAAATGCCGCAACCCCGATTTGACGAATCCCCAATCTTGTGGTACACTCGACTCAATTCAATTGAGGTACAGCAATGTCTGACCAACCCACCGCAAATCAAAAATCACTCTCCCTTATTTTGGGCCTTATTGTCCTCCTGATTACGGAGGCGTTTGCGGTTGGGAGAGCATTGGCTTAATTCACCCTTAAAAGGATAAAGCCTCCCAACCGGGAGGCTTTTTTATTTCCCCGGACATGGCCGTCCACGCTGAAAAGCAAAGATGCTTTTCGATAACGATCTAGAGTCGAAAACCGTCTTGTGGAGGAGGCCATGTCTGACCGCATCCAATTGTACGATACAACCCTGCGCGACGGCACGCAGCGCGAAGGGCTGTCGCTCTCGCTGAACGACAAACTGAAAATTGCCCAGCGACTGGACCGGCTGGGCGTCGACTATATCGAGGGCGGCTGGCCCGGCTCGAATCCCAAGGACATTGCCTTTTTCGAACAGGCCAAAGGGTTGGGCCTCACCCACGCAACCATCACCGCTTTTGGCAGCACCCGCCGCGCCGACACGCCGGTGGCGCAAGACGTGCAAATCCGCACCCTGCTCCAGGCCGAAACCCAGGCCGTCGCCATTTTTGGCAAAAGCTGGGACCTGCACGTCGAGCACGTGCTCAAAACCACCCGCGACGAAAACCTGCATATGATCGCCGACAGTGTAGCCTTTGCCCGCAGCCATGGGCGCGAGGTGATCTATGACGCAGAGCACTTTTTCGACGGCTACAAGGCCGACCCGGCCTATGCCCTGGACGCCCTGCGCGCCGCCGCCGAGGCCGGCGCCGCCGTGCTGGTGCTGTGCGACACCAACGGCGGGACGATGACCCTGGAATTGCAGGCCATCGTGCGCGAGGTCAAAAGCCAATTCGACGGCAGTGGACTCCACTGCCCGCCGCTGGGCATTCACTGCCACAACGACGGCGGCCTGGCTGTCGCCAACACGCTGGTCGCCGTGCAAGAAGGCGCCGCCCACGTCCAGGGCACGATCAATGGCTATGGCGAGCGCTGCGGCAACGCCGACCTGTGCGTGGTTATCCCCAACTTGCAGCTCAAACTCGGCCGCCCCTGCCTCAACCCCGACCAGTTGGCCGAGTTGACCCAGGTGTCCCATTACGTCAGCAACCGCGCCAACCTGACCCCCGACACACACCAGCCCTACGTCGGCCACAGCGCCTTTGCCCACAAGGGCGGCATGCACGTCGACGGGATGCGCAAGCACCAGAAAACCTTCCAGCACATCGACCCGGCGCTGGTCGGCAACCAGATGCGTTTCGTCGTCTCCGAACTGGCCGGTCGCAGCAACATCCTCTACAAGGTCGAAGAACTCAATATGGGCATCCAGCTCGGCAAAGAGCAGGCGCGCATGGTGGTTGAGCAGATCAAAGACCTGGAAAGCCAGGGCTTTCAGTTCGAAGCCGCCGACGCCTCGGTCGAACTGCTGATCCGCCGCGCGCAGCCCGGCTACCGGCCGCCCTTTGAGCTGATCAATTTTCACATCCTCGTCCGCGACAAGGAAAACGGCATGATGGCCTCCGAAGCGGTGGTCAAGATCAAGGTCGGCGACGAAATCATGATCACCGCCGCCGAAGGCAACGGCCCGGTCAACGCGCTCGACGACGCGGTGCGCAAAGCGCTGATCCCGCACTATCCCATCTTGAACGCCGTCCACCTGCGCGATTACAAGGTGCGCATCCTCGACAGCGAAGCCGGCACCTCGGCGCAAACCTGTGTGCTGATCGACTCGGGAGACGGCAGCCGGGTATGGAGCACCGTCGGCAGTTCGACCAACATCATCGAAGCAAGCTGGCAGGCCCTGGCCGACAGCCTGGAATATGCGTTGTTGAAAAAAGGGAACAAGGAAACAAGGAGAGAGGAAAACAATGAACAGTGATGCAGTAAAACAAGGTGTGCAGCGCGCCCCGCACCGATCGCTGCTGCGGGCGATCGGCTATACCGGCTGGGAGATCGAGCGGCCCTTTGTCGGCGTGGTCAACTCGTACAACGAAGCGATCCCCGGCCACGTCAACTTGCGCCAGATCGCCGACGCGGTCAAGGCCGGCGTCTATGCCGGCGGCGGCACGCCGTTTGAGGTTGGCACTATCGGCGTGTGCGACGGCATCGCCATGAACCACGCCGGGATGAAGTATTCGCTGGCCAGCCGCGAACTGATCGCCGACTCGGTGGAGACGGTGGTCCAGGCGCACGCCTTTGATGCGCTGGTGCTGATCCCCAACTGCGACAAGATCGTGCCCGGCATGCTGATGGCCGCCGCCCGGCTCAACCTGCCGGCGATCGTGGTCAGCGGTGGGCCGATGATGGCTGGCCGGTGGCGCGGCGAAACGGTCGACCTCAACTCGGTGTTTATGGGCGTCGGCGCGGTGATCGCCGGCGCGATGAGCGCGGCCGAGCTGGAAGAACTGGAGACGATGGCCTGCCCCGGCTGCGGTTCGTGCTCGGGTATGTTTACCGCCAACACCATGAACTGCCTCACCGAGGCGCTGGGCATGGGCCTGCCCGGTCACGGCACCGTACCGGCGGTCGAATCGCGGCGCATCCACCTGGCCAAAAACGCCGGGCGGCAGGTGATGGAACTGCTGCGGCGCGACATCCGCCCGCTGGACATCCTCACCGAGGCCGCTTTCCGCAACGCCTTTGCCGTCGACATGGCCCTGGGCGGCTCGACCAACACCGTGCTGCACATGATCGCCATCGCCCACGAGGCGGGCATCGCTTTTCCACTGACCGAACTGAACGCGATCAGCGCGCAGACGCCGCACCTGTGCCGCATGAGTCCGGTCAAGGGCGGGCACCACATCCAAGACCTGGATCAGGCCGGCGGCATCCAGGCGGTGATGAAGGAACTGGCCGACCACGGCATGCTCGCCGGCGGCCCGATGACCGTTAGCGGGCAGACGGTAGCCGAGAACTTGGCCCAGGCCCGCATCCAGGATCGCAGCGTGATCCGCCCGGTCGACGATCCCTACTCGGCGCGCGGCGGGTTGAGCATTTTGTTTGGCAACCTGGCTCCCGACGGTGCGGTGATCAAGGCGGCAGCAGTGTCGCAGGACATTCAGGTCTATCGCGGCCCGGCGCGCGTGTTCGACTCGGAAGATGCGGCCACCGAGGCCGTGCTGGCCCGCGCGTTCAACCCCGGCGACGTCCTCGTCATCCGCTACGAAGGGCCGCGCGGCGGCCCCGGCATGCGCGAGATGCTCACCGCCACCTCGGCCTTGTCGGGCATGGGCCTCGACGGGCAGGTGGCGCTGATCACCGACGGGCGCTTTTCCGGCGCAACGCGCGGCCTGGCCGTCGGCCACGTTTCGCCGGAGGCGGCCGCGCGCGGCCCCATCGCCCTCGTTCAGGATGGCGACACAATCACCATTGACCTGACCAATCAAGCTCTGAACCTGGAGGTCAGTCCAGACGAGATCGAGCGGCGGCTGAAAGCGCTGCCGCCGTGGAAAAGCCAGATCGACAAGGGCTACCTGAAACGCTATGCACAGATGGTCACTTCGGCCAGCACGGGAGCGGTGTTTAAGGAATAAGGGAGAAGGAATATGAAATTAAACGGAGCGCAAATCGTTTGCGAGAGTCTGGTGCGCGAGGGCGTGGAGGTGATTTTCGGTTATCCGGGCGGCACGGTGATCAACCTGTACGACGCGCTGCCCCAATACAACCTGCGCCACGTGCTCACCCGCCACGAGCAGGGCGCCGCCCACGCCGCCGACGGCTATGCGCGGGCGACAGGCAAGGTGGGTGTGTGCATGGCCACTTCCGGCCCCGGCGCGACCAACCTTGTGACCGGCATCGCCACGGCGCACATGGATTCTTCGCCAATCATCGCCATCACTGGGCAGGTGGGAACGGCGTTTATCGGCAAAGACGCCTTTCAAGAAGTGGACGTGACCGGCATCACCCTGCCAATCACCAAGCACAACTACCTGGTCACCGATGCGCGCGACCTGCCGCGCGTGATGAAGGAAGCCTTTCACATTGCCCAGACCGGACGGCCCGGCCCGGTGTTGATCGACATCGCCAAAGACGCCCAGCAGGTCGAGGTCGAGTTTGAATACCCGACCGAAGTCGATCTGCCCGGCTACAAGCCGACGGTGCGCGGCCACGAGCGGCAGATCAAGCAGGCCGCGCAGATGATCAACACTGCCGACAAGCCGCTCGTCTTGTGCGGCCACGGCGTGACCCTCTCCGGCGCACAAGCCGAGATGCTCGAACTGGCCGAAAAAGCCAACATTCCGGTGATCACCACACTGGAGGGCATGGGCGGGTTCCCGCGCACACACCCGCTCTGCCTGGGCATGGCCGGCATGCACGGCGAAGCCTACGCCAACCACGCCATCCAAAACGCCGACCTGCTGATCGCCATCGGCATGCGTTTTTCCGACCGGGTGACCGGCAAGGTACACAGCTTTGCGCGCGCGGCCAAAATCATCCACATCGACGTCGACCCGGCCGAGATCGGCAAAAACGTGCCGGTCGATCTGCCGGTGGTCGGCGACGTGCGCCACGTGCTCGAATCGCTGAACCCCAGGGTCGAAAAAAGGGAGCACCGCGACTGGCTGGCCCAGGTCAACGGCTGGCGCAGCGAGACCGAAAAGCGTGACATCCTCAACCGCGAGACCGACGCGCTGATCCCGCCCTACGTGATCCGCCAGATCTGGCACGCCACCCAGGGCCAGGCCCTGATGGTCAGCGACGTGGGCCAGAACCAAATGTGGGAGGCGCAGTATTATCTGCACGACCGGTATCGCGGCCTGGTCACGTCCGGCGGGCTGGGCACGATGGGCTTTGCCCTGCCGGCGGCCATCGGCGTGCAGGTGGGCTGCCCGGACCAAGAGGTTTGGGTCACGGTCGGCGACGGCGGCATCCAGATGAACATCCAGGAACTGGCGACGGTGGTGCAGGAAAAACTGCCGCTCAAGATCGCCATCCTCAACAACGGCTACCTGGGCATGGTGCGCCAATGGCAACAGTTGTTTTTCGGCAAGCGCTACTCGGGCACGCCGATCAGCGGCCCCGATTACGTCAAACTGGCCGATGCTTACGGCATCGCCGGGTTCCGCATCACCAACAAGAGCGATGTGGTGCCTATGCTGCAAAGAGCACGCCAGATCGATGGGCCGGTGTTGATGGAATTTGCCGTCGTCGGCGAGGAAAACGTCTACCCCATGGTGCCGGCCGGCGGGTCGATCTCGGATATGCTGCGCCGCCCGTTGGACGAGGAGGAAGCATGAAAAAGACACTGATCGCGCTGATGGAAGACAAACCCGGCGTGCTCGACCGGGTAGCCAGCCTGTTTCGGCGGCGCAATTTCAACATCGAGAGCATGAGCGTCGGCCACAGCGAGACGGCGGGCATCTCGCGGATGACGCTGGTGGTCGACTGCCTGGACGAGACGCAGGAAGAGCAAGTGGTCAAGCAGTTTCACAAGCTGATCGAAGTGCTCAAAGTCACCGAAGCCGACAAGGTCGAATCGACGCTGCACCGCGAACTGGCCCTGATCAAGGTCGCCGCCAACCTGGAAACGCGCGCGCACATCATCCAGTTGGTCGACGTGTTCCGCGCCCAGGTGCTCGACGTGTCGCCGGCCTCGATGACCGTCGAAGTGACCGGCACGGAAGACAAGGTCAACTCGCTGATCGAACTGCTGCGCCCGTTCGGGATCAAGGAATTGGCGCGGACGGGCCGGGTGGCGATGTTGAGGGGAAATGGGAAATAGCAAATGTAAACCTTTCGGTTCGCTCATTTTTATCGATATATAGAAAATATTTATGTATTATAACAACACATTTTAGACGTCACATGCCACTGCTTTATACGCCCCCCCTCAATCCCCCCCGCTCTGCGGGGGGGAAGAACACGCGCCATCCCCCGCTTTGCGGGGGATGGCCAGGGTGGGGGCGTTTCGGAATAACAATTTCAGAAACTCGCCAGAAAACAAGCGAACACCGAGTAAACAGTTCGAGTAAACAAGATGACTTGACAAAAAGTTGGCACTCCAGGCCGTCATGTCAACTCGAGGTCGAAAAATTTTAATTGCGCACATTGCAATTGGCAATTTGCAATTCGCTTTCTAACAGAAAGGAACACAACATGGCAAAAATCAATTTTGGTGGTATCATCGAAGAGGTGGTCACGCGCGATGAGTTTTCGCTCGAAAAGGCGCGCCGGGTACTCCAGGACGAGGTGGTCGCCGTCATCGGCTATGGCGTGCAAGGCCCGGCCCAGGCGCTCAACATGCGCGACAACGGGATCAAGGTCATCGTCGGCGGCGACCCGGCGCGCCGGCGCTCGTGGGACAAGGCTGTCGCCGACGGCTGGGCGCCCGGCGAAACGCTGTTCCCCTTTGTCGAAGCGGTCAAGCGCGGCACGATCATCCAGTTTCTCGTCTCCGACGCGGGCCAAATGCTGCTTTGGCCCACCATCTCGCCACACCTGAAACAAGGCGACGCGCTCTATTTTTCGCACGGCTTTGGCCTCGTCTACAACGACCAGACCGGCATTGTGCCGCCGCCCTACGTCGACGTGATCCTGGTCGCGCCCAAAGGCTCCGGCACCAGCGTGCGGGCCAACTTTCTGGCCGGCAGCGGCATCAACAGCAGCTATGCCGTCGAGCAGGACTACACCGGCCGCGCCCTGGAACGCACGCTGGCCGTGGGCATCGCCCTCGGTTCGGGCTACCTGTTCCCGACCACGTTCAAGAACGAGGTTTACAGCGACCTGACCGGCGAGCGCGGCATCTTGATGGGCGCGCTGGCCGGCGTGATGGAGGCCCAGTACGACGTGCTGCGCAAGCACGGGCACAGCCCCAGCGAAGCCTTTAACGAGACGGTCGAAGAACTGACCCAAAGCCTGATCCGCCTGGTGGCCCAGAACGGCATGGACTGGATGTACGCCAACTGCTCGACCACTGCCCAGCGCGGCGCGCTCGACTGGAAGCCGCGCTTCCGCGATGCAGTGGCCCCCATTTTCGACCAGTTGTACGCGAGCGTCGTTTCCGGCGAAGAAACGCGCATCACCCTGGCGGCCAACAGCGCGCCAGATTACAAGGAAAAACTGGGTGAGGAACTGCGCGAAATGCGCGAATCGGAAATGTGGAGCGCCGGGGCCGCAGTCAGAGCATTACGGCCAGAAAACTGAGGTATATTACGCATTACGTATTACGTTTTGCGAAAAAGTCCAAAACGGAATGCGCAGTATGCAATATCTGAAAGGAGTTTCTTATGGACCGCGTCATTATTTTCGACACCACGCTGCGCGACGGCGAGCAGTCGCCCGGCGCGGCGTTGACGACCAAAGAAAAGGTTGAAATTGCTCATATGCTGGAACTGCTCGGCGTCGATGTGATCGAGGCGGGTTTCCCCATCTCTTCGCCCGGCGACTTTCAATCCGTGCAGGCGATCTGCCAGGAAATCAAAAACTGCACCATCTGCGGGCTGACCCGCGCCCGCGACGAGGATATCGAGGTGGCCGCGGCGGCGCTGAAAAAGGCCGTCCGCCCGCGCATCCACACCGGACTGGGCGTCTCGGACATCCATCTCCAGTACAAGCTCAAAATGAGCCGCGAAGATGCGCTCCAAATGGGCGTCAAAGCGGTCAAACTGGCCAAGCGCTACGTCGAAGACGTGCAGTATTACCCTGAAGACGCCGGCCGTGCCGACCCCGAATACCTCTACCGGGTGCTGGAAGCAGTGATCGACGCCGGGGCGACCGTGCTCAACATCCCCGACACGACCGGCTATACGCTGCCCACCGAGTGGGGTCAATTGATCCGGGGCATTTTCGACCACGTGCCCAACATCGACCAAGCAGTCGTCTCCGTACACTGTCACAACGACCTGGGCATGGCCACCGCCAACACGCTGGCCGGTGTGCTGGCCGGCGCGCGCCAGGTCGAATGCACGATCAACGGTATCGGCGAACGCGCCGGCAACGCCTCATTGGAAGAAGTGGCTATGGCCCTGCGCACGCGCCGGGATTTGATCGGGCTGGAAACCAACATCGATCCCCGCTGGATTTACCCGACCAGCCGCCTGGTGCGCGACCTGACCGGCATCCCCGTGCAGCCCAACAAAGCCATTGTCGGCAGCAATGCCTTTGCCCATTCTTCAGGAATCCACCAGGATGGATTCTTGAAAGAACGCACCACCTACGAGATCATCGATCCCAAGGACATCGGCGTGCCCGATTCCGAGATCGTCCTCTCGGCGCGCTCCGGCCGGCACGGCCTGCGCCACCGGCTGGAAGAACTGGGCTATCAAATCGCCGAGGAAGACTTTGAAAAGGTCTACCAACGCTTTCTGCAAGTGGCCGACAAGAAAAAGACCGTTGACATCCGTGACCTGGAAACCATCGTCGCCGGCGAATCGCTGGTCTTTTTCGAAGAAACCTATGAACTGGAAAAACTGCACGTGATGTGCGGCACGGCCGGCCTGCCCACTGCCTCGGTCTGCCTGCGCGGGCCAGACGGTACAGTGGTCTGCGAATCGAGCATCGGCAACGGCCCGGTGGAGGCCGCATACGAGGCGATTGACAAGATCGTCGGCGTCGAAAACGAGCTGGTCGAGTTTGCCATTGCGGCGATCACCGAGGGGATGGACGCCATGGGCAACGTCACCGTGCGCATCCGCGATCTGACTCCCAACGGCAACGGCGGCAGCCGCCGCATCTTTATGGGCCGTGGCGCCGACACGGACATCGTTGTCGCCGCCGCGCGGGCCTACCTGTTCGCGCTCAACCGCCTGCTCGCCGCGCGCACCGCGCGCGGGCAGCGGCAGGTCGTCGCCGAAGAGGTCAAGCAGTCGCTCAAAGAGATGAACGCCCGTTTTGGCACCGCCCATCACAGCGGGTTTATGGGCTGGGGCGCGATCAAAGAGGAAGATTTGAAATAATATGGCACACACAATCGCTGAAAAAATTCTGGCCGCCCATACAAGCGATCAGGTCTGGCCGGGCAAACTGGTCGAGGTCAGGGTCGATATGGTGCTGGCCAACGACATCACCGCACCGATCGCCATGCGCGAGTTTGACAGGATCGGTGTGGACAGGGTCTTTGATCCCCACAAAATCGCCCTGGTGCCCGACCACTTTGCGCCCAACAAGGACATCAAGGCTGCCGAGCAGTGCAAAACGATGCGCGAATTCGCCAGGCGCTACGGCATCGTCAACTATTGGGAAGTCGGGCGCATGGGCATCGAGCACGTCATCCTGCCCGACCAGGGGCTGACCCTGCCCGGCGACGTGGTGGTGGGCGCCGACTCGCACACCTGCACCTATGGGGCGGTCAATGCCTTTGCCACCGGCATGGGTTCCACCGACATTGCCGTGGCGATGGCGACCGGCAGCATCTGGATGAAGGTGCCGGAGACGATCAAAATCACCTATCACGGCAAACTCCAGCCATGGGTAGGCGGCAAAGACCTGATCCTGTATACCATCGGGCTGATCGGCGTCGAGGGTGCGCGCTACAAGTCCATCGAGTTCACTGGGCCGGCCATCGACGCGCTGCCCATGTCGGGCCGGCTGACCATGGCCAACATGGCCATCGAAGCCGGCGGCAAGGCCGGGTTGTTCGGCTTTGACCAGACCACGCGCGCCTACCTCGACGGGCGGGCCAGACGCCCTTACACCCCCGTCGCCGCCGACCCCGACGCTGGCTATGCGCAAGAGATCGAGATCGACGCGGGGCAGATCGAGCCGCAGGTCTCCTTCCCTCACCTGCCGAGCAACGCGCGCCCGGTGAGCCGGGCCGGCGAGGTCAAGATCGATCAGGCGGTGATCGGCTCGTGCACCAACGGCCGCTGGGATGACCTGGTCGTCGCCGCCGAAATCTTGCGCGGGCGGCAGGTACACCCCGATGTGCGCTGCATCATCCTGCCCGGCTCGCAAGAAATTTACCTGCGGGCGATGAACGAGGGACTGGCCCAGGCATTCGTCGAGGCCGGGGCGGCGTTCAGCACGCCCACCTGCGGGCCGTGCCTGGGCGGGCACATGGGCGTCCTGGCCGCCGGCGAGCGCTGCGTCTCGACTACCAACCGCAACTTTGTCGGGCGCATGGGCCACGTTGAGAGCGAGGTCTACCTGACCGGCCCGGCCGTCGCCGCAGCGAGCGCGGTGCTGGGACGAATCGCCAGCCCGGAGGAGGTGATCTAGGATGACACAGATATTGAAAGGCCGCGTCTGGAAATACGGTAACAACGTCGATACCGACGCGATCATCCCCGCGCGTTACCTGAACATGTCGACGCCGGAGGCACTGGCCGAACACTGCATGGAAGACATCGATCTGAGCTTTGCCGGCCGCGTCCGGCCCGGCGACGTTGTCGTCGCCGGGAACAACTTTGGCTGCGGCTCGTCGCGCGAGCACGCGCCGCTGGCGCTCAAGGGCGCGGGAGTGAGCTGCGTGATCGCCAGGAGCTTTGCACGCATCTTTTACCGCAACGCCATCAACATCGGCCTGCCGATCCTGGAATGTCCCGGAGCCATCGATGGCATCGAGCAAGGGCACACACTGCAAGTCGATCTGGCCGCCGGCACCGTCACCAACCTGGACACCGGGCAAACCTTCCAGGCCGAACCGTACCCGCCGTTCCTGATGGGCATCATCGACGCGGGCGGGTTGGTCGAATACACAAAGCACAAGTTGAACAGATAGGATTGGGAGCGTTTGGTGGTTAGGTAGTGCGAACGCTGCGCGTTCGACGTGGTTGATCTGCGGCAATGATCTTTTAACCACCCAACCACCTATCGACCCAACTACCCGACAACCGATTTTCCTATGCTTAAAGCCACACTCTGTTTTCTAATTGAAGGCGATCCGTCTGCGCACGTCCTGCTCGGCCACAAAAAGGTGGGATTTGGCAAGGGCAAATGGGGCGGCGTCGGTGGCAAGATCGAACCCGGCGAGACGCCCGCCGTCGCTGCCGCGCGCGAGGTGTGGGAAGAGACCGGCCTTCGCGTGCATGAAGCCGACCTGCACTATGCGGCCCACCTGAACTTTGTTTTTCCGTTCAAACCGGAATGGAGCCAGGTGGTGCACGTCTTTGTCGCCCACCGCTGGGAGGGTCAGGCGCGGGAAAGCCGCGAGATCGTCCCGCGCTGGTTTGCCGTCGAGGAAATCCCTTACGAGCAGATGTGGGACGACTGCCACTATTGGCTGCCGACGGTATTGGACGGCAAGCGGCTGCGCGCGCGCTTTGAATTTAACGCCGACAATGATACGGTAGAGCAAGTTGAGATAGTCAATGATCCCTTTGGCAAGATTGGATAACTGTGGTAAACTCGAATCCCTGAACCGCCTGATATATTGAGGAATCAATGACCGAGCATCTACCCGACAGTGTCTTGCACGATCCCTACCAATTGACCTTTGACGAACTACTGCATCCTTTACAATCCGAAACCAGCTTGGCTTTGGACAACACCTTTCCTGAAGCATTCGCCAATGAGCTGGCACAACAGGAGGCATTCAACAAACATCTGTTTCGTCCCAACACCTACTTGCACAAGTGGTGGGCGCGGCGTTGTGGCAGTACCTTTCGTGCGATTCTCAAGCAGTTCGTATCCGAAGCTCACCGACGCGACTATTACGCGCCCGGTGGGTTAGAAGGCAAAACTGTACTCGACCCTATGATGGGCGGCGGCACTACGCTGCACGAAGCCATCCGCCTGGGGGCTAATGTCATCGGCGCCGACATCGATCCCATTCCTGTGGTGCAAGCACGGACATCGCTGACCCAGATCGAAATTCGGAATTTGCACGATGCATTTGATGATTTTTTTGACAAACTGGACCAAGATATCGGACACCTGTTTCACACAGAATGTCCCACTTGCGGGAAAACACTAGACAGCCAGTATACACTCTATGGCCAGCGTAAAAAATGTCGCTGCGGCAAGGTAGTTCAAGTTGAACAATACGACCTTCGTCACGAGGCAGATCGGATCGTCAGAATCCATCCCGATACCTGGAAAATCACTGATAGTTCGAGCGAACCACTGTTATCAGGCCAACGATTGATCAGCAAAGCCGACATAGAATGCACGACATGCGGCGAAAAATACCGCGAACTGCTAGATACGCCCTTTTACGCCCGCTACGTGCCAGTAGCAATAGTCGCTGTTTGCCCTGACCACGGACTATTCTTCCGTTCGCCCGGCCCGGCCGACCTGGCACGTATCGCCGAGGCCGATGCGCAGCGGGATAGCCTGAATTTTGGTCCAATCAAGCATTTTGCCGTTGAAGGCGGCCCCAAGTCTGACGACCTGCTCCGGCACGGCGTCCATTCATACCTTGACCTGTTCTCATCGCGCCAACTGCACTATCTTGGGGCCGCCATTCATCACCTGTCCACTTACAATGGCGCGATCCGGCTCAATTTGGGCTTGCTTGTTTCAACTGCGTTGGAATTCAACTCGTTGTTATGCGGCTATAAGGGTTGGTACGCACGCCGGCCGGGGGCAATTCGCCATGTATTTGCCCTGCACGCCTATTCATTCCCGTACACCGCCCTGGAAAACAACCCACTCAACCACCAAAAATCATCGGGCAACCTCCGACAGCTTTTCAACGATCGCATCAAACGCGGCCGTGCCTGGGCTGAACTGCCAATTGAACGCCGTGTAACGCCCAGCGGCAATAAACAAGTCAGAATCAGAGGCGAATGGGACGGCGGCACTGAGGTCTTTAGCCAGGCCGATCTGGTCGGACAACATCGATTTTGGTTGATCCACGGTGATTCGCGCCGCTTGCCGGTGCAAGACCACTCAATAGACTTGATCGTCACCGACCCACCCTACTATGACAGCGTACAATACAGCGATTTGGCGGCCTTTTTTCGCGTCTGGCTGGCCCGGCTGCTGCCCGATGAGATCGATTGGCATTATGATACCGGTCGCAGCGCCGTTGCTGTCAAAGCAACTCCGGACGACAGCCACTTTATGGCTGTTATTTCAGAGATTTTTGCCGAATGCGGTCGAGTACTCAAACGTGGCAGCGGACGGATGGCTTTCACCTTCCACCACTGGGATCCCAACGCCTGGGCCGAATTAACCATCGCGCTCAAACAAGCCGGATTCCGCCTCTTGAGCGTCTCGGTGGTGTCATCCGAACACCCCATTTCGGTGCATATCCGCGGCTTGAAGGCGATTACCCACGACTGCATTCTGACCCTGGCCCTCAACGGCGACGGGCAGGCCGACGGCTGGGGGCCGGCCGAAGCCATAGACACCGGTGACAGCGAAACCTTTTGCCGGCAGTGCGGTAAAACCGTAGGGTGGATGTTAGCAAGCGAGTATCCCCCAGAGATGATTCGCGACACTTGGAATAAACTTGTGCAAAGGACATAACAAATGACCCAAAATAAAGGTAATCGCCCAGCCGAGATTTTTGGGTATCCCCTCGATAACAATTCGCCAAAAGCTCAAGAGGCTCGCGAAAAACATTGGTGTCCGTTCGTCAATGGCGTATGTACCAAACAAAGCCGTCTGCTCGATTATCCTTTTGGTGTCTGCTCGGTCGAAATTCACGGTGAGATTTGCACAATATGCCCCCGACGTTTCGAAGAACAGGGCACATTTGAAGGGGTATCAAAAGTGCTACAAGATGTTGCCCAGCATTATTTTGGAGACCTGAACGACACAATTGTATTTCCCGAGATCAGGTTACCCAATATAGGCAGCATTGATTATGTTCTCGTCAGACACAAGCCAATGCAAGCCCAGGTGGAAGATTTTATTGCCGTCGAATTTCAGAGCGATTCAACAACTGGCACGGGAAGTGTGGTTCAAGGGATCGTGGATTTTTTCCAGGCTCGCAACCTGCGGGAACGAACTTACAAGTTTGGTATGAATACTTATGATACGATAAAACGTTCGATGACCCAACTGTTCAACAAAGGCATGGTCTATGAACGTTGGAACACCAAGTGCTATTGGGTTATTCAAGAATACATATACAGCAACCTGGTTCGCCGGTATGGTTTCAAAACAGAAGGATTCCAGCCAGAACACGCATCTCGATTTGCCCTGTACAATCTGGTTCGCACAGATGACCATTTCACGTTGACATCCACTCGTCTCATTTCAACCACCGTAGATCAAGTCTATCAAGCGATGCGTCACAACCCGGGCCTGCCCAACAAAGACGATTTTGTGCAGACGCTCACCGCCCGCCTGCAAGCCAGGCTTAGCATCGAATTTCAACCCTAGATCGGAGGTTCCCTTGCACGCCACAATCACCCTTTTACCCGGCGACGGCGTCGGCCCGGAAGTGATGGCCGAAGCGGTCAAAATCCTGAACCTGATCGCCCAAAAATACGGACACACCTTTCATCTGGTCGAAGCGCTGATCGGCGCGCGTGCCATCGACGAGATCGGCGCCGCCCTGCCCGCCGAGACGCTGCGACGGTGCCTGAACAGCGACGCCACCTTGCTGATCGCCGTCGGCGATCCGCGCTTTGACGACCCCGCGCTCAAGGTACGTCCCGAGCAAGGCCTGCTCGCTTTGCGCAAAGGGATGGATGTCTTTGCCAATTTGCGCCCGGCCAGGGTCAGCCCTTACCTGATCGACGCATCGACGCTCAAACCGGAGGTGCTGCGTGGCGTCGATCTGTTGGTGGTGCGCGAACTGACCGGCGGCCTCTATTTCGGCCACCGCGAGCGCAGCACCGAGCGCGCCGTGGACACCATGGTCTATACCGCCGCCGAGATCGAGCGCGTGGTGCGCATGGCCTTTGAGCTGGCCCGCGGGCGCCGCAAAAAAGTGACCTCGGTGGACAAGGCCAACGTGCTCGACTGCTCGCGGCTGTGGCGGCAGGTAGCACACCGGGTCGCCCAGGACTATCCCGACGTCGAATTTGAGGACATGCTGGTCGACACGGCGGCGATGCGCCTGGTGCGCGCGCCGGCCAGCCTGGACGTGCTGGTCACGGAAAACATGTTCGGCGACATCCTCACCGACGAAGCCAGCCAGATCATCGGCTCGATGGGAATGCTGCCTTCGGCCTCACTGGGTGCGGGCACGCGCGGCCTCTACGAACCCATCCACGGCTCCGCGCCCGACATCGCCGGCCGGGGCATCGCCAACCCACTGGCGACCATTCTGAGCGTGGCCCTGCTGCTGCGCTATTCGCTCAAGCTGGAAGCCGAAGCGCAGGCCGTCGAACAAGCCGTCGATGCGGTGCTGGCCGCTGGTTATCGCACCGCCGATATTATGCAGCCAGATATGACTTGTCTAGGCACCGTCGAGATGGGCGACGCCGTCGCCGCACAGTTGAGTTGACGCTTCCCTCACTCTCGTGTACAATCGGCACGGGCCTCGAGGCCCGTGCCTTTTTTATTTGCCGACCTGTCCCCCAGAATCGACACAGCATGAACATCAAATCCGTCTGGCAGTTTGCGATTGCTCGATCCCGCTGGGTATCGGCGCTGCTCTTTGCGGGCGCGCTGACCCTCTACCTGCTCACCCTGGCTCCGGGCGCGCTCGGCGGCGACGCCGGTGAGCTGCAATTTGTGCCGGCCATCCTCAGCCTGCCCCACCCCACCGGCACGCCGCTGTACATTTTGCTGGGCAAAGTCTGGAGCCTGCTGCCGCTCGGCCCCGGCGTGGCCTGGCGCATGAACCTGCTGGCGGCGATCTCGGCATCGCTGGCCGTGGTGCTCGTCTACCAAACAGTGTACACACGCCTGGAACGGCCCATCCCGGCGCTGGCCGCCGCCCTGAGCTTGGCCGTCGGTCTGACCTTTTGGGAGCAGGCGCTGCTGGCCGACAAGTATGCGTTTAACGCGCTGCTGGTTTCGCTGGTCCTCTATTTCGCGCTGCGCTGGGGCCAAAACCGTTCGCCGCGCGATCTGAACCTGCTGGCGTTGTGCTACGGCTTGAGTTTGACCCATCATCGCACCATGCTGCTTTTTGCGCCGGCGCTGCTGGGCTACGTCTGGTGGCACGAGCGCGCCGGGTTGTGGACCGATTGGCGCCGGCTGCTGCGGCTGGCGCTGCTCGGCCTTGCCCCGCTGCTGTTATACCTCTATCTGCCCTGGGCCGAAACCCGCAATTTGCCCCCCGGCGCCTGGCACCCGCGCACGCTGAGCCAGTGGTTCGATTACCTGCTGGATACCGGCTTTACCGGTCAGGTGGCGCTCAAGCCGGGCGATTTGGGCGAACGCCTGCTTGTTTATGCACAGACCTTGCTGCGCGATTTCACCTGGCCGGGCGTACTCCTGGGCGTCGGCGGGCTGATCTGGCAGGCAGTGCGCCGCCCGGCCGACGCGGCCTTTCTGTCGCTGAACTATGCCGCGCAGGCGCTTTTGGCGGCCAATTATCGCGTGCCGCGCCACTGGGTCTTTTTCATCCCTTCTTTTCTCATCTTTGCACTGTGGATCGGCGAAGCGCTGGCCGGCATCTGGCGGTTGATCGAAAAGCGCGTCAAACTACCCCCCATTCTTCACACCTCGACGCTGGTTGTGCTGGCGGCGGCCATGCTGTTCTGGCCGTGTCTCCCCTTGGGCGAACGCTATCGCCCGCTGCGCGAAGGGCACCTGGGCCGGGGCACGCTGGACGTGTGGCGGCAAACGCTCAAGACCGGCCGCATGGCCGACCGGGTTGGACAGGCCATTGCCGGCGTCGAGCCGGGAGCGATCATTGTCTGCGATTGGGAGCAGGCCACCCCGCTGTGGTATTACCAGCAGGTAGAGCGACTGCGCCCCGATGTGCAAATCGTCTATCCCGTCGAGCGGCTGGACGAAGCGGCCGGCCGTGGGCTGCCGCTGTACCTGGCCCGCACCCTGCCCGGCGTGGCCGAGCGCTGGCGCCCGTCCAGCAGCGGCGCGCTGATCGCGCTGCGCGACGAGCCGGTCTGGACCATGCCCGGCGACGTCATGCCTTTGTCGGTGCGCTATGCCGGCAGCGCCGGGGAGCCGGTGATCGAACTGGCCGGGTTCAGCTATGGCCCAGGCGGTTTTCGCCCGCCGCAGGTGGCGCCGTTGACCCTGTACTGGCGCGCGCTGGCCGCGCCTGCGCACGATTATTCGGTCTCGCTGCGGCTGCTCGACGAGGCCGGCGGGGACGTGTTCAAGGTGGACAGCCAGCACCCGGTGCTGGGCACGTACCCCACCTCCAAGTGGCAGCCGGGTGAGATCGTAGCCGATTATTACGAATTGGAACTGCCGCCCGGTCTGCCGCCGGGCCGCTACGGGTGGGGAGCCATCCTTTACCGCGCACTGCCCGAAGGCGGGTGGGAAAGCCTCACCGTAGAGGGCGCGGAGACGTCCTGGATCACCGCTGCAACGTTCGAGGTGGATTGAATGGAATTCAAGTGGAAGCCCGATCGCCGTGATTTGCTCATCGTACCGGTCCTCATTGTCTTGTGGGGCCTTTTTTGCTGGCGCTACCTGACTCCCAATCCCGCCGACCGGGTGGCCTTTCCGCCCGGCGATTTCAGCCACCACTATTACGTCTATCGCGTCTTTGCCTACCGTGAGCTGTCGGCGGGGCGGTTTCCGCTGTGGATGAACTGCGTGATGGCCGGATACCCCTTCCAGGCCGATCCGCAGTCGGCGCTCCTGTACCCGCCGGTGACGATCAACCTGCTGCTGCACCGGCTGGTGGGGGCCAATACCTTTACGCTGGCTGCGCTGCAAACCGAGACCTTGCTGCACCTGCTCATCGCCAGCCTGCTCGGCTATGCTTTTCTGCGCGGGGAGGTGCGCCACCGATTCGCCGCGCTGTTGGGCGCAGTCGCCTTTGCCTACGGCGGCTACCTGACCGGCTACCCGCCGCTGCAAGTGGCGATCCTGGAAGGTGCGGTGTGGCTGCCGCTGGCGCTAATCGGTGCGCGAGCGACCGCGCAGAGCGGCAAGTCGCAAGGCTATGCAGCAATGGTCGGTGGGCTGGCCTTGAGCGTGCTGGCTGGAAACCCGCAGACCTACTTTCACGTTGGATACGCGACGGTGGCCTATTACGCCTGGCGTGCATGGCGCGCGCGCCTGCCCTGGAAGGCCGCATTGGGCCGGCTGATCCTGGCCGGCGCGCTGACCGTTGGGTTGTGCGCGGCGCAGCTTTGGCCCTCCCTGGAATACACCCGCCTCTCCAACCGCGCCGACATGCCCTTTGACCAATCGGCTTCGGGTTTTCCACCCCAGGACATCGTCCAACTGGTACTGCCCGGCGTGATCAGCCTGTGGCAGCCGCTCTACGTGGGCATCTGGCCGCTGGCGATGGCCTTGCTGGCCCTGTTCGCCCGTCGAAACCGCGACCAGCCCTTCTGGGCCGGGCTGGCCCTCGTCGCGCTGATCTTTTCCTTCGGCCACCACCTGTTCGGGTTCGATCTGGCTTACCTGGCCCTGCCCGGTTACGCGCTCTTTCGCAGCCAGGAGCGGCACGCTTTTCTGTTCAGCTTTGCACTCAGCGTGCTGGCCGCCGGCGGGTTCGACACGCTTCTGGGGCCGCTGTCCCGCCTGGATCGCCGGCGGCTGCGCGGCCTGGGGCGCGGCGCAATCGTCGCCGGTGTGTTGAGTGCGGCCCTGCTTGTGCTGGTAGCGATCCTCCAGCAGGCGCAGGTGGGGCAGTTTGCCGCGCTGCCGCACCTCGGCGCGCTGACCATGTTCCTGGCAGCGACGGCCGCGCTGCTGTTTGCCCGCTGGAGCTGGCCGCGCCGCGCCGGGATCGGCTCATTGGCCCTGCTGCTGACTGTAATCGACCTGTTCACCGTAAACCGCACGGTCAATTTTGCCGCGCCGCAAGAGCCTTTTCCACACCAGCCATCGCTGGAAGCTGCCTACACCGACTCAACGCCGTTTTTCCGCATCCAGGTCGATTGGCTGCTGCCGGGGCATACCGCCTGCATGGAAGGACTGGAAGAGGTCTACGGCATCGCCTCGATCAAGCCCCAGGCGCTGGAGTCGTTCATGCAGCGCGTGCCCGAAACGGTGCGCTGGGACTTGCTCGGCGTGCGCTATATCGCCAGTTGGCGCAGCGGGCTGTACACGTCGCAAGGCGCGCCCATCGGCAGCGAACTGATCTACCAGCAAAGCGAACCCGACGTGCTCTATACACATCGCATGCCCGGCGAGCCGCGCTTTGCCTGGATCGTTCACGAGGTGCAGCCGGTCGAGGATCGAGACCAACTGTACGCCGCGCTGTCCGCGCCGGGCTTTGACGTGTTCCGGACCGCGCTCATCGAAGGGAAATTGCCCGCAGTGGCAGCAACCACGAGCGAGAGCGAGCCAGTGACCACCGTCAAGCGCACTTCGACACGGATCGAGCTCCAGGCCGACCTCGCCGCGCCGGGCCTACTGGTGATCAGCCAGGCATACTATCCCGGCTGGCGGGCGACGGTGAACGGCCATCGCGCACCGCTTTACCAAACAGACGGCCTGGTGAGCGGCGTCGCGCTGTCGGCGGGCCATTCGAATGTGGTCTTGACGTACCGCCCGATCCCATTCCTGATCGGTCTGGGCGTTTCGGGCCTGACACTGTTGGGCGGCATCGCCGCCCTGTTGATGAAATCAAGGAGGACAAAATGAGTAAAAATCCTTTTGGAGCGCAGGTCTGGTTCAACGGCCAATTGATCCCGTCCGAGCAGGCCACCGTCCACGTCAGTGCGCACGCGCTGCACTACGGATCGAGCGTCTTTGAAGGCATCCGAGCCTATGCCACGCCGCAGGGGCCGGCGGTGTTCTGCCTGGGGCCGCACGTCGAGCGGCTGTTCAACTCGGCCAGGATGTTCCGCATGGACATTCCCTACAGCCAGGAGGAGATATCCAAGGCCATCTGCGATACGATCCGTGCCAACGGCCACCGGGCCTGCTACATTCGCCCGCTGGTCTTTCGCGGCGCCGGCTCGCTGGGCGTCGAGCCGCGCAAGAACCCGCTGGAAACGGTCGTCATGACCATGGAATGGGGCGCGTACCTCGGCCCGGAAGCGCTGGAGCAGGGCGTCGATGTAGGTGTGAGCAGCTGGCGGCGTATGGCCCCCGGCACCTTTCCGGCTCTGGGCAAGATCGGCGGACAGTACGTCAACTCGCAGTTTGTGGTGATGGAAGCGCACGACAGGGGCTTTACCGAAGGGATCGCCCTCGACGTGAACGGCTACGTCAGCGAGGGCAGCGGCGAAAACCTGTTCCTGGTCAAACAAGGCGTGCTCTATACCCCGCCGCTATGGGGATCGATCCTGGAAGGGATCACCCGCCGCTGCACGATGCAGTTGGCCGACGACCTGGGCTACGAGGTCAGGGAAACCATGCTCGCGCGCGAGGCACTGTACGTGGCCGACGAGCTGTTTTTCACCGGCACCGCCGCCGAGATCACGCCGATCAGGTCGGTAGATGGCGTCACCGTCGGCGCGGGCCACCGCGGGCCAGTCGCCGAGGCGCTGCAAGCGCAGTTCTTTGGCATCACCGGCGGCGAGATCGCCGATCGACACAGCTGGCTGACGCCGGTCGGCTGATGTAAGACAAGAAACCAGGTTTCTGCAACCTTGAAGAGGAAATCATGCGCATCCGTCAAGCAAATATTCAGGACAGTGCGGGGATTGCCCGCGTCCAGGTCGACAGCTATCAAACCGCTTATGTGGGCATCCTGCCGCAGGATGCCCTGGATCAGTTTACCTACGAGGAACAGACGCGCGACTGGCAGGAATGGCCAACCACGCATCCCGACGACCTGCTTTACGTCGCCGAAACGGACGAGGGAGAGATCGTCGGCTATGCGCTGGCACGCCTCGGCGTGACCGACGTCTCATCGTATGAAAGCGAACTGCTGGCCCTGCACGTGCGCCGCTCATATCATCGACAAGGTGTCGGCCGCCAACTGGTCGCCGCCATCGCCGGGCAGCTTGCGCAGCAAGAGTGCACGTCGATGATGCTGTGGGTGCTGGAGGCAAACCCGGCGCGAGGGTTTTATGAGCGGCTGGGCGGCCAGTTGTTGGACGAGAAAAGCATCAACTGGGCCGGCGTGCCCGAAGTGGCCTATGGTTGGTCGGACATCGAGCGTTTGTATGCATAAAAAGCCATTTTCTCGTTTCCACGTGGAAACACTCTCTTGAAAAAAGGAGGATGCATTATGGCCGTTTCACCGCGTCGACGCGACTGGGTCACTCCAGTTATGATTCTCGTCGTTGCCGTATTGGTTATCCTGTTCACGTGCCTTTGCTGTGTGACAGGAGGCATCGGACTGGGCTATTACGTGATCTCAAAGCAACTCGAACCCACGCCAGAACCAACGCCCGCCAGCGACGCGTTTCATCCTCTGCCGCCCTCCGATGCAGCCGAACGCCTGGCTCAGCAACTAATCGAGACACAGACCACCGACACCGACTACTGGCTGCTGCACGGCTGGATGGAAGACCCGGCGGGCAAGCCAGCCAGTCGAGAGCCGGTGCAAGGCCCCACCGATTATCAGGTCGGCGACGTGCACACCTTTTGGATGGGCGATGAGGAGAATCAGCGCTACTGGCAGATCGATGCCGAACTCAAGATCGAGACCGACCACACCTATGTGTACGTGAGCCAGGGCACCACGGTCGATATGGACAAACTGCGCAAAGCGGCTGACCTCTTTGAATCGCAAATTTACCCCACCGATCGTCATTATTTTGGCAGCGAGTGGACACCCGGCATCGACAACGATCCCCATGTGACTATCCTCGTCACCGATCAGATGCCGGCGGGGATCGCCGGCTATTTCAGCAGCGGCGACGAATACCCGCAGACGATGAAGGGATACAGCAACGAACGGGAGATGTTTTACATCACCTCCAGCTACCTGAACGACACCGATCAGTTCGGCCAGGTGCTCAGCCACGAGTTCCAGCACATGATCCACTGGAACATGGATCGCAGCGAAGCACTGTGGGTCAATGAGGGGCTGTCGTTGTTGGCCGAGGAAGTGAACGGCTACCCGAGCGTGCTGGGCGGCTGGCAGTTCTGGCTCGATCCCGACATCCAGTTGACCAACTGGGCGGAAGACCCGAGTGACCGCACGCGAAACTATGCCGCCAGCAAGCTGTTCCTCAGCTTCCTGGGCGAGCACTATGGCGGGTACGAGGTGCTGGGCAGGCTGTCCGCCGACGATGCGTACGGCATTGACGGGATCGATAACCTGCTGCGCGCCGAGGGTTATGAGGTCAGTTTTGACGACGTGTTTGCCGATTGGGCCGTCGCCAACCTGCTGAATGACGAGACGCTGGAAGACGGGCGTTACAGCTATGCCCTGCGCGGCAACAGCAGCAAACCGCGTTTTGTGGCCTCACTCAAACAAGCAGGCGACTATGCCAGTTGGGTCAGCCAGTTTGGGGCCGACTATATCGAAATTGATCCCGGTGCCGGACGAACGGTGGTTTTTGAGGGAGCAGAAGCCGTGCGCCTGATCGAAACGTCGCCGCATGGCGGGCAATCGGCCTGGTGGTCGAACCGGCGCAACATGTTGAGCAGCAGCCTGACCCGGTCGCTGGACCTGCGCGAGGTGAGCAAGGCTACGCTGCACTTTTGGACATGGTACGATATCGAAGCGCATTTCGACTATGGCTATGTAGCCGTCTCGACCGACGGCGGGCTCACCTGGCAGACGCTGCCGGGCACGCATACCACCGCAAGCGATCCCAACCAGGCCAACTTTGGAAACGGCTACACCGGCAAAAGTGGCGGCTGGCTGGAAGAGCGAATCGATCTCGGTTCCTTTGCCGGGCAAGAGGTGCTGCTGCGCTTCTGGTACATCAGCGATCCGGGGCTGAACCAGCCCGGCTGGATGATCGACGATATCTCTATCCCTGAAATCGGCTTTTCCGACGATGCCGAATATGAAAGCGAGTGGACGGTGGATGGCTTTGTGCGCTCGTCGAATGAGGTGCCCCAGGAATACATCGTCCAATTGGTCGAGTATGGACCGCAGACCACCATCCGTCGTCTGAGCCTGGACGCTGAAAACAAGATCGAGGTTCAGTTGGACGATCAGACCCGGCGTGCAGTGCTGATCGTGTCTGGGGCTGCACGATGGACGTCGGAGAAAGCGCCTTACCGGGTGCAGATCAAGCCCTGACAAGCAAAAGCTCCACGCTGACGAATATCGTTGGCGTGGGATAAAAGACATCATGTTTCATAACCGCTCAGATCGGATAGCTTTTTTGACAGGATTGACAGGATGAACAGGATTTTTCTCCAGTTCTTATCCTGTCAATCTTGTTAATCCTGTCGAATTTTAGCTTGCTCGTTCCCACGCGGGAGCGTGGGAACGAGCTTTCTCCAACGATCTGCTCAAGCGCCGGACAAAATCTCCGCCACCCGTTCGGCTTCGCCCAACACCCGCCCATCCTCATCGACGGCTACCACTGCCCCATCGACCGCGCCGGTACGTACCCTGCCGCAAGCGAGAGGGTTGCCGCGCAGATGCGGCGCATCGAGCAGGCCGGTCTCGACGGCGCGGGCCAGCGTCTCCACGTCGAGCAGGGGATCGCCGGCCGCGTTCTGGCCCAGCGCGCGGATACCTTCGATGATGATTTGCGCCTCGGCCTTGAGCGCCGCCTTGCGCCGCTGAACGACCGGATCGGCGGCCATGTCCGGCGCGCCGCGCAGCGCGTTCTCGATTGCCCGCCGGGCCATCGCACAACTGGCGATCACTTCTTCGGGCTGCGCGGCGTGATCGGCCTCGCAGTAACCCACCACGTGGACAATGTGCGGTTTCATCGCCATTTGCAGGTATACCGACGCGCCCAGGTGTCCCCGCGCCGCGTCGAGGTCGACCGGATAGCTCATCAAGCCGGTGCGCGTCTGCCGCCAGACGTGAAAGGTGTCCGTCGCCAATGCTTCGGCCAGTTCGGCCTTGGCCAACTGCTTGGCCAGGTCCATCCGGTTGGAGAGGTGCGGTGGCGTCTCGAACATATAGGTGGCAATGTAATCGCGCACGCCGGCCGCCCGCGCCACATAGGCGTAGAGATAGGCGGCAGCGACGGCGACCGCGTCGTGCCCGTCGCGCAGTTCCCAATGGTGCGGCTCATTGCCCTCCACCGGAACGTCGCGTTCACCGTGCCAGCGCATCAACGCGATGTGATCGACGATGCTTTCGCGCAAGGAGAGCGGCCCGCGTCCATCGACGGCGTTGAACCAGAACAGCGAGGTGGCGCACCAGGCATTGCGAATGGTGCGCCGCAGCACCTCAGCGTAAAGCAGCAGATCGGATGTTCCCGAATAGGAACGCAGCAGGGGATAATTTGGGCGCCGGCTGGCTGCATAGAGCCGCTCCAGGTCGGCCTCGGTGCGAAAGGGCACGCCGCCCGCGCCGGTGCGCCGGGGATCGACGCGCTCCGGGTGAAACAGGTTTTCCTGCGCGTCCTGGTCAGCGCCCAGCGAAATCACGTCGAGCGCGCCGGCCTCGGCGATCCGGGCAATACCCGCCACCGTCGGCTCGACCGTGGGCGCGGGCAAACCGAAATGGTGGCGCAGCACGGGATAGGGCGCTTTCCAGCGGATGCGCGCGATCAACTCGGCCGGATAATCGGCAGCCTGCATCCGTTCCCACGGTTGGCCGCGCAGGTAGGCGACGGTCGCTTCGGGCGGCTCCTGCCCGCTGAACACCGCCTCGAACAGGCCCAACTCGCGGGCCACGGCGGCCACCGGCGGCGTGCCGCCGAAAATGAACCGCGTGCGTTCGAGCAGCCCTTCCTGTGAGACGGCCTCGCCCAGTTCCATCAACAGCGAACGGGCATTCTCCGGGGTCAACCGGTAGCTCACGGCGACGATGTCGGGCTGCTCGCCCCGGATGGCGGCCAGCAGGTCAGTGATGGAGGTCGCCGGGCCGGTAAAGCGGGTGCGATAGCCCTCGGCCTCGGCCAGGCGCAGAAAATTGAGCACCCCGGCCACGTGTACGCACTCGCCCAGCGCCGCGCCGAGGATGGTCTTGGGTTCGTTCATGGCAAGCGCCCCTCGTTGACATAGGTGTTCAGTTCGCCCACGCTCAACCCTTGCAGGCCCAGCTTGTCCAGCGTGCGCCCGGTGCGCCAGTAATCGGTTTGATGGATGATGCAGGCCAGGCGGATGATGGCATCCATCGCCGCCACCTGGACGCCGTACTGCCGGCCCAGGGCGGCGATCGGCACCAGGCTCATCGGCACGTCTTCAAAGATATAGCGATGTTCCAGGTTGGCCGGGGCCTTGATGCCGTAATAGCCGGGGTTGTTGTGGATCGCCTCATTGAGGCTGGAGCCGCGCGCATCGTAGGCCAGTTGCAGCCATTCGACGGCGGTATGGGCGCGGATGCCCAGCGCGGCGGCCACCGTCACCCGTTCGCGGTCCATCACCTCCAGCACGCGCGCCACTGAGGGCGTCACCCCTTCAATATAAAACTGATAGTCGCCGTGGGTCGACTCGATGCGTCCGGCATTGAGCATGGTCAATGCGGGATGAAAGATGGCGCCCATATTGTTGAGGCTGGTTTGCAGCACATTCACGCCGTCGATGAACTGCGGGTAAGCTGCGGACAGCACATCGAGCACGTGCCCGGTGCGCGACGCCGGCAGCGCGGCCAGCGGCACGGCGTCCTTGATGCGAAAAATGCGCGCCTGGGCCGGGCCGTCGGAACGGCTGGCATAGATAAACGTTTCCGCCTCGGCCAGGGTAATGTCGGCGCTGCAGCCCTGCGCGTGCAGCACGTGGGCAAACTCGATTGCCCCGCAGGTGCGGCCAGGGTTGAGCACGACGATCTGCCCGTCGCGCAAATGGGGTGCAACCTTGCAGGCCACATCGCGGTGCGCCGAAGCCGGCAAAACGACCATCACCACATCGGCCTCGGCAAGGGCCTGTTCCCAATCAGAGGTCACGCTATGCAAAGCGGCAAAACCTTCGGCGCCCTGCCCATTGGCAAAGGTCAGTTGGATGCCGCCGCGCGCGCGGATGGCCGCAACATGTGCGTCGGTGCGGTTATAGAGTGTGACCGGAAAGCCCATCAGCGCCAGGTGAGCGGCCATCGCTTTGCCGCCGTGTCCGGCGCCGATCACGGTATAGTGTGTTTGATTCGTTGTCATCTTTTCTCCTTTTCGAGACAAAAAAGCCCCAGGCTTTGGGCCTGGGGCTAGAATAAACGCTTCGGCTCTGCCTCTCTCGTCGCCGACAAAGTTAGCTGACGGGTTAGGGCCGATAGATGCCCTTCTCACTGGCCTAAAGATGCATTGACTGCATCATCAGGTGCGAGATACACCCCAACAAACTGGGTCCTCTGCTCCCACCAGATTTGACCGGGGTCAAAACGGCCGGGATTAGGCGCACAGATGATCGATTTGCTGGCAATTATACCACAAATCAGCCGAACGTGCTTGATTTGCTCTATACTTCACGCGGCCACAAACTGCGCTTTTTCAAAGAGTTGAAAGCGCAGGG
>CAYRXM010000042.1:0-34557 GCA_964428175.1 uncultured Anaerolineae bacterium
AGTCTACTCAGGAGACGTTCCATGCTCAACCTTTCATTTTCGCCAGTGTGCAGTATATAACATAAAGCCGCGCCCTGCAACTTGGCGAGGAAAATGAAAACAGTCGGGCTTTAAAGCCCAGCTGTTCTGATTACAGCAACGCCTTCGCCCGTTCGATCTGCTTTTTCACCGACGCAGTCGCCGTGCCTTGTGGCACGGCCCGCCGCTCGACCGCGCGTCGAAAATCGAGCGCGTCGTACAGGTCGGCCGCAAACCGTGCGTCGATGGCCTGATAGGCCGCCAAAGGCAGCGTCTTCAGGGTCAAACCAGCTTGCTCAGCCGCCCGCACCGCGCGCCCGACCAAGCCGTGGCTCTCGCGGAACGGCACCCCCTTTTCGACCAGGACATCGGCCAGCTCGGTCGCCAGCATCCCTTCGTCGAGGGCAGCGGCCATCCGTTCAGGGTTGACGCGCAGCGTGGCGATCACGCCCGCCGCCACTGGCAGGCTCATCGACAGTGTGTCCAGCGCGTCCCACAGCGGCTCTTTGTCCTCTTGCAAATCCTTGTCGTAGCTCAACGGCAGTCCCTTGAGCAGGGTCAGGATCGTCATCAGATCGCCGGTGACGCGCCCCGTCTTGCCGCGCAGCAGTTCCAGCGAGTCGGGGTTGCGCTTTTGCGGCATGATGCTCGATCCGGTCGAGTAGCGCTCGTCGACGGCCACAAAACCAAATGCCGGGTTCGACCACATGATCAGGTCTTCGGCCAGGCGGCTGAGGTGCGTTTGCAGCAGCGCGGCCCAAAACAGCGTCTCGGCGACGAAATCGCGGTCGCTCACCGCATCGAGGCTGTTGTGGGCGATCTGGTCAAAGCCCAGGTCGCGGGCCAGCGCCTCGCAGTCGATCTCAAACGCATTCCCCGCCAGCGCCGACGCGCCCAATGGCAGCACGGCAACCCGTTTGGTCAAATCGTCCAGCCGCTCGACGTCGCGCTGGAGCATCCAAAAGTAGGACATCAGCCAGTGACTGAACAGGATCGGCTGGGCCGGCTGGAGGTGGGTATAGCCGGGCATCAACAGATCGATGTGCGCTTCGGCCTGCGCGACCAGCGCCGCCTGCACCGCTTTGACCTGCTCGCGCAGCACGGCGATCTGTCCCAGCAGGTGCAGGCGCATATCGGTCGCCACCTGATCGTTGCGGCTGCGCCCGGTATGCAGCTTGCCCGCCGCCGCGCCGATCAATTCGGCCAGCCGCCGCTCGACGGCAGTGTGAATGTCCTCGTCGCTGGGTGCAAATTCGAATGTGCCGTCCTCAAACTCGGCCAGCACCCGCGCCAGCCCATCGACGATCTGGGCGCACTCGGCCTCCGTCAGCACATGGGCGCCAACCAACGCGCGCGCGTAGGCCTGGCTGCCGCGAACGTCGGCGGCGTACATGCGCCGGTCAAAATCGATGGAAGCATTGAGCCGCGCCATCAGCGCGTCCATGTCCACACTGAACCGCCCGCCCCACAGTTTGCCCATGATTCAGCCTTTTTCCATGTCGACCAATGCGCGCACGGTCAGCGGCAGGCCAAATAGATTGATGAACCCTTCGGCGTCGCTTTGCTTGTAGACCGCGTCGCGGCCAAAGGTAGCCAAATCCTCGCGGTAGAGCGAGTGCGGCGAGGTGATGCCCACCTGCGTGCAACTGCCCTTGTAAAGCTTGACCTTGACTGTGCCCGTGACCGGCTCTTGCGTCTTTTGCACAAAGGCCCACAGCGCCTCGCGCAGCGGCGTGAACCACTGCCCAAAGTAGACCAACTCGGCAAACCGCTCGGCGACGAGGTGCTTGTAGTGCATCGTGTCGCGGTCGAGGCACAAGGTTTCCAACGCGCGGTGTGCAGTGTAGAGAATGGCGCCGCCGGGCGTCTCATAGACACCGCGCGATTTCATCCCCACCAGGCGGTTTTCAACCAGGTCGAGCCGCCCCACGCCGTGCGCGCCGCCCAGCGCGTTCAGCTTGAGCATCAGGTCGGTGGCGCTCATCTTGACCCCATCCAGGCCGACCGGAAAGCCCTGCACGAAATCGACCGACAGGTAAGCAGGTTCATCAGGCGCTTTTTCGGGGGCGACGGTGAGCACGTACAAATCGTCCAGCGGTGGCTGGCTGGGGTCTTCCAGCGGGCCGCCCTCGTGGCTCATGTGCCAGATGTTGCGGTCGCGGCTGTAAATCGACTTGCGGCTGGAAGTGACCGGGATGCCATGTTGGGCCGCGTAATCGAGCGCGTCCTCGCGGGAACGGATGTCCCACACCCGCCACGGCGCGATGACCTTGAGCCGGGGGTTGAGCGCCTTGACCGCCAATTCGAAACGCACCTGATCGTTGCCCTTGCCGGTGCAGCCGTGGGCGATGGCGTCGGCGCCTTCCTGGTTGGCGATTTCGACCAGCCGCTTGCCGGTAATCGGGCGGGCAAACGAGGTACCCAGCAGGTATTGGCGCTCGTAAATCGCGCCGGCGATCATGGTCGGAAAAGCGTAATCGCGCAAAAATTCCTCGCGAATGTCCTCGATGTAGGCCCTGGATGCGCCGCTGGCCCGCGCCTTGGCGTCCAGCCCGGCAAGTTCTTCTTCCTGGCCGAGATCGGCGGTATAGGTGACGATCTCGGCGTCATAATGCTGCCGGAGCCAATGCACGATGACCGACGTGTCCAGACCGCCGGAATAGGCCAGGACGATTTTGTTGATGTCGCTCATTCCTGCGCGCTCCCTAGCCGGATCGAAACCTGCTTGACCGTAGGTTGCCCGGCGACGACCTGCGGGATCGACGCGCCGTTTTCGAGCATGTTCCAGCAGTAGCAGCGCGCCGCCTCGACGACCTTGTTCCGGGCCTCGTCTACCGTCTTGCCGGTGCTGATGCAGCCGGGCAGTACCGGGATCGCGGCCAGGTATTCGCCCTCGTACGTTTGCTTGATCATCACGTCAAATTGATAGGTTCCAGACATCGTTTCCTCCTCAAATAACAAAAAACCGGCTTCCCTGTTGGAAAGCCGGCTGTTTGAACATCATCGACAAGCAGCACAAAGCGCCTCCAGACTAGGGGTCGGAAGGTTGGCCGCATCGTCGTCGATTATTGGGTTTCATTGTGAACATGGTCAAACTCTGAAAACAAAAACAGCCCTCCAAAATGGAGGGCTGTTGAACCTAGCGAGTGCAAAGCACATCGACCCAGACAGGCCATCAGCCCCGTTGAGTTCGTCGTCGCCAAATGAGAGAAAAAACAGTGTGTGCCGTCATTTCATCCTCGCGTGCTATTTTACCTCAAAATGGCCAGCATGGCAAATCGGCTTTGAATCGGGGTGTGTTTCAGCCCAGAGACAGATTTTTGAAGAGTCGGGCGCGCCCCGTGCCTGACAAGGCTATACTTGAGCCAGAGCAACCTGGGCCGGAGCCGGCTGCCGCCTGGATCGCGCCGCCGCGCGGCCCTGACGCGAGCGGGCTTCTTCGACCAGGATGCGCCCGTCGACGCGGGCCGATACGGGGCTGTGCGCGCGAATGTGGGCGATCATGGCCTCCTTGACCGTCGTACCCGTCCGCTCGATCTCGGACACGGAGCCAAAGATCGCCCGGTAATCGACGGCCCGGTATGTATGATAGTCGGTCGTCGCCAGGGTATAGACGCGCCGCGCATCGAGCGGCTGGCCGCCGACCATAATATCGGTGGCCACGCCGCCCCAAATGTGAAACTGCAAGCCGCTGACCTGAACAAAACTGCCCGTGCCGCTGCCCGATGCGGCGACGTCGAGAATTTGCTGGAGCTGTTCGCCGCTCACCCGGACGCGGAGAATGTCGTTGGGATAGGGCAGTGCGTCATAGACATCCTGCACGGTGAGCGGTCCGGCAAAAAGCGAATTGAGCACAGTCAGCGCGGGAAGGACGCAGGCTTCGGCCTGAGCTTGCGCGCGGACCACGTCGCAGACCAGGTTGCCCAGCGGCGCTTCGCGGAAGCGAATGTCCCGGTCGGCAATGTCGACAGCCGCCTCGCCAATGACCTCGAACCGTTCGGGGTACATCTGGCGCAGTTCGGCTTCCAACATACCCACACGCGCGGCGATGCCAGGATCGGCGGGGATGTCGGCGGTCAGCGGGATCAACCCCCAGGCATAGCTGGTGATCCGCCCGCCGCTGACGGCCACGTCGAGCCGGCCCAGGTAGGCTCCCCACTGATAATCTTGAACGATCAGCGTGCCGCCGATTTGGATGGGCTGGTCCAATTTGGCGTGTTCGTGCGCGCTGATAATCACATCGATTCCCGGCACGGCGCTGGCCAGGGCGTAATCGTCCTTGAGATACTGGTGTCCGAGCACTACCACCAGGTCGGCCTGGGTTCTGAGCTGCGGGATCAACTCGCGCGCCGTTTCGATGGGATCGGCGAAACGCAGCGCCGCCGCCAGTTCGGCGGAGACGATGTGCGGCCAATCCGGGCCGGCCAGGTTGGTCAAAGCGATCTTGACGCCGCCCGCTTCGACGATGGTATACGGCTCGAGCAGACGTTCGCCGCTTTCGGCATCGAACAGATTGGCGCTCAAGATGGGGAAAAAAGCCGCGTCGCGGCGTCGGAGCAGCGTCTGCAAGCCGTAATCGAGGTCGTGATTGCCCAGCCCCATGGCCACATAGCCGAGCTCGTTCATCAGCTCGATGTCCGGCTCGCCTTGAAAGGCGTCGGCCAGCAGACAGCCCTGGTGAACGTCGCCGGCATCGACCAGCAGCACGTGCGCCGACTGCTCGCGGATTTGCCGCACCACGGTCGCCCGGCGAGCCATACCGCCCACCGGGTCGGGGAAATCGAGGATGCGAAACGGGGCGAGGTGTCCGTGGGTGTCGTTGGTGTGTAAAAAGGTGAGCACAATGTCGGCGGGGCCGGGGGCAGGTGTGATCGTCTCAGCAGCGGGAGGCGTCGCCGTGGCATCGACGGCGGTGGGCGTCCACAGCGGGGTCAGTTTGGGCGCGCAGGCTTGCATCAGCGCCCCGCCTGCGGCCAGGGACGAACTGACCAAAAATCGCCGCCGATCGATCTTGTTTGCCATTCCGCTCCCCCACAATGTCAAGACGAACCCAATTCGCGCTTGATCGCCCGCCCCAGCCGGCGAATGCCCTCGTCGATGTGCTGCGGCCCCATACACGAAAAATTCAGCCGCATCGTGTTGCGCCCGCCGCCGTTGGGATAGAATGCGTATCCGGGCACAAAAGCCACTTTTTCTTCCAACGCCTTGTGGAAAAGCTGTTCGGCGTCGATTTGCTCGGGCAGCCAGACCCACAAAAACAGCCCGCCCTCGGGGTGCGTCCAGGTCGATCCTGCGGGAAACTCGCGTTCCAGTGCGGCGAGCATCACATCGCGCCGCTCGCGGTAGGCGTTGCGAATCTTTTGGACGTGGCGTCTGATAATGCCGCGCTGGCAAATGTCGTCGGCAACGTACTGGACAAAAGTGCTGGTGTGCAAGTCGATGCCTTCTTTGGTCAAGACCAGTTTGTTGGTGACAGCTTCAGGAGCGATGATCCAGCCCAGCCGGATGCCCGGGGCCAGCGTTTTGGAAAAGGTAGAAAGGTAAAGGACGTTTTCTTTGTGCAGGGAGACGATCGGCGGCACGTCCTGCCCTTCAAAGCGCAGCTCGCCATAGGGGTCGTCTTCGACGATGAACGCGCCGAGTTTGGCGGCAATCTCGACCAGCTTTTCCCGGCGATCGAGGGGTAAGGTGGTGCCGGCCGGATTGTGAAAGTTGGGCAGCACATAGATGAACTTGGGTTTTCGGCCTTCCAGCGCCGCCTCGATCAAATCGACCCGCATCCCCTGCTGGTCGATGGGAACGGTGACAAAAGTGGGATTGTACAGCCGCCAGGCCTGGATCGCGCCCAGGTAAGTGGGGCATTCGGTGACGATGATATCCCCATCATCGATAAAAGTGCGCCCGATCAGATCGAGCGCCTGCTGGGAGCCGTTTGTGACCAGCGTATTGTCGGTGGTCGCCGGGACGCCGTACTTTTGCACCTTTTCGGCGAGATATTCGCGCAGGTGCATGTAGCCCTGGGTGACGCCATATTGCAGAGCGCGCTCCGGCACTTCGCTCAAGATGAAATCGCAGGCCTCGCGAAACTCGCGCACCGGAAACAACTCGGAAGCCGGCAGTCCTCCGGCGAAGGAAATGACATCGGGCTGCTGGGTGATTTTGAGCAGTGCGCGGATGATCGATCCGGTGATGTGCTGCGTACGCTCGGCCAAGACGCCTGACCAATCGGTTGTGTACTGTCCATCAAACTCGGACATATCAAAAACCTCCTTGTTTTCGATTTGGGGGTGCGCCATTGCACCCGGAATGCACACATTATATCATGGCGACGCCGCGAAATCAATCAATGGTCAGATTGGCATCCGGCCGCACCACCTGGATCCAGGTTTGCCCGGGGCGAAACGGGACCTGGTTGCCCTGCTCGTCGACAAAGATCAGCCGATCGCTCTCTTGCTGCGCATTGTGGCGTTCCCAGCGAATGTCGTACACCTTGCCATCGCGCAGCAGCTTGGCCGTGCCCTGCCCCCACACTTCGATGGTGACCGCATAATACGGGTTGTTGGGATCGTGCGTATCGGTCAGAATGTCGCTGTTGTAGTGGTTGGCGTACAACACGATAACATTGGCCGGGGCGATTTGCTGGCCGTTCAATTCATCGATGGTCGCAGCGCCCAGATCAAAGCGCCGGTAGGTGCGCGTCGCAGCATTGTAGCGATACTCGGCAACCGCATAGGAGGGCTTGTACACAATTTTCAGGTGGGTGGCCTCGCGCCCGCCGCCGGGCGGCGAATCGCTGAACACAAACATGTTGTGAAAATCGGGCCGCTGGTTGATCCCGCGCGCCGAGGCGACACTCCACATGCTGGGCGTGTCGCTGTACATGGTCAGCTCGTAACGGGCCTTTTTGTTGGGCAGGCGATACTGCGCGCCGCCATCGGTAAACGGTTCTTCCGGGCAAATGATGCGCTGGTAGCCGGCCGCCCAGGCCTTGCCCTGGGTGATGCGAATCTTGACCCCCGGATGGCCGCCCGAAGCGACGAGGATCGCCTTGAAAATGGGCATCCACTCGCCGTCCGGCAGGCGCAGGCTGCGAATCGGCCCCACCAGGCTGGCATCGTTGCCCCAAAAAATCGCTGTCAGGCGCGGCAGAAAGGCCTCGGTCTCGTGCTCGATCACCACGTCGGCCAGGCTGAGGCCCGATTGCGGCCGTGCATCGACGGGAAAGTTGGGAATGCGGATGCCGAGCGGCCGCCGGTTCAGGTTGGCCGGATTCACTCTGAGGCCGGTCAAGGGGTTGATGTCGCCGCCCATTGGCAGCGGCGCCGGCATCTCGCCGGACGGCGGCGCGGGGTTGGGGGTCGCCGTAGGAACCACAGCAGCCTTTGCGGCCGGCTGCTGAACGACCACCTCAACCGTCGGCGTCAGCGTCGATGTCGCGGTTGGTTCGGGTGTATATGTCCAGGTCGGGGTGGGCGTCACGGCGGCGATCTGGACCTCGGTCGCGGTGGGTGTCGGCGTATTGGGCAACGGAGTCAGAGTCGGCGTCCAGGTCGCCGTTGGTGTCGGGGTCTGTGTCGCCGTCGGAATAAGGGTCGGGGTCTTGGTCGGGGTGGAGGTCGGCGCGACCTGGGCGGTACAGCCGTTCCAGGTCAGGCCAATCAGCATCAGGATAACGCACGAAACAGCAAACAGCAAGCGGGTGGGCATGGGCCGATTCAAGTCATCTCCTCCTGGCAGGGCATCAAATCACCTGGTGCCAATTTCGTTTCCGGCTGGGGCCAAGTCAGGAGAGCATACCGGAATTTGCCGGTTTTGTCAAATTCGTTTCGCCTGGCCCCCAGACAAGAGTTCACTATTCGCACCTCTCCACGTCCAACACGTGCCGCACCTTGCGCGCCAGCCCGCTCGACGTGAACGGCTTGGCGATAAAGTGAATGCCCGGCTCCAGCACGCCATGATGGGCGACGATGTCTTCGGTATAGCCGGACATATAGAGCACCCTGAGCGCTCCGCACTCGCGCTGCAGCCGCTCGGCCAGCGCCCGGCCGTTGATTCCGCCTGGGATCACCAGGTCGGCCAACAACAAGTGAATTCGTTCTGCATATTGCGACCACAGCCCCAACGCCTCGACCGCGTCGCGCGCCTCCAGGATGGTATAGCCGTGTCGTTGCAGCACGCGCCGGGCCAGGATGCGCACCGCATCTTCATCTTCCACAATGAGCACGGTCTCGCTGCCCCGCAGCGATTCGGCGGCGGCCGCGGCCGGCTCGTTGCTTGCTGGCGCGCTCCGGCGGGCGCGCGGCAGGTACACCACAAAAGTCGACCCATGCTCCGGTTCACTGTCGGCAAAAATATAGCCGCCGTTCTGCTTGACGATGCCGTACACCGTCGCCAGCCCCAGACCGGTGCCCTTGCCGGTGGGCTTGGTGGTGAAAAACGGCTCAAAGAGATGCGCGCGCGTGTTTTCGTCCATCCCAATCCCATTGTCGATCACCGACAGCGCGACGTATTCATCGGGCGGCAGGATGTCCCGGTGCATCATCGGACGCTCGTCTGCGCTGACATGCTGGATGCGAATGACGATCTGCCCGCCCTCCGGCAGTGCGTCGCGCGCATTGACCACCAGGTTCATCACCATCTGCGCGAGCTGGCCCGGATCGGCGTCGACCTCACACGGCTCCGGCTGCGGCTCGACGATCAGGCGGACATCTTCGCGGATGAGCCGGCGCAGCATGGGCACCATCCCTTCGACGACCAGGTTCAGGTCCAGGCGCTGCAATTCGAGCACCTGCCGCCGGCTAAACGCCAGCAGCTGCCGTGTCAGCGACGCAGACCGCGCCGCTGCCTGGTGAATCTGCACCACATCCGCGCGCAGCGGATTGGCATCGCCCAGTTCATTGAGCACCAGCTCCGAATAGCCGGTGATCGCCGTCAGGTGGTTGTTGAAATCGTGGGCGATGCCGCCGGCCAGCCGCCCCACCGCCTCCATCTTTTGCGCCTGAAGCAGCTGCTCCTCAAGCCGCTTGCGCTGGATCGCCATCGCATACAGGTCGGCGACCCGCAGCACCACGTCCATCTCGCGCGGAGTGTAATCGCCGCTGGCGTTGGCGAGCGAAATTTGGCCGATGAGCCGGCCATCGGCCAGCACCGGCACGGCCAGAAAGCGGTGGATGGGCAGATGTGAGGGGGGCAGCTCGGTCGAGCGCGGATCGTTGGCCGGATCATTGGTCATCAACGGCATGCGCTGGGTCAACACCCAGCCCCAGAGTCCCTCCAGCGATTGAGGATGAGACGTATACTGCTCTTGCGGGCACACCGGCGCCGAATTTTGCGCAAACGCCGGACAAATCAAACGCCCGCTCCACTGCTCGACATAGCCGACATAGCCGTCCGGACTGCCGGTCAGCTCGCGGACGTTTTCCAGCACCAGGTTTGAGATTTCCTCGATTGAATGGGGCGAGATCAAAATCCGCCCCAGTTCGGCCAAAACCGCGTTCAGGTTGGCTTCCCAGACGATGGCATCCTCGGCGCGCTGCCGCCGCTCTTCCTGCTCGATGCTGTACAAGGCAAACGCAATGTCGCCGACGACCTCACCGAACAGGTCTCGTTCTTCCATTTCCAGGGCCAGGTACCCTGGCAGCGATACGGACACCAGGCCATAGACCGAATCGCCGTATTGCAGGCGGCCGAGCAGCGTGCCAAAATCGCGGTGATTGGGAAAAAGCGGGCAGTCCTGGCAGTCCGGAAAGGCCTCCGCCCGGGCAATCGTCGAATCGACCTGGGCCATGATCCGCCGGATGCAGGCAACTGGCAGCCCATCGCGCAGGTGTTCCAGAAAATCGGCAAAGTGATCGTCCAACCCGGCCTGAGCGCTGGCGGTGACACTGCCCGATCCGTCCAGCAAGACAATCCACACATCATAATAGCCGCGCGTCTCAATCAGCTCGCGGCAGGCGTCGCGAATCAATTGGTCGCGGTCGCGCACGTGGGTGATCAACTGATTGACATTGCGAATCGCGCGCAGCACCGCGTTGAGGTGATGGATTCGCTCATCCACCTGCCTGTGGACGGTGACATCCTGGACGAGCGCCACACCGCCCTGCACGCCTCCATCTGACCCGCTTAATGGAAACGCCTGCGCCAGCAGCCAGCGCTCGGCCGGGCTGGTCGTGGCGCGATACAAACCGTCGAACGTGGCCGAACGCCCTTCCAGCGGCGCGCGCAAAGCCGGAAGGACACTCTGATCGCGCAGCGTGTTCAGGTCGAGGCCGATGATCCGTTCGCGCGAGGAGGCAAGGAAATCGATCAGCGCCTGATTGCAGTCGGTCACGCGCAAATCGGTATCGTACAAGAGGGTGCCCACAGGAGAAGTATGGAACAACTGGTGATACAGCGCCTCGTGCTGGTGAGCAGTCGCTTCGGCCCAATCTTGCCGGGCAACGATGTAGGCGAGCGCGACGCCCCAAAGCAAAAACAGAACCAGCACCAGGAGGCGCACATAGAGGTCTTGCAGCGGCACGGCCAGAATGAGCAAGTTCCACAGCGAATCTTGCCCGCTGAACAAATAGTCAAGCGCCGCATGCATGAGCCAGAAGCCAAGTGCAGCAGCAACCGAGGCTAAAAGGATATAGTATTGTTTTTTCATAGTATTTGAGGTTGGATACGGGCAGCAGTTTGAATAGCCAAAAGACTAACACAAGATCGGGGAATTGTCAAAACGTGAAGTCGGGCACACTGGATTATGGTTTGTAACACAAACTGGTGCTTGACAAATACGAAAAACCATTGTATAATGCATAAAAGGTTTGCGCCGCAAACCAAATTCTATTGCAAACCAGGGAGAGAAAATGACAGACATGCTCAAGATTCGCCAACTTGCCGCTCACTATCGCGGTCTTCAGGGACTCAGGATGCTGCCGGTATCGTTGTGGATACTGGCGTTCGGTGCAGTGAACCCGATCATGGGCCTGCCGCAAGGACGCCTGGATTATCAATGCTTGCTTTTGGTGCCTGGTCTTGCCGTGGTGTTTGTCCTGACGGCGCTGGTCGGCAACTATTATGACCGCACCTTTGGGTGGGTCAAAAAACTGCCGCCGCGCAACCGTCTGCTCGAAGTGCTGGGCGTTGCTGCTTTTCTCGGTATTACATACATTGGCATCATGATAGATGGCATGCGACGTCTGCCGATCAGCGTGGTGGGGCTGATTTTCGCAGCAACTTACTTGATCGGCTGGTGGATGATGGATCGCCTTCCCATCCACTATGTGGTCACTGCGGCGATCTTGGTGGTGCTTTCGTTGCTGCCATTGACCGGCCTTCCAGCCAATGGTCACTGGTTTGACCTGCTCGGCGGCAGCATCTCGACGATTATACTCGGCATCACCATGATCGTTAACAGCCTGCTGGGCCACATGGTGCTGGTACGCAACCTCGAAAATTTGGCGCAGGTGGAACCATGAGCGAAGCATTTGAAGCACTGGCCAGCCTCGACAAGGTTGTTCACGAACCGGCCCGCCTGGCTTTGCTGACCGCGCTTTCCGCATGTCAGAGTGCCGATTTCGTGTTCCTCCAACGCCTGACGGGACTGACCAAAGGCAATCTTTCCACCCACCTGTCCAGGCTGGAAGACGCCGGGTTGGTAGAGATCGAAAAGCAGTTCATCAAGAAAAAGCCCAATACCATGGTGCGCCTCACCACGCAAGGGCGCACGGCGATCGAGCAGCATTGGCAAGCGCTGGACAGCCTGCACCATAACGCGCAGCAGTGGCAGCCGGAGAAATGATGCGGGCACAAAGAGAGGTGTCCTGAATGATTCAGGACACCCACTCTAGAAAAAAGCTCAGCCCCATACAAGCCAGCCCGGCAACGCTGGTCTTAAGCCCCGATACGAACATATTGCGCCTGGACACGTTCCCCAAAAAGATGCCCAACCCAAAGAGAGACAGCAACGCCAGGGCAATGGATATATAGTAGGCGTATTGGATCGAAGGCAGCAGCGGTGCAAAGAAAAAAGGGAGGACCACCACCAGCGCCGCGGCAAAAGGCGACAGGCCATCGACGGCGGCAACGACTTTGACCGCCATGCGCGAGGCCTTGCCGATTTTCGTGTTCTGGAGGTCGGTCAACGTGACCTGCTCGAGTTCTTCAAGGGCATGCTCTCGTTCGGCTGATTCGGCGAGATAAGCGCCCCAGCCTCCCGAAATGCCGATCGAAAACGCGGTTGACAGCCCGGTGACCAGGATCACTTTGGCATCCTGGACACCAACGGCCATGTTGCCCATCACCACGCCGATCATGGTCAGCACGCCGTCGAATGAGTTGTTTACAAAAGCCCGGCGCGCGATCAGCCCGGCTTCGGAAATTTCGTTGTATTCGCGCAATGTGTCAATTTGCTTACGCAGCGGATTCATTTGTACCTACCTCTGGGTCTCCTGAAAAAAAGTCTCTCACGTCAAGCCGAAAAAAGGCTCAGTTCATCTGCCGTGGATCTTGAAGCGTGTTTGCATCATCGATGATGATTTTGCCAGCCACCACTTCGTCGATTGAGTGGATCGCTCCGCCGGCCTCGAGAATGATCTGGCTTGCCTCTTCAAAACTGATGTCGCTGCCTTCAATGGTGATCTTGGCGTTTTCAACCTTGCGATCTATTTCGTAAATGCTGATGTTGACCGCCTCCACCCCCGGCAGTTTGCTCAAGCTCTTCGCCAATTCAATGATCGACGGCTCGTGCGGCTTGAGTGTGTCCAATACCAGACGGCGTACTTTTCCCATGTGAAAACCTTCTCCCCTTCTTCAAAACACAATAGAAACAAAAAACAACAGAAACTAACGACCGAGAGCGTCAAACTCCCAGTCGTTAGTTCTGTTGTTTGGCCCCAATATGCAGTTGCAACGACACTCAGATAAGTCTGGGTCGGGATCTAGATCGTCCATAAACTCGAATCAATGACAAAACTTGTCTATCAAATCTTAACCAGACTCTACTATACAAGCGAACGTTGGATTTGTCAAATGTGATTGGTTTCGACTGGCTCAACCCACAAATGCTTTGGCCGCGTGCCTCAAGTCTCGTCCTCACGGCACACTGCCCAACTGCGCTACAAGATCCAAATCTACGTCGTCCGGCAGGTCGTACCCCAAAAATACCAATTCTCTGGTATGCCAGGCAACTTCTCTGACGTGCCAGCGCGCATAGCCACCGCCGTGCATAAGCCAGACGTTCCAGGCCGCAGATTCGTCATCCATTTTCAGCACGGCTTCCCAGCCCTGGGTCAGGGCCAGTTCCATGACCGGATCACAAAGCCCGTTTTGGGCAATAGCGTACATAACAAAATAATCCGTCGCCGATGGCATCACACCAAGCCGTTGGGCCACCTTGTCGAATCTTGTCCGGGCATCGACCAGTTTGGCGTGCATCATTTCAACAGAAAACTGGTCGTCATTTCTCAACTCGTCGATAATTTCCCGGCGCTCCGATGTGGTGTCGACAAACCTTTCGACTTCACCCGGCGTGATCTGGGCAATACCTACAGAAGGATTGCAGTCGAGGAAATTACACTTGAAAAAAGTGGATGCAAAATCGTCCCAATCTCCAGGCGCCTGGCGCATCACGCCGGCGGCGACCATAATGGCCGGAACATCCGTCCCCTCGGTCAGAGTCTCGATCGTCTCTTTGTGCTCCACCAGGAAATCGAGCGCCGGGTTGGGACCAGAGGGGATCAGTGCCTCGAACGGCCAGGTCGGGTTCGCATCACCGGGACTGACCCCAAACTGCCTGGGGGCATCACCCTTAGCGCTCAAAACCAGGACGCCGCCATTCCCGGCGTGGTTGAAACCAAAGACCACCTCTCGATCTGTACGCACGACATCAGAATCGTTGAACAAGCAGACATCGGCTTTGCCGGCGGTATAGCGGGCAGCCCGGCCCGGATCGGGACACAATTGGAACACGACGGTGTCCCAATACACCGTATCCGGCTTTTCGACCACACGACTTTCGTCTGGATGCTCATCCGGCCAGGATGGTTCGCCGGCATCCAGCCAGAGCCAGTGCGCCTCATCAAGCAGCGGCGATTCGGGTTCTCCGGCGGCCAATATGGGCTGCAACAAAAGCCCCAGACCGACAATCGCACTGCTTGCGATGCCGGCCCAGATCACACGACGCACAACACGAGCCATATTCTTTCTCTCACCCCCGAATGACCTGCTGACTTGATCCTCTGATACGAAACTAAGGCTTGGCCTCATTATACATTCGTTGCCATCAACTGGCAAAAAAGATTTCGTGATTACCGCTTGCAAATAACATTCTTGTCAATACAAGACAAAGCATATATAATGCAAACCCGACAGGGATACGCCCCACGTTTGAACCGTTGAAACTTGCGAGATTGCATCCATGTCCATTACCGCTACATTGACGCTGTCCGTCAGCGACATCCTGGCCCTCGCGCCTGACGGGCAGGCCGCTAAATCGGCGCGCGGCCTGGCCCGCCCGGCCAAGTGGCAGGCCCTGGCCTGCTCTGAGCAGGCGATATGGGGCCAATACAAAGGCTCCGGCCAATCGCCCTATGAGGTGATCGTCGATTTCGGCAGTGGCAGCCCGGCTTTTAAGTGCAGTTGCCCCAGTTACAAGCATCCTTGCAAGCACGCGTTGGGGCTGCTGCTGCTGGCTCAGGCGAATCCCGGCATGCTGCCTGCCGCCGAGCCACCCGAATGGGTGACGCAGTGGCTTTCCAGGCGGGCAGAACAAGCCGCCAAAAAGGCAGCCACGGCGGCCAAAAAATCAGCCGCAGCAGAGAAAAAAGCAGCAGCGGCTAATAAAGCCGGCGCGACCGGCGAAGCCCGGCCCCAGACCCGGCGCGCCGAGACGCGTATGCAACGTGTGCAGCAGGGTATCGACGCGCTGTCGCTGTGGCTGCAGGACCTTATCCGCCGTGGGCTGGGCGACCTGCAAAACGAACCCCGCTCGTTCTGGGAAACTCAGGCCGCCCGGCTGGTCGATGCGCAAGCGCCCGGCCTGGCCCGCCGGGTGCGTCACCTGCCGGCCATCCTGGTCGGCGGCCGAAGCGACGGCGTACACCCTCAATGGCCCGACCGACTGCTGGCGGCCCTGTCTCAACTCGACCTGCTGATCCAGGCCTTTCAACGTCTGGATACCCTCCCCCAAGACCTGCAAGAAGAAATCCGCTCGCAGATCGGCTGGACGCAAGAACAGGCCGACCTGCTCGCCCTGCCCGGCGTATCCGATCGCTGGCTGGCGCTCGGACAGCGCACCTCCATCGAAGACCCTTTGCTGGTCCGTTCCATCTGGTTGTGGGGCGAACAGCGGCGGCAGGCCGCGCTGCTGCTCGACTTTGCCTCGCCGGGTCGCACTTTTGAGCACAGCCTGGCCCCCGGCCTGGCCCTGGACGCCGAGCTGGTTTTTTGGTGCGGCGCCTGGCCGCAGCGCGCTCTGATCCGCCAGCAGCAAGCCATCTCGCCGATCCAGGCTGTGACCGGCTATCCCTCCATCCGGGCTGCACTGGACGCTTTCGCCGCCGCCCTGGCCGGCAACCCCTGGCTCGACCGCTTCCTGATGCCTCTGGATCGGGTTCTGCCGCAACCACACGGCGACGGGTGGATGGCCCGCGATGGAGAGGATCGCCTCTTGCCACTCTCTTTTTCTTCCGACCAGGGCTGGCGGCTGTTGGCCCTCAGCGGAGGAAACCCGCTCACCCTGATCGGCGAGTGGGATGGCGCGCAACTGGATTTGTTGAGCGTGTGGGACGGACAGACATTGATCGATATGGAGTGAACGACTCGATGAAAGTGTGGAACGAACTCGTTTCGACAGCCCTGCTGGGCACCGCGCGCGCCCCTCTGCCTGCTCCCGGCGCCACGGGCAGCTCACTCGACGCGCTGTTGGCCCAACTGCCGGATCGGCCGCCGGAAGGCCGACTGCTGTCGATGGCCGCCGTCGTCCACGTCTGGCGGCAGGCCGGCATGCAGCCGCTCCTCGCACACACGCCGCGCCCACTGCCCGCACCACACGACACCGCGCCCACCTGCCCGCCGCCCGCCGCCGCCTGCCTGGCCGAAATCCTGTCCGATCTGTCACCGTCTGGCGGCCGCGACAGCAATGTGGGCCAGGCCCAGGAGCTGCTCAAAGAATGGCTGCGACGGTTGATCGCGCTATCGTCGCCCACGCAGCCCATCTTGCCGCACCGCTACCTGCCCGACCTGCTCGATCTGGCCTGGCGACAAGAGGACCTGCGCCCGCTGCTCGTGCCGCTGCTCGGCCAGCGCGGCCGCTGGCTGGCTGCCCAACACACCGACTGGCAGTGGCTGATTTTGCCCGCCGATCCGCAAGCCGTGCAGACACGCTGGACAACCGGCACAGCAGCGGTGCGTGCCATCCTGCTGTGCCAGGTGCGCGCCACCGATCCCGCCCTCGCCCGCGAGCTGGTCGCCGCCACCTGGAAGCAAGACGCGGTCGCCAACCGTGCCCGTTTTGCCCAAACATTCGCCATTGGTCTCGACGCTGCCGACGAGCCATTCCTCGAGAGTCTGCTTGATGACCGGGGCCAGCAGGTGCGTGCCACCGCCGCCGACCTGCTGGCCCGGCTGCCCGGTTCCCAATTGGCGCGGCGGGCAGAAGAGCGGCTGAAACCCCTGCTGACCCTTGAGCGGGGCGGCCTGCTGCGCGCGCCGCGCCTCAAGGTGATCCTGCCCCAGGCCTGCACGTCGGATATGGCCCGCGACGGCATCGACGAAAAACCGCCTTCCAGCATGGGCAAACGCGCCTGGTGGCTGGCACAGACGATTGCCGCCGTGCCGCCCGGTTACTGGACGGATACCCTTCGGCTGTCGTCCGCACAGTTGATCGCCCTGGCCGCCCAAACCGAGCATGCCGACGCACTGGTCACCGGCTGGGCACATGCAGCGGCCCGCCATCACGACGGCGACTGGGCCAAAGTCGTCTTGCAGCACTGGAGTGGCTGCGGCGATCCACTCCTGTCACTCGTCCAGTCGCCTTACCAGGCATCCGATACCGGTGAGTTGGTCCAATCTGTGCCGCGAGAGCGGCTGGAAACCTGGCTGACCGGCCTGGTGCGCGCCGGAGGCAGTCTGGAGGAAAAGGTCATACTGCATAGCCTGATTCAAAACCATCGCCGGCCCTGGGGGAGAGATTTCACCCAGGCTATGCTCGACGTGCTGCGCCCAATGTCCGCCCTGACCGGCAGCAGCGTATGGCGCTGGCGGAGCAGCCTGCCCGATTTCGCCCTCTATGCCGATCCCGCACTGGCTACCCAGACCGAGCATGGCTGGTCGGAAACGCAATCGTGGCAGAAACAGATCGACCGATTTTTCACCGTCTTGCATTTTCGCGCCCGCATGGCCAAAGCCTTTATGGAAAAATAAATCCAGGAGCATTCTCGATGAGCGAACAAACCATTTTGCGCCAACACGCCGAGCAGCAGTTTGCCGAAGAACTGGCCCAACTGGCCCGCACCGACGTGCGCCCGCGCCCGCCAAACTGGCGGCTTTCGCCCTGGGCCGTGGCGACCTTTATCCTGGCTGGTCGGCTCGACGACGGCTTTGAGGTATCGCCCAAGTACATCGGCGGCCGCCACCTGATCGAGATCGCCATCGCCACCCTGGCCACCGACCGGGCGCTCTTGCTCTTTGGCGTCCCCGGCACGGCCAAAACCTGGGTCGCTGAGATGCTGGCCGCGGCCATTTCCGGCGATTCGACCCAAATGGTGCAGGGAACGGCCGGCACCAGTGAAGAAGCCATCCGCTATGGCTGGAACTATGCCCGCCTGCTGGCCGAAGGGCCGTCATTTACTGCGTTGGTGCCCAGCCCGGTGATGCGTGCCATGCAAAACGGGCGCATTGCCCGCGTCGAAGAGCTGACCCGCATCCCCGCCGACGTTCAGGACGCGCTGATCACCATCCTCTCGGAAAAAACGCTGCCCATTCCCGAGCTGGACTCGGAAGTGCAGGCCGTCAAGGGCTTTAACCTGATCGCCACGGCCAACAACCGCGACCGCGGCGTCAACGAACTATCCAGCGCGCTCAAGCGCCGCTTCAACACTGTCATCTTGCCCCTGCCGGCTACCGCCGAACAAGAGGCCGAGATCGTCCTGCGCCGCGTCCAGTCGTTGAGCCAGGCGTTGGAATTGCCCGCCGAGCCGCCGCCAATGGACGAGATTCGCCGCGTGGTGACGATATTCCGCGAACTGCGCGGCGGCATCACCACCGACGGCAAGACCAAGATCAAGTCGCCCAGCGGCACCCTCAGCACCGCCGAAGCCATCTCGGTCGTCAACAGCGGCCTGGCGCTGGCCGGCCACTTTGGCGACGGCCACCTCCGCGCCGCCGACCTGGCCGCCGGCATCACCGGCACCGTGGTCAAAGACCCGGTGCAGGATCGCGTCATCTGGCTTGAATATCTGGAAACGGTGGCCAAGGAACGCGATGGCTGGCTTGACCTGTACCGCACGTGCCGGGAAATGATCGATTGAAATGACCCAATCCGCGCCCCCGCACATTTTCGGCATCCGCCACCACGGCCCCGGCTCAGCCCGCAGCCTGCGCGCCGCGTTGGAGGCGCTTCAGCCGGACGCCCTGTTGATCGAAGGGCCGCCGGAGGCCGGCGAACTGATCGCACTGGCCGGCCAGCCGGACATGCAGCCGCCGGTAGCCCTGCTGGTCTACCGCCCCGACCAGCCCCAGCAAGCCGCGTTTTACCCGTTTGCTGTCTTTTCTCCCGAATGGCAGGCCTTGTGTTACGGCATAGAACGCGGCATTACAACACGCTTTATCGATTTGCCGCAGCAGCATTGGATGGCGCTGAGACAGGATGAAGCCCAAGCTGCCGCCCTAGATAACCAGCCCTCCGAGTCGCCGCTCGACGCGCTGGCCCGCGCTGCCGGGATGCAAGATGGCGAAGCGTGGTGGGAGCGCGTGATCGAAGAACGCGGAGACGGCGAACAGGCTTTTCCGGCCATCCTGGAAGCCATGTCGGCGCTGCGCCAGGACGCCGCCCCGCACGACCCGCTGGAGCCGCTGCGCGAAGCGGCTATGCGCAAGGCCATTCGCCAGGCGCGCCAAGAGGGAGCGGCGTGCATCGCCGTCGTCTGCGGCGCGTGGCACGCCCCAGCGTTGCTCGAAAACGCACCGGCCCGCGCCGACAACGATCTGCTCAAGGGGTTGCCCCGCGTCAAGGTGTCCGTCACCTGGGTGCCCTGGAGCTACGGTCACCTTGCTCGCGCCAGCGGCTACGGCGCAGGCATCACCTCGCCAGGATGGTACGAACACCTGTGGACGACGCCGCAGCAAACCACCATCCGCTGGCTGGGGCGCGCTGCCCAACTGCTGCGCGCCGAAGACATGGATGCCTCGGCCGCCCAGGTGATCGACGCCGTGCGCCTGGCCGAAAGCCTTGCCGCCCTGCGCGGTCGTTCGCGCCCCGGCCTCGACGAGCTGAACCAGGCCACCCGCGCCGTCTTTTGCCTGGGCGACGCCCTGCCCCTGGAGTTGATCCGCCAGCGGCTGGTCGTCGGCGACCGGTTGGGCACGGTCGCGGCCGGCGCGGCCGCCGTGCCCTTGCAGCAAGACCTGGCCGCCGCGCAAAAACGGCTGCGCCTACCGCCGGAAGCCGAACGCCGCTCGTATGATCTCGACCTGCGCCGGCCCAACGACCTGGCGCGCAGCCACCTGCTGCATCGCCTCAACATCCTGAACATCTCTTGGGGCAAGCCACAAGGCGCAGCGAGCCAGCGCGGCACTTTTCACGAGTTGTGGGCGGTGCAGTGGCAGCCGGCGCTGGCCGTCGCGGTGATCGAAGCGGCCATGTGGGGCAATACCGTCGCCCAGGCGGCCACGGCCTTTGCCTGTCACCAGGCCGCCCAGTCCACCGACCTGGCCGCAGTGACTGCACTGCTTGAACGGATATTTCTGGCTGATCTGGGTGGGGCAACCGGAGACCTGGTGCGCGCCTTGCAGGCCCACACCGCCCTCAGCGGCGACATAGCCGGCCTGATGAGCGCCCTGCCGCCGCTGGCACGCATCGTCCGCTATGGCAGCGTCCGGCTCGACCACCAGCAGAGCAATAATCCGGCGTTTAGCAGCGACGAAATCGAGCGCGTCACCGGCAGTCTGGCCCTGCGTGTGTGCATCGGCCTGCCCCTGGCCTGCGCCTCGCTGGACGATGACGCAGCCCGCCAAATGCTGGCACACGTTGAGGGCATGCACGCAAGCCTGGCGTTGCTACAAAACCAGGCACTGCTCGACGAATGGATCGCCACACTGGAAAAACTGACCGACCAGGGTGGGCTGCACGGCCTGCTGACCGGGCGCTGCTGCCGCATTCTCTACGATCAAGGCGCACTGGCCCAGGACGAACTGGCGCGCCGGCTGCGCCTGGCCCTCTCCCCAGCCAACCCGCCGGCCCAATCGGCGGCCTGGCTGGAGGGGCTGCTGCGGGGCAGCGGGCTGCTCTTGCTGCACGACGATACCTTGTGGGCAATCCTCGACGAGTGGGTGACGACACTGCCCGGCGATGCCTTTAGCGCCGTCCTGCCGGTCTTGCGACGCACATTTTCGGCATTCGCCGCGCCCGAACGCCGTCAAATGGGCGAGCGCGCCCGACACGGCGCGACCGCGCCCGGCGCGCAATCTGCCGGCGATGAGATCGATCTGCGACGGGCCGACGCTGTACTGCCTCGCCTGGCCGAATTGTTGGGAGTAAGAGCCTATGCTGACCGCTGACGAACGTCTGCGCCGCTGGCGATTGATCCTGGGCGGCGGAGAGGCCGAGGGAACCGGCATATCGCTGATCGGCGACTCCCTGGCGATGGACCAAACGCTGGAAGCGCTGTACGATGCCGCGCTGTCCGGCAGCGACCAACAGGGTGGCCGCCGCGGCGGGCTGGGCAGTTCTGCGCCCAGCGTGGCCCGCTGGCTGGGCGACATTCGCACCTACTTTCCCACCTCGGTGGTGCAAATGATGCAGCAAGACGCGCTGGAGCGGCTCGACCTCAAGCAAATGCTGGCCGAGCCGGAACTGCTGGAGCAGATCCAGCCAGACGTCAACCTGGTCTCCACGCTGCTGACGCTCAAGAACGTACTGCCCAACAAGACCCGCGACACCGCACGCCTGGTGGTGCGCCGGGTGGTGGAAGAACTGGAACGTCGCCTGGCCGAACCCTTGCGTCAGGCGGTGCGCGGCAGTCTGAACCGGGCCATACGCAACCGGCGGCCGCGCCCGAATGAAATCGACTGGGGGCGCACTATTTATGCCAACCTCAAGCACTACCAGCCCGATTATCGCACCGTCATCCCCGAACGGCGCATCGGCTATGGACACCGGCAGTCGGCCTTGCGTCACATCATCTTGTGCGTGGATCAGAGCGGATCGATGGCTTCATCAGTGGTCTATGCGGGGGTATTTGGGGCAGTGCTGGCCTCACTGCGTTCGATCCAGACCAGCGTGGTGGTCTTTGACACAGCAGTGGTCGATTTGAGCGACCTGGCCCATGACCCGGTGGAGATTCTCTTTGGCACCCAACTGGGCGGCGGCACCGACATCAATCGTGCGCTGGCTTACTGCCAGGAATTGGTCGAGCGGCCGCAGGACACCGTGCTGGTACTGATCAGCGATCTGCACGAGGGCGGCAACCGGGAAGAGATGCTCGGACGCGCCCGCACGCTGATTGGCGCAGGCGTGACCATGATCGCGCTGCTGGCGCTGAACGACCGCGGCGCGCCGTCGTATGACCACCGAGTCGCCGCGCAACTGGCCGAGTTGGGCATCCCGGCCTTTGCCTGCACGCCTGACCTGTTTCCCGATCTGATGGCGGCGGCCATCCAACGGCAAGACCTGCCGGGCTGGGCCGCCCGCAACGACATTCACATCACAAAAGACTAAAGCACTCTTTGGGCGTCGAAAAGTAGTTACGCCGAAATTCGCTACCCTACCCCGGCCGCATACAAGGCACACAGCGACTGATGAAAGCTGACCACTGCCCCCCGGCGCGGGTGATTGGTGTGAACAAACACGGCAGCAGCGCGATCCTTCAAAATATCCTCGGCAAAGGCGGCCAGCACGCGCTTGGGACCGACCTCGACAAAGACGCGCGCGCCCTGTGCGTACAATGTCTCGATCCCTCTGACAAACTGCACCGGCGAATAGACCTGCCGGCCAAGCAGCTCAATAATTTCGCCCGGCCCGGCGGGATACAGATCGCCGGTCACGTTGGAAACGACGGGCAGTGCGGGTGGGTGCACATTTTGCGCTTCGATCATCGCCCTGAGCGGCACGGCGGCCCCCTTGACGATGCGCGTGTGAAAGGCGTGCGACACCGCCAGCGGCACGGCGCGGTAGCCGGCCTCGCCGAAAGCCGCGACCGCCTTTTCTACCGCCGCCGTCTCCCCGCCGATGACCACCTGGCTGCGGCTGTTGACGTTGCAGACAATGACATAGCCATCGACGCTGGTCAGAATGCGCTCCACGTCCTCCAACGGGGCCATGATCGCCGCCATTGCGCCGTTGTCGGCCTGTGCAACTTTGGTCATTGCCTGGCCGCGCACGCTGACTATGCGCAAAGCATCCTCAAAAGTGAGCGCCTGAGCCGCCACCAGCGCCGCGTATTCGCCCAGGCTGTGCCCGACGACCAGATCGGGTTCGACGCCGTAACTCGCCAGCAGTCGCTGGAGCGCCACGTCGACGGCCAGCACGGCCGGCTGAGTAATCCGCGTGTCGCGCAGTGCCTCCTCCGCTGCCTCCAGCACCGCCTTGTCGTCCGAATCGACGAAAATGAATTCGCTCAGCGGACGGCCCAAAACCGGCGCCATCGCTGTGTCGGCCTCGGCAAACGTTCGGGCGACTACGGGATCGATGTCGCGCAGTTCGCGCAGCATGTTGACGTACTGCGCGCCCTGCCCGGAAAACAAAAAAGCCACCTTGCCCGGTGCACCGCGCCCGCGGTACACACCACGCCCCTCCAGCCGCGCCCAGTCGCTGGCTGGCCCGGCGGACAACGCCTGGCGTGCGCGCCCGGCCCGCTCGATCAATGTCTCCGCGCCGTCAAAATCGATGGCGATGCGCTCCGGCGCGGCCAGGTCCTGGGCAGACGGAGCGCACGGCGACGGAACATCGCCGGCCTGCGCCGCCGCCAACAGTGCGTCGAGGCGAACGCACAGGCCGGCCTCGTCGGGCGCGCCCAGGACGACCACCCCGCTGTAAGGCACTTTGGGTTCAACCATTCTGTCCCTCCCGCGCGCGTGAAACGATCGACCAGACACCCGTCTGCACCACCTCATCGCGCTGGTTAAATACCTTGACTTCCATCTCGACCAATCCGCCGCCCAGAGGTGGCATTGGCTTGAGCCGGACGATCAGAAAACGCGCATAGATCGTGTCGCCGATGTACACCGGTCTGGAAAATTTGGCCGTCAATTTGCGAAAGGCGATGACCGACTTGTTGATCACACCCAGGTCCATCGCCAGGCCGGTCACGATGGCCACGCCCAGCACACCGTGCCCGATGCGCTGGCCGTACAGATGCGCCGCTGCGTACACCGCGTCGGTGTGCAGGGGGTGAAAATCGCCGGACAGCCCGGCGAAATTGACAATGTCGGCCTCGGTCACGGTGCGCCCTCGGGTGACCATCGTATGCCCGACCCTGAAATCCTCGAAAAACGAGTCCTTGGGTGGTGAGCCAATTTCAGTGATTTTCATCAACGCATCCCCAATCCACCGTCGACGGAAATCACCTGCCCGGTGATGTAGGCCGCCTCGTCGGATACCAGAAAAGCGGCCGCCGCCGCCACCTCTTCCGGCAGGCCAAAACGGCCGGCCGGGGTCAGCTTGAGCGCCTGTTCCTTCCAGTCGGACTGCAAACCGGCGGTCATGTCCGTCTCGACGAATCCCGGCGCGACCGCGTTCACGGTGATCCCGCGCGAGCCGACTTCTTTGGCCAGCGCGCGAGTGAAACCGACCAGCCCGGCCTTGGCCGCCGCATAGTTGACCTGGCCGGCGTTGCCGGCCAGCCCGGCCAGCGACGAGACATTGACGATACGTCCCCAGCGCCCGCGCTGCATCTTGCGGATCACCGCCTGGGTGCAGTGAAACGCGCCGTCCAGGTTGGTCGCGATCACGTCGTGCCAGTCTTGCTCGGACATGCGCACGAATAACCCGTCGCGGGTGATGCCGGCGTTGTTGATCAGGATGTCGATTTCGCCCAGTTCGCCTTCTACCTGCGCTGCCATTGCCCGCACCGCTTCGCTCGAACGCACATCGGCCTGAACGGCCAGGGCCACCCCACCGCCGGCGCGGATTTCATCGACCACCGCCCGGGCGGCGTCCGGCCGGGCGACGTAATTCACCGCCACCGCCACGCCTGTCGAAGCCAGGCGCAGCGCAATCGCCCGGCCGATGCCGCGCGACGCGCCTGTGACCAACGCGACGTGGGTTTTGTTGGATTCGTTCATACTCGCACTCCTTTCCTTGATCGCAACTCAATCTTGAGCCATTGTACCCAAAACCGGATCGCCGGGCAAACGCTCCGCTTCAACCAGCCCATATGCTATACTCAAACCGGATCGGATCGAATCGTTACGCTAAAAAGCGTGTTTACAGATCATTGCTTCATGTGTGGTATAATACACCCAATCCTTTCAACCCGATGCCACCGGCGCAACCGACAGGCCGGGGTCATCACCCCCATCTTTTTCTCAAGGAGGAAAAATGATCCGAGTTGTCGTCACCGGCCTGGGCGCAGTGTCGCCCATTGGCAACAATGTGCCCGATATGTGGGATGCGGCGGTCAATGCCCGCAGCGGCGTGGGGCCGATCACCCGATTTGACGCTTCCGAGTACAGCGTGCGCATTGCCGCCGAGGTCAAGAACTATACGCCGGAACCGTACCTCTCGCGCAAAGAGGCCCGCCGCCTCGACATGCTGCTCCAGTTCACCGTCGGCGCGGCCGGACAGGCGGTCGACGATGCCGGGCTGGATGGCTATGCCGGCCTGGATCGCAGCCGGGTGGGTGTGCTCATCGGTGCGGGGATGGGCGGCATGCGCACCATGATCGACGCGCACAACGAGCTGTTGAAAAAAGGGCCGTCGAGCATCAGCCCATTTTTCGTCCCCTCGATCATCACCAACATGTCGGGCGGGCTGGTGGCCGAAAAGTACAAATTCAGCGGCCCCAACTTTTCGGTTTCGTCGGCCTGCGCCACCGGCAACCACGCCATCGGTGAAGCGATGGAAATGATTCGGCGCGGCGCAGCCGAGGTGATGGTCTGTGGTGCGGGCGAGGCGTCGATCGTCGAGCTGGGCGTCGGCGGGTTCGCCGCTATGCGCGCCCTGTCGACACAGAACGACGATCCCGAACACGCCTGCAAGCCCTTTGACAAGAACCGCGACGGCTTTGTGATGGGCGAGGGCGCGGCAGCGCTGGTCATCGAAAGCCTGGAACACGCCCAACGGCGCGGCGTGCGTATCTATGCCGAACTGGTCGGCTATGCCACCACCGCCGACGCCTATCACATGGTCGCGCCCGACCCGGATGGCAAGGGCGCCGCCGAGTCGATGCGCCTGGCGCTGGTCAGCGCGGGAATGTCGCCCACCGAGGTCGATTACATCAACGCGCACGGCACCGGCACCGGGCTGAACGATCCCATCGAAACCAAGGCAATCAAGACGGTATTTGGCGACTATGCCTACAAGGTGGCGATCAGTTCGACCAAAGGCGTCCACGGGCACCTGCTCGGCGGCGCCAGCGCCCTGGAAGCGGTGATTTCGGTGCTGGCCCTCCACAACGGGATCATCCCGCCCACCGCCAACCTGACCACACCTGATCCCGAATGTGACCTTGATTATGTGCCGTTGGAAGCGCGCGCCGCGCCCATCCGCGTGGCGATGTCCAACGGCTTTGGCTTTGGCGGTCACAACGCCACGGTGATTTTCCGCAAGCTGGATTAAGCCGTTTCTCTCGCCCACGCTCTGCGTGGGCGAGAGAAATTTGCGGTATCTACCCCCTGATCAACGCCAACACCTGCGGCAGCAGCGTCTGTGTCGTTGCCAGCCCCTCGTGCCCGTAAATCGTCTCGTTGCCTTGCCAGTCGCCAAAATATCCGCCCGCCTCGCGCAGAATCGGCGGGAACGGCCCGCAGTCCCACACGGCTATGATCGGGTCCATCATCACCTCGATGCGCCCGGTGGCGACGAGCAGATAGCCGTAGGCATCGCTCCAGCCTACCCGTTGGTAGACCCGGCGGGCAAGGCGTTCCCACTCGGCCCAGCGGTTATATTTGATAAACCCGCCCACGTCGGTGCAGCTAATGACCGACCGTTCCAGCGTGTCCACCGTCGACACATGGGCGCGGCGGCCGTTCCACCAACAGCCTTCGCCGCTGGCGGCAGCGACCATCTCGTCGAGCGCGGGGAAATAGGCCGCGCCCACCTCGACTCGCCCCTCGATTTCCAGCCCGATCAGCACGGCATAGAGCGGCACGCCGCGCACAAAAGACTTGGTGCCATCGATCGGGTCGATGAACCAGCGATGGCTGGCCCCCTGGGTCTCCTGCGCGCCAAACTCTTCGCCGACAATGGCATGATGCGGGTAGGCCCGCTCGATGCGGCGGCGAATGATCTCTTCCGCCTGACGGTCGGCGACAGTGACCGGCGTGTCGTCGGTCTTGAACTCGATAGTCACGCCGGCGTTGAAATAGCCCAGCGTAGAGCGGCCGGCCAAGTAGGCTGTCTCGACGGCAAAATCCAGCAGCGAACGCAATGATTCAGACATGCAAACCTCCAAGCGTATCAATTTGTGGTTCTTGGCAATTTTCGTGAAAAGACGGCCTTTGTATCATTCGGCAACAACTCTCAAAAGCTATGCCGCTTTTTTTGTTGGTCTTGGCTGTCTAAACGCCAAGACAGGATTATACTCTCGATCCGGTTTCTTGTTAAACGAACCACGCCTTCTATGCGGTGGGCTGCCAAAGAACACCCAGTCAAATTTGACGCGCCCCTACCTCAGTGATATAATCAAAACCAAACTTGAGGGGGTGTCATTGGCTGGGGCGCGTGCGTTCCGACAGTGACACCTACCCGATCTAAAATTCCCAGCAGCCTGTCGGAGAGGATCAGTAGCTGCGATTTCCGAATCGCGATGTGCAGTTCTACGATGCTTAGCGCAGATACGCGGTTGGAAACCGCGTCTACATCTCTCCGGCAGGCTGCTCGTGTTTCCTCCACTCCCTCACACTACTGGCACTTTGGTCGTTTCGCACAAGCTGGCGGGTGGTCGGCTCATTCAAAACACACGTCAGACTGGTGCAACTTTGGGGGTAAACCCCAGACGGATTCGGGTCCGAAAGCTTCCAATCTCACGGAAAAGAACCGTACTGTTCGTTTGACAGCGTTCAATGCAAGACCCAAGTTTAGCGCAGTGCCCTACCACCCTGTATAGTCCCGCGGTTCTTGGTGCGCAAAAAAGAGGGGAGGTGGTTGTCTATGGTCTAGCCCTGTTGACACTCAAGTGGCCAAATCGATGCGGTTTCAACCAAGATAGCCCGGCCGGAAGCGAGCTGAGGGGACACTTGAGTGCGAGTCGGTCGAGTTGGTGTGGTGAGTATTAAGTGGCGCGATTTGAGGCACACAGCCTCTTCAAAGGAGAAAATTTCCATGACAGCAAACAAGATCAGCCGACGCAATTTCTTACGGGGTGCCGCAGCGGCCGCAGGCATCGCAATGATCACGAGCTGTAAGAAAGCTCCCGCCGTCGTCAAACAGGTGGGCGAGTTCGACTTTAGCAAGCCGGACCAGGTGCGCCAGGCGCTGGAGAAGGAAGGCGCCGTGGTCAACATAACCACCTGGGGCTTTTCCGGCCTGATCGACGAGGTCATCCCCACCAAGTTTGCCGAGTATACCGTCAGAAAGTATGGCGTGCCCGTCAAACTCGTCAAGCAAAACGTGAGCGTGGGCACGCTGATGCTCGAGCTTCCCACGGCTGGCAAGCACGCCCGTGACGCAGACATCGACGTCATGGACAATGAGGAAGAGTATACCGCGCGTTTCATGGCCCTGGAGTGGGGCGAGCCCATCGACCAGGAGCAGTACAAGCCCCTGCTCGAGAACGTGATGAAGACCGAGGAGGCCTACTTTTATCGCGGCGAGCCCAAGGTGGACGGCGGCAACATCTATGGCGTCATGTACCAGGGCTACGAGTGGCTGCAGGCTATCCTCCGCAAGGACAAGGTCGATGTCAACAACTATAAGGATTGGACCGACCTTGCCCGCGCCGAGATGGTGGGACGAGGGGTAGACTATGCGTTCAACGATTCGCGCGGCCACTTTGTCTTCATGGGCATCCTGAACTCGCTGATCAAGCAAGGGATCGTCAAGGGCGAACTCTGGTCCGAGGAAGCGTGGGAGGCCGGCATCGAGTGGTGGCGAGACAACATGGAGGACAAAATCCTCAAGTGGGGCGATATGGGCAACGACCCAACGATGCGCATGTTGCTCCAGACGGGCGAGGCCTATTGGGGCGGCCTGTGGGGTGTCTACACCCGCGAGCTGCTGGGCACCGACTGGAACCAGCAGGATGATGTCCTGCAGGCCTTCTATCCCAAGTCGGGCATTCTCTCCGACCGCGAGATGTGCAAGATCATCCAGGGCTGCGCGCACCCCGTCGCCGCCCGCATCCTAACCGACTGGATGGTCAGCACCGAGTTCATCCACGGCGGCTGGTACAAGGAAGGCAAGAACGGACCCGAGTTGAACCGCTGGAATCTCACCAAGGACAAGTACCTCGTTGTATATGCCGGCGGTGTGAACACGGAGCAGCGCGAGTTGACGCCCGATTGGGCCAAGCCGTTCCACCCTGCGGATCCAGGCAGCCTGGTTCTACTGTGCGACTGGGAGTGGTATTCATCCAGGACCGAGTGGATCTCCAAGACCTACGATAGGATCGTCAAGGGCATATAGGCGGGGGAACTTGCACTCAAGCGGATAGACACTCAGACCTCCGGGGGCGGCGTGCCCTTTGGGTGCGCTTTAACCTCGGAGGTCACCTACCGGAGGCTCATTCAGCTATGAACCGCTTTCAGACGTTTTTCCATCGTCACGGCACCACCGTGTTGCTCCTTTCCCCTCTGCTCATTTACATGGCTCTGGTCTTTGCAGTGCCTGTGGGCTTTCAAGTGGCCTTTGCCTTCTGGCGGCGCGAACTCTACCGGGGCGTCATCTGGCTGCCCAAGCCGGCGTTCAGCATGGAAAACTTTGCCCGGGCTTTTAGCGACCCGGCCTATCTGAACAGCCTGGCTTGGACGGTGGGCGTCGCTTTGTTCACGTCGATCGTGGCCATCTTGCTGGCCCTGCCCGTCGCCTATTTCCTGGCGCGCTACAGGCCTTTCGGGAGCGCTTTTATCGAGCTCTCCTTCCTCATACCCATATTCGGTGACATCTTTACGATCTATGCCCTGGCTTACGCCTTTAGCCCACAGGGGCCACTCAACTGGTTGTTGATGTCACTGCAGCTGATCAGAGAACCGCTGCGGCTGGTTTATTCGCCGGCAGCGGTGATCATCTGGATGTGCATCCCGACGCTGATGGTGCTGCTGATACGAAGCGCCATCGCCGGCGTGGACGTGATGTACGAGGAGGCCGCGCAGACCATGGGCGCGAGCTGGCTCAAGACCATCTTTCGGGTCACCATACCCCTGGCCAAGAAGGGGATCATGGGCGCCCTGCTCCTGAGCATCTCTGGCGCAGTCGGCATCTATACCCTGCCGCTGATCCTTATCGGCCCGTACAACATCTGGTTGAGCAACAAGATCCAACGTGAGGTGAGCCCCTTCTTCAACTATCCCATGGCCTCGGCCCTGGGGGTGATCCTCACTGCCATCTGCGGAATCCTCATGTACCTCTACTTGCGCACGCAGGACGAAGGAGGTCGCCCATGAAGCTGCCTCGCGCCCTGATCATCATTCTGAACATCTATGCCTTGGTGTTGGCCTTTATCCTGATCTGGCCGGTCTTGCAGATGGTGCTGACCTCTTTTACCTCCGATGTCGTGTTCCCGCCAAGATACTTTTCGCTCAACGCCTTCCAAGAAGTCATCTGGTCCAGTTTTTTCAAGGCGCTGGGCTATAGCCTCAAGCTAGCCTTCTGGGCCACGCTGCTGCTGATCGCCATCTGCCTTCCCGCTGCCTATGCCATGGAGCGGCGGCGATTCGCCGGTCGCGGTCTGATGTCGGTCTTGATCTTTGTGCCGACGATCTTTCCATCGGTGACCTATGTTTCGGCGATTGGCGTGTATGTGTTCATGTTCTTTACCGATTTGCGCGGGACTTTTCCCATCATCGTCGTCGCCACCGCTATGAGCGCGATCCCTCTGGTGGTCCGCTCCATTCAAAGCTCGCTGGCTACGACAGACCCTATGTACGAGGAGGCGGCGCTGGTCATGGGCGCGACGCCGCTGCAGGCTTTCGTCAAGGTGACCCTGCCGTTGATCTCGCCAGGCCTGATCACAGCCATGATGATCGCCTTCACCGCCGCCTCCACCGCTTTCGTCGCGCCCCAGCTACTGGGCGCCAGGGAACGAACCGTCTCCATGTTTATCTATGAAGATGTCGGCAGATTAGGCTTCACCACCTGGATTGCTGTGGAGGTTCTGGTGATGGAAGCGGTGGTGCTGGGAGTCGTACAGACATTGTACTTTGTCTTCCGCAAGCAGTTTCGCGGCCTATTCGTCTAGAGGAGTGATTCGATGGCAAATGTACACACCGAGGGGTTGACCAAGCGCTATGGCCAGGTGGTCGCTGTGAACAACGTAGATGTAGAAATACCCGAAGGCTCTTTTACTGCCATTCTAGGACCATCGGGGTGTGGCAAGACGACTCTCCTGCGCTGCATCGCCGGCCTCACCTCGCCCGATGCAGGACGCGTGCTCATTGGCGGCCAAGATGTGACGAACGACCCGCCTACCCGGCGCAACCTGGGGATGGTTTTCCAGCGACCATCGATGTTCCCCCACATGACCGCGCACAAGAACATCGCCTGGGCGCTGCAGCTTCGCGGCTGGCCCAAGAATAAGATCGATTCGCGCGTGAAAGAGATGCTCCGGCTGGTACACCTGGATGGTATGGAGGAGCGGACCTTTGGTCAGCTTTCAGGAGGGCAGGCTCAGCGCATCGTGATCGCGCGCGCCCTGGCGCCCGAGCCCGATATCCTCCTTCTGGACGAACCTCTCAGCTCGCTGGATGCCAAGTTGCGCGATCAGCTCAAGCTCGAGATCGCCGAGATTCACCGCAAGACCGGCTGCACGACCATCCTCGTGACACACGATCAGGCGGAAGCGCTTACCGTCGCCGACAACGTGCTGCTCATGTACGAGGGCAAGATGGTGCAAGAGGGGTCGCCGCTGGACATCTATCGCACGCCGCAGACCTACTTTAGCGCGGATTTCATCGGCACCAACAACTTTTTGCCGGCTATGGTGTCCGAGGTGGGAGATTCAGTCTGGGTGCGCCTGGAAGGCTCCGACCTTCGGTTGAGCTCGACGAGCCACCCGGCAGACATTCGCGAGGGAGCCGCGGTCTGGGCATGCGTCCGTGCCGATGATATTGACATTGTCGACGGTGATCAACAAGCCAGGTACCGAAATATCGTCTCCGTAGTAGTGGACCGCTCGTCGCTGACCGGCGGAACGGTGATCGTGGAGGGCAAGCTGGACGGCAAGCAGTTGCGCATTCATGCAGGAGGAAGCAGGCGCTTTGACCTTTTGAACGTCGGGGGCTCCAGAATCACCTGCGCGCTGGGCAACATCTCGCTGATCCATCGTGATACTGCGGATCCAACCATATCGTCAAGCCGATAGCACCGACCCGGGCTGAGGCCCGGTTGCTGACATGAGAACGGGCAGAGCCACTTGGCTCTGCCCGTTGCTTATGGTCGCAATGGCCCGCTAGTCGAGAAAGATTGGGTTCGTCCACGCCGTGTGTCCCTCGCTATCGATACACTCTGCTCGCAGGTACCGCTCGTTGCCCGTTAGCTCGTATTGCGCCTCGGTGATCCACTCGCCGGATTGGGTGCGCCGCTGACGGCCCCATTGGGTGAGCCCCACAAAGTTGATGGTTTGCACGGGAGAGCAGCGGATGCGGGCGACTCCCTTCTCGATGCCATAGTCATAGATCTCTGGGCCGCTGGATGCGTAGAACTGGCCCTCTCGCAGCGACGTCAGAATCTGCCTTTCCTCAAGCCCGGCTGCCTTGACCCATACCCAACCCCCAAAGGTATCATAGTACCAGTTGTCTTGACTCATCCAATGGGTGTCGTCCACGGCGTATCCCCACCAACGTTTTCCTCGCGCCAGCACATCATCCCAGTGAACGGCAGCAAGCCCCTTGCCGTGATCGGTCTGGGAGCTGGTGTTGAAAACCTCCAGACCGGTGAGGTTCTCCAAAGGCATCATCTCGTGCAGGTTCATGCCCGACCAGTAAGTGTGTGCCAAAAAGAGCACCGCGCCGGTCTTGGCCCAGCGATCAATGGCATCCTGGATGGAAACGCCCAAAGGCACGTCCGCCATCTCTCGGACGCCCAGGACGACAATGTGATAGCTCTGTCCCAGTTCGTTTCGGTCGTAGGAGACCTCCACCGACGGGATGTTCAGAAACGAAGCATCGCTCATAGAAGAGAGATCGGTGATCACATCGTGGTCGGTCACGGCGAGAAACTGATACCCGCGTTCTCGGTGTGCCTGCATCGCCTCCACTGGCGACAGTGCGCCATCCGAACGCGTTGTGTGGACATGCAGCGCCCCTTTGAACCATCGGCCGGACGCTGCAAACGGATTGGCAAGCGGAGCCTCGGATGCCTGTTCAGGGTGAAATTCCATCATTTTCTCTCCAGCGATTCGGTCATCCATGTCCAGCCATTGGCCAGGACCTGGTCGGGGTGTGGGGTATCGGTCAGTTCAAGCATCAAACAGGCGTCGAAACCCCGCCGTCGCAGAAGGGCAAAGAACGCGCTCCAGGCGATGGAGCCGCTGCCGGGCATGAGGTGATCGTCGCTTTCCCCGGCATTGTCCGACAGGTGCACCAGCAGGATATCTTGGGGAATCTCGGTGATGCTCATCACACCCTCCGGTGTGATATGCGCGTGTCCCGTGTCAAAGCACGCCTGAAGCGTGGGATTCGGCGCGAAATGCCGGTAGAGTGCCTGCATCTCCACGGTAGTGCCAGCCAGCTCGTAGGGTGGCGGGTTCTCCAGGGCCACGAGGACGCCCCGGCTCGCACAGTACGCCGCGACCGCTGCGATGCTCTCTCTGGACAGCGCCAGTTGTTCGACACGACTCATGGTATCAGAGGGCGTTGCGCCGGGATGCAGAACCAGCACCTGTCCTCCCAACACTGTCAACGCGTCGACGGCCTTGAGCACAGCTTCGATGGAGGCCTGGCGCTGCGACAACTCGACCGCGGCAATGTCCTGGCCTGGCGCCCAGGGAGCATGGAGGGAGTAGACGCCCATACCCAGGTCGCGGATGACCTTGGCCATGTGCGCGACATAGTCGCGGTCCTGCCACTCAAAGTGTCCAGGTGCGGCAAAGACCTCCAGGATCTGGAATCCGGCGTTCCTGATCAGCCGCAGATGATCTTTGGTGAGGAGGCTTTTTCCGAATAGCTGCGTGGAGACGCCGATTTGCATCACGGGGTCACCCCCTCTTCCAGCACAGCCTTGAGCAAGTCAGGACGATTGGTCATGATGCCATCGGCTCCTGTGGCGGTGATCCTGCGCATCTGTTCGGGATCGTCCACCGTCCAGGCCCAGAGGCCGAAGCCATGTTGATGCGCTTCATCCACGATATCGGCTGTGAGCGCCTTGTAGTCGTGCAGCATGAAATTCGCGCCACAGCCAAGTACCTGCTGGCATAGCTCCCACGGCGAGCAGGTTCCGTCTTGTCTGTCCGGGTCCAGCGCCACCGAGAGCAATGGCTCCATCTTTTTCACGGCGCGGACGCACTCGGCGCTGAAAGAGGTGATGACCGCTGGCCGGATGTAGTGGCATGCGCGCAGGATCTGCACGGTAAGGCGAGTGGTGCGGAGGAACTCGTCCGTTGAGTCTGCTTTGATCTCGATGCAGAGCCGGATGGGCTGTTCTCTGACGAATTCGACGGTCTCCTCCAAGGTAGGAATGCGCTCTCCGGCGAACTGCTGGCCAAAGCGAATGCCGGCATCCAGCCTGGCGATCTGTGCGTAGGGCATCTGGGCAATGTAGCCGTGACCATCTGTGCATCTGTCCACGCTGGTATCGTGGCTGACGACGACAACAGCGTCGGATGTGGTCACGACATCCAGCTCGATCCAGTCAGCGCCGAGCTCGATGGCATGGCGAAACGCCGATAGGGTGTTGGGCGGGCGCAAGGCCGAGGCCCCCTGGTGAGCGATGATGTACGGTTGGTCGCGCATGTCGCTTGCCCCTCTTCTCTGCTAGCCTAGGAGACCGCTGAAAAAGTCTCCCGATACTAACTGATATTTGACTTATTC
>CAYRXM010000043.1:0-33188 GCA_964428175.1 uncultured Anaerolineae bacterium
ATGGCCTGCGCGACGCGGCAGACCCATATGCAAGATGAAAAAGGTAATTACACAGAAAGGACAATGCATCTATGTCTGAAAGCAGCAAGCGGGTTGAAACCTCCGACCCCCTGATCCAGGTGCGCGACATCAAGGTGTACTTTTACCTGGACGAAGGCACGGTGCGGGCGGTGGAAGGGGCAAGCTTTGACATTGCGCGGGGCAAGACGCTGGGCGTGGTGGGTGAAAGCGGCTGCGGCAAGAGCGTCACCTCGCAGGCGATCATGCAGATCGTGCCGTCGCCGGGCAAGATCGTCTCCGGGCAAATCACCTTTTATCGCTACGACGAGCACGGTTCGGCCGAAAAAGTCGACATTACCAGTCTAGACCCACGTGGAGCCGAGATACGCAGCATTCGCGGGGCCGAGATTGCCAAGATATTCCAGGAGCCGATGACTTCGCTCAGCCCGGTGCATACGATCGGCAACCAGATTATGGAAGCGATCATCCTGCACCAAAAGGTGAGTAAAGATCAGGCGCGAGCGCAGGCAATCGAGATGCTGGGATACGTGGGGCTGCCGCAGCCGGAACTGCGCATTGACGCCTACCCGCACCAGCTTTCGGGCGGGATGCGTCAGCGGGCCATGATCGCCATGGCCCTTTCCTGCCGGCCCAGCCTGCTGATCGCCGATGAGCCGACGACGGCGCTGGACGTGACAACGGAAGCGCAGATATTGGAATTGATGAAAGGCCTGCAGCAAGAATTCGGGATGGCAATCATGTTCATCACCCACAACCTGGGGGTGATCGCCGAAATGGCCGACGATGTGGCCGTGATGTACCTGGGACGCGAGGTCGAATTGGCCTCGGTAGATGACCTGTTCTACGACCCGTACCACCCGTATACGCGAGCGCTGCTGCGTTCGATCCCGCGCATTGGGCGCAAATCGCGCGAGCGGCTGCACACGATCACCGGCGCAGTGCCGGACCCGTACAATATCCCATCGGGGTGTCCGTACCATCCACGCTGCCAGAATGCAATCCCCGGCAAGTGCGACGTGGAACAGGAACTGCCCTTTGTAGAAGTCAAGCCTGGGCACTGGGTGCGCTGCTGGCTGTACGAGTAAAGAGGAGGCAAGAATGGCACAAGACATACACAAGAGCGGGCACATCGCCGGGCGACCGGACGAGGGCGACAGCAATATCTTGCTGGAAGTGAAAGACCTGAAAAAGTACTTTCCGATCCGCAAGGGTTTCTTTAAAACGCTGGCCGGATACGTCAAAGCGGTAGACGGGGTGAACTTTTTCATCCGCGCCGGGGAGACGATGGGATTGGTGGGCGAGAGCGGCTGCGGCAAGACGACGACCGGGCGGGTGGTGCTGCGCGCCTACGAGCCGACCAGCGGCGAAATCTGGTTCAGAGACAAGAACCTGGGGCGGATCAACGTACCCGACCTGGACCGGCAAGACCTGAAGCGGATGCGCGAAAACATGCAGATGATCTTTCAGGACCCGTACTCATCGCTGAACCCGCGCATGACCCTGCTGCAAATCGTCGGCGAGCCGCTGCTGGTGAATGGGGTGGCCAAGGGCAGCGAACTGCGCGACCGGGTGGCCGAACTGCTGCGGGTGGTCGGTCTGCGGCCCGAATACATGATCCGCTACCCGCATGCCTTTAGCGGCGGGCAGCGGCAGCGCATCGGCATCGCCCGCGCGCTGGCCCTGAACCCGCAGTTGATCGTGTGCGACGAACCGGTATCGGCGTTGGACGTATCGATCCAGGCGCAGATTCTGAACCTGCTGCAAGACCTGCAGCAGCAGTTCGATTTGACCTACCTGTTCGTGGCGCACGACTTGAGCGTGGTAGAGCACATCAGCGACCGCGTGAGCGTGATGTACGTGGGCAAGCTGGTCGAGATGGCCTCGACGGAGGATTTGTTCGGAAATCCGATGCATCCATATACAGAAGCGTTGATGTCGGCGGTGCCCAAGCCCGACCCACGCTACCAGGCCAAGCGGATCATCCTGGAGGGCGACGTGGCCGACCCGGCCAACACGCCCACCGGGTGCTATTTCCACCCGCGCTGCCGCTACGCGATGGACATTTGCAGGCAAGAGCCGCCGGAACTGCGCGAGCTGCGCCCCGACCATTATGTGAGTTGCCATCGCGCAGAAGATCTGACCCTGACCGGAGTAGTCGCCGCGGCGATCACCTACCAGGAAAAAGTAGTCGAGGTGGCGCCATCGGCGGCACATGTGATGGAGCCGTCGGTCGAGCCGGGGCTGCCGGCAGACGTGCAAATCACCCACATCGAATACGACCCGCCGGGTCGCGACCTGGAGGGTGAGTACGTCGAGATCACCAACAAGGGCGGCGAGGCGCAAGACATGACTGGCTGGATGTTGACAGACACCGGCGGGCATTCGTTCGTCTTTCCTACCTTTGTCCTGGAGCCGGGCGCATCGGTCAAACTGTGGACCAAGAGCGGTGATAGCACAGTGCGAGACCTGTATTGGGAATGGCATCAACCGATCTGGAACAACACCGGCGATACGGCCAGCCTGCAAGATCACGAAGGCCGTCAGGTCAGCACGTATTCGTATTAGCACAAGACGACGCAGTCTCGCTCGCCAATTTGAGAATCGTTGTTCTTGAGTGACACCGGCAGTGTTGTGCATTGCCGGTGTCACGTGCTTTTTTTCAAATGAGAGGGTGCGTGACCGGCGGCGGCTACTTGACAATATTCCTGTGTGTGGAGGAGATAAACAATGGAAGATGTGAGACCGGGGCTCAAGTTCAAGGACATTGTTGCCTATCTGGTCGCCTATGGTTTGTGGATGATTTGTGCGGCGATCGGGCTGGTGGCTATTTTTCAGGCCCGCAATGCGCTGAACAGCCTATGGCCGCTGCTGGGCAGCAGCAATCAATGGCGCTGGACGCTGCGGTCCATCGACCGGTTTGGTCTGATCTTTGGCGGTCTGCTCTGGTTGGTGTATGTGATCTTTATCGAGCAGCACCTTCGCGCCGGCGTGACCGTGCTGCGCGCCAAACGCGACGGCCTGAATGTTCTTGGTGGCGTCCCCGATGTGTCTGGAAACGCCTTCTGGCGATTCCTGCGCCGCTTTAACCTCGACATCGTGATTCGCCGATTCTTGATGGCTATCCTGGTGCCGGTCGTTGTTTTTGTCCTTACCTGGGCGGCGCAGAACTGGCTGCCCTACGTGTTCGACTGGCTCAATATCGGAATTTTTCAACCGGCCTGAGGCCGGCCGACCTTGTCGGACGAAAGGGGCTTTGCGATGCAAACGCGCAAGTCTTTTCAAATTGGCGAGCAGGCCAGCTATAGCAAGGTCATCTCGCAGCAAGATGTGGAAACCTTTGCCGGCTTGAGCGGCGATTATAACCCCTTGCACATGGACGACGAGTACGCCAGCCAATCCCGCTTTGGCCGGCGCATCGCCCACGGGATGCTCACCGCCGGGTTGATCTCGACTGTGCTGGGCATGCACCTGCCCGGCCCCGGTGCGATCTATATCAGCCAGACGCTCAAGTTTTTGGCCCCGGTCTATTTGGGCGACGAGATCACCGCCACCGTCGAGGTCATCGGCTGGCGGGAAGACAAGCGCATCGTCACCCTCAAGACGGCGTGCGCCAACCAGCAAGGTCAAGAGGTGATTACCGGCGAGGCCGTGCTGATGGTGTGCTGAGTGCAGACAAGATTCGAGGGCGAGACCAGGTCTCGCCCTTGTTTTTTTGTAACTGCTCAGCCTGCGCTGGTCGAGTAGGGCAAATTCTGCGAATTTGCAGCGTATCGAGACCAAGCAGGCTACGCAAACGCGCTCGCGTGGTCTCGATACAGGCTTTAGCTTTGCTAAAGCCTTACTCGACCGACGCTCGACCTGTTTGCCTGAGCAGTTACGTTTTTTTCGCGATATTTACGCAAAACTGATTGACAAGTCATTTCTTGTATGGTATTCTGAATCTCGGTATGCCGCATTTTTGATCAAACTCCACCGGTTGCCATTATGCTATCGAACCTGGTCCGCCCGAAAATTCTCTACATCGACGACACACCTGCTGCGCGAGTGCTCGTCAGGCGCTTGCTGGCCCGCCAGTATGACCTGGAAGAAGCCGACGATGGCCTCAAGGGCATCGAACTGGCGCGGCAGGTTCAGCCTGACCTGGTTCTGGTCGATTTGCACATGCCGCAGCTCGACGGCTATGAGGTGGCCACGCGGATCAAATCGCTGCTGCCCGACACCCCGGTGATCGCCCTCACCGCCGATGTGACCGAGCACGTCCGCGAGCGCGTGCTGGCCTCCGGCTGCGACGGCTATCTGGCCAAACCCATCGACCCCGACACCTTTGTCGAGCAAGTGCAGGCTTATCTCAGCGGCGAACGCGAGGTGCTGCACAACAATGTCTTTCAGCGCGAATACCAGCAAAAACTGGTCGCTCGGCTGGAAGACCAGGTTCGCACGCTCAGCCAGGTGTTGGCCGAAAACGCCGACCTGGACGCCCAAAACCTGGCCCTGCTGCGCAACGCTGAGCGCCGCGCCCGCCTGTTGGAAGCCGGCGCGCGGGTCAGCCGCAGCATCACCTCCATCCTCAACCTCGACGACCTGCTCAATGCCATCGTCGACACCCTGGCCGAAGAATTCGGGCTCTATTATGCCGGCGTCTTGTTGCTCGACGATGCCGGCGAGATGGCTGTGCTGCGCGCGGGCAGCGGCGAGGCCGGGCAGAAAATGTTGGACAGAGGACACAAACTGCGCGTCGGCGGCCAGTCGATGATCGGCACGGCGGTGGCATCGGGGCAGGCGTGCTCCGCGTTCGACGTGAGCTGCGACCCCAACCATGCCCCCAACCCGCTGCTTCCAGACACCCAATCCGAAGTGGCCCTGCCGCTCAAGATCGGCGAGCGGGTGATCGGCGCGCTGGATGTGCAAAGCGTGCGCGTGGCCGACTTTTCCGAAGACGACCTGACCGCGCTGCAAGCGATGGCCGATCAACTGGCGATTGCGATCAATAATGCCCAACTATTGATCCGGCTCGAAGCCGCACACGAAGAACTGGTGCGCACCAAGACCTACGAGGCCATCGCCACCGCCACCGGCGAAGCGATCCACTGGGTGGGCAACAAGGCCGCGCCGATCCCCGGCAGCGTGGCCCGCATCCGCGAAGACATGTCACGCTACATTTACCTCGCCAATCTGCTCCTGGAACTGACCCCGCCCGATCTGCGCGAGCACAAATACGCGCTGCTGCTGTCGCAGGCCCTGCAAGAGATCGTCGCCCAGGGGATCAACGTCCACGAATTTCGCGCCGAGCTGGAAACGCAGCCGCTCAAGCGGCTGCAGCGCGTGCTGAGCGCCGAGTCGATCCTCGAAGATTTAGAGATCGTCCGTGGCAGCGCGCAGGCCATCCTCAACATCAAGGAAGACCTGATCGGCCCGGCGCGCAAGCGGCGCATCACTGTGGTCGACGTGCCCGACCTGCTGCACGAAACCGTCGCCTCGATGGGCCTGCCCGACGAAACGGTCACGTTGCTTGCGGTCGGCGCAAATCTGGCGATCAAGGCCGATCGCGTGCAACTGGGCCGCGTGTTCACCAATCTGATCAAAAATGCGATGGAAGCGATGTACACCGTGCAGGACAAAAAGCTCCTGCTCTGGGTGCGCCGCCCCGACGACGAGCAGTACGTCGTCGTCGATGTGACCGACAACGGCGAGGGCATCCCACCCGACCAGGTGGAGAAAATCTGGATGGCCTTTCACACCACCAAGGGCGACCGCGGCGGCACCGGGCTGGGGCTGCCGGCCTGCGCGCAGATCGTTGGCGAGCTGGGCGGAAAAATCGCCGTCGAGAGCGATTGGGGACTGGGCACAACCTTTAGCGTTTACCTGCCCGCCAGCGATTGATCCATCAGCGGTCAACTGCCGGCGGTCGTCCTGAAAAAAAGGGGGAATGATATGGATCACCATGTACGTATTTTATTGGTCGATGACGAGCCGTTGGTGCGACGCAGCATGGAAAAAACCATGCTCCGCGCCGGGCTGGACGTCGAGACGGCGGGCGACATCAGCGAGGGGCTGGCGCTGTTTCAGGAGGCCTTTAGCGGCGATGAGCCGTTCGACCTGGCCGTGCTCGACCTGAACATGCCCGACTTTGAAGGCCGCGAAAACCCCAATGCCGGGCTGCTGCTGCTGAGCGAACTGCTCAAGATCGACGGCGACCTGCCGGTCATCGTCCTCACCGCCTTTGACGAGGTGACGCGCGCCAAAGACGCCGTGGGACGCGGTGCAAAGGCCTACTTTGTCAAGGGCCGCGAGGCCAAATTGCTGGAACTGATTCAAGATGTGCTGGAGGAATAAATTCGATGAATAACAACCTTGCAGAACGGCGCGCAATGCTGCTGCACGCAGCGGCCCGGGTGTCGCGCAACGTAACCTCGATCCTCGACCTCGACGATCTGCTCGCCGCCACGGTCGATGTGATTTGCGATCAATTTGGCTTTTATTATGCCGGCGTCTTTTTGCTCGACGAGACGGGCAAATGGGCCGTATTGCGCGCCGGGCGCGGCCAAGCCGGTGCGCAGATGGTCGCCGACGGGCACAAGCTCCAGATCGGCAGCCAGTCGATGATCGGCATGTCCATTGCCCAGCGCAAAGCGCTCATCGCGCTCGATGTGGGCGATGCACCGGCGCGCTTTGACAACCCGCTTCTGCCGGACACCCGCTCCGAGATGGCCCTGCCGCTGATCCTGGCCGAAGGCGTCATCGGCGCGCTGACCGTGCAGAGCGAGCGAGAAGCGGCATTCAACGACGACGACATTGTTGCCCTGCAAATGATGGCCGACCAACTGGCGGTCGCCATCCAGAATGCCCGGCTGTATGAACGCCATCGCCAGGCATTGGCCGCCACTCAGCGCCAGGCGCGCCTGCTGGAAGCCGCCGCCGAGGTCGGCCACGGCGTGACCTCGATCCTCGATATGCAGGAACTGTTGAGCAAAACCGTCGATATTATTTGCGACGCTTATGGCTTTTATTTTGCCTGCGTCTACCTGATCGACGAGACCGGCGGCTGGCTGGTTGCCCGCGCTGCATACGGCGAGGCGGGGCGGCAGATGCTCGAATCGGGGCACCGGCTCAAGGTCGGCGGCAAGTCGATGAACGGCACGGTCGCCGTGCAGGGCCGGGCGCGCATCGCCCAAAACGTCGCCGACGACCCGGTACACTTTCAGAACCCGCTGCTGTCTGACACCCGCTCCGAGGTGGTGCTGCCGCTGCTGGTCAGTGGGCAGATCATCGGCACACTGACCGTGCAGAGTACCCAGCTCCACGCTTTTAGCGAGGACGACATCACCTCTTTGCAGACCATGGCCGACCAGTTGGCGATTGCGCTCAACAACGCGCGCCTGCTGCAAGAACTCAAGGCCGCGCACACCGAACTGGTGCGCAGCAAGACCTTTGAGGCGCTCGCCACCAGCACCGCCGAAGCGATCCACTGGATCGGCAACAAGGCGCTGCCTATCTCGACCAGCGTGATGCGCCTGCACGACGACCTGGGCGACCTGACCGGGGTCGATGCTGACCAGCTCGCTTCTATGCGCGAGGATTTGGATATGATCGATGCCAATGCCCGGCTGATCATCTCGGTGCAGGAACACCTGATCGGCCCGGCGCGCGAGCAGAAACCGCAGCCGACGATGGTCGATGATGTGCTCGGCGACGTTTTGGTCGAGATGGGGCTGGCCGGCAAAGCGGCGCTTTCCATCGCGCCGGAACTGCCGCTGGCCCTCGTCGACGCGACACAGCTCAGCCGCGCGCTCGGTTACGTGCTGCAAAATGCCGTCGAAGCAGTAAAGCGGCTCGTCCAGCCCCGCATCGCGGTCGAGGTGACGCCGGCCGACGATGGACGCTATGTCGCCATCCGCGTGACCGACAACGGCCCGCACATTCCCGAAGGCGACCTCGACAAGGTGTGGGCGGCGTTTTACACGACCAAGGGGATCGGCCACGCCGGGCTGGGCCTCTCGGCGACGCTGCAAATCGTGCGCCAGATGGAGGGCAAGGCCTCCATCGGCAATGTGAACGGCGGCGTGCAGGTCGAATTGTACGTGCCGGTGGCCGAAGGCGCGTCGTCGCGGGCCTCGCTGCCCGGCGGCAAAAAAGTGCTGCTCATCGACGATGCCGGGGTGTGGAGCCGCTGGGCCGAAAGCGCGCTGGCCGATGCCGGCAACGCGGTCGAGGTGGCTGCTTCAGCCGAGGCGGCCGCCTCAGCCCCGTCGGAGGCCGGGTTCGACCTGATCTTGCTCGACGACGTGCTGGCCGGCGGCAGGACGCTCCAGGAGGTCAGGCAGTTGCGCAAAAGTGGGGTGGTGGGGCAAACGGTGGTGCTCGCCTCGCGGCTGCGCGTCGAGCGGACGATGGAATTGATGAACCTGGGCGTCAAGGACGTGGCGCCCAAGCCGTATACGGTCGGCGGTTTGGCCGAGATTTTGCATTGAGGCTGGCTTGAGAACGACAAACCGGCGGCGCGCTTGAGCGCGCCGCCGGTTTCATTTTTGATCCAGGCCCGTTATTCCGCCCGAATTTGCTGCCGCAGCGCCGTAGCAATGGCGTGCTCGACGATCAGGTGAATGTCTTCGACTTGTTCCATGCATACGTTGGGGATGTGAATGCCCAGGTCGACCAGCGGGTGCAGCTTGCCGCCGTCGAACCCGGTCAGCCCCACCGTGTACGCGCCGATCTCTTTGGCGAGGCGGATCGCGCGCAGCACGTTTTCCGAGTTGCCGCTGCCGCTGAACCCAATCACCACGTCGCCGGGCTGTACCAGGTTGCGCAGTTGCTCGACAAAAATGTCTTCATAGGCGGTGTCGTTAGCCCAGGCAGTGATCAGTGGAATGTTGTCGGTGAGGGCGATGGCCTGGAAACGTGGTTTCCCCGGCGCGGACGCGCCCTTGCCCAGGTCGCAGGCCATGTGCGAGGCCGTCGCTGCACTGCCGCCGTTGCCCATGATGAAAACTCGCCGGCCTTGCGCGCGCGCGTCGTCCAAGACCTGCACCAGGGCCTCGATCTCGGTGACGGGCAGTTTGTTCAATGAGGCCTGCAACTGGTCGACGTATTGCCGGATGCCGTTCATCAAGTCCCCTTCTTTGTATATCCCTCACCTGACCGGGACGTAATTCAGCCCCACGATGGCCTGCCCCTCTGCGCCGAGGCAAAAATCCAGAAACGCGCGTGCCGCCCCGTGCGGCTCTTCGGTCGCGGCCAGGTAAAACGGGCGCACCAGCCCGTAGTGCTGCCCGGCAATTGCCTCGATGTCTGGCGCGATGCCTTCGATTTGCATGATCTTGACCTGGCCCGAAACCAGCCCTTGCGACACATAGCCAATCGCGCCGGGGTGCGCGGCTACAAAGTCGACCACATCCGGCCCACCGAAAAGCAGCACCGCCGTCGGCGTGACGGGCATATCCTTCATCAGCCGCGCCTCGAAAATCGCCCGGTCGCCGCTGCCCGCTTCGCGGCTGGCTACGGTGATCTCATCTTCGGCGACTCGAACGTCGAAATCGCTCCAATGCCACAGCCGCCCACTGAACAGGGTTTGCACCTGCGCCTCGGTCAACGATACGAGCGGATTGTCCACGTGTACGATCAGTGCTATGCCATCCAGGGCCAGCGGTGCGCGCCACAGGTCTTCGGGCGGATCGATTGCAACGGCGGCCAGATCGACCTGCCCCTGCCGCACCCGCTCCAGGCCATACCTCGTGTTGACGGCCTCGACGTCGACCGCGATGGCCGGATGCCGGTCGTGAAAGGCCTCGGCCAGCGCGGTCAGCAGCGGGGCCATCGACGACGCGCCGGACACGGTCACGGTTTCCTCCACCATCACCGGGGTGGGCGATGGCGACGGTGTGCATGCGCTCCCCAACAGGCATAGGGCAAGGAAAACCAGGCCGGGCCGCGCCAGTCTGTGGTGTACACTCATCGCACAAAAGACACGATCAGGCAGGCCAGACCGAACAGCGCGCAATAGATAGCAAACACGTACAGCCGGCCCTTGCGTAAATAATTGAGCAGAAAGCGGATGCAGGCATAGCCGGTGATGGCGGACACGATAAACCCGACTGCCAGAGGCGTCCATCCGCCCGTCCATTGGCTGCCGTCGAACAGGTCCTTGAGCTTGAGTATGCCCGCGCCGACCACCGCCGGCACGCTCAACAAAAAGCTAAAGCGGGCCGCGGCATCGCGCCGCACGCCGCGCATCAACCCGGCGGCGATGGTCGCCCCGGAGCGCGAAATGCCCGGCGCAATCGCCACGGCCTGTCCCAGCCCGATTAGCAGCGTGTCGAGCCAGGTCAGTGCTTTCAGCTCGCGGCCGCGTGTTCCCCGCCACTCGGAAAAAGCCAGCAGCCCGGCCGTGACCAGCAAAAAGATCGAGACGGCGCGCGGCGTGTCGAACAACGACTCGAGAAAATCCTCAAATAAAAAGGCCAGCACGGCCGCCGGAACCGAGCCGAGGATGATGAGCCAGGCCAGGCGGCTCTGCTCGTCTTGTTTGAGACAGGCGGTAAACCCGGCTATGCCCCCTTTGAAAAGCGCGCCGAGCGAGCGCAGCCCGCCCAGGAACAGCGCCCACAGGTCGCGCCAGAACACGACCAGGATGGCTACCAGCGTGCCCCAGTGCAGCAGCACGTCGAAAGCGAGCGGCGTGGACGGCCAGTTGAGCAGCCAGGGTACCAGGGTCAGGTGGCCGGAGCTGGAGATGGGGATGAATTCGGTCGCGCCTTGCAGCAGGCCGAGTACCAAAGCTTGAAAAAGGTTCATGATGTGCTCCTGTGATGTTTCGATTTACATTATGTGTATAACAAGTATGCTTTGCAAAGTTGCTCGAATGTTTGCAGCGAATCCTGCCACCCGGCGACGATCTCGTCCACCGGACGTCCGGCGTCGATCTGCGGGCGCACCCAACCGTTGCCGATCAGCAGGTCAAAGTGCGGCGGGGTGCCCTCCCAACTGGTCGGCCGCCACTGAAACTCGACCGGCCACATGTGGCGCAGCGTTGAAACCAGGTGCAGGCCGCTGCGTAATGGTCTGAAAGCGGCGCGGTCGACGACGTGTAAAAAGACCCCCTGGCAGGTTTCTCCCCTGAATTTCGCGTCCGACGGCGTGAACCAGATCGGGCGAAAGCGCACGCCGGGCAGGTCGAGCGCGTTCAGCGCATCGGCCAGCCGGTGCGCGTCGATCCACGGCGCGCCGATGCCCTCAAAGGGGGTCGGCGTGCCGCGCCCGCAGGAGACGTTGGTGCCTTCGATCAGGCAGGCGCCGGGATAGACGACCGCTGTTTCCAGCTTGGGCATCGCCGGCGACGGCGGTACCCAGGGCAGGCCAGTCTGGTCGAACCACATCGCGCGCGTCCATCCTTCGGTGCGGATCACCGTCAGATCGACGCCCATCTCGCGCTCGGCGTTAAACATGGCAGCCAGCTCGCCCACGGTCAGCCCGTGGCGCAGCGGGACGGGCCAACGCCCGACAAAGGATTCGTAGCCCGGCTCCAACGTCGGCCCTTCGACGATCTCGCCGCCGATGGGGTTGGGCCGGTCGAGAACGATCAGCGGGAGGTGTTGCTCGGCGCACGCTTCGAGCAGGTAGCTCATCGTCCAGATATAGGTGTAAAAGCGCACGCCCACATCCTGAATGTCGAACAAGAGCACGTCCACATCGCGCAGCATGTCGGCGGTGGGTTTTTGGGTTGCGCCATACAGGCTGTAGACGGGCAGCCCGCTGCGCCGGTCGACAGTCGAGTCAATGTCGGCGCCGTCGGCGGCGTGGGCCGAGAGGCCGTGCTCGGGGGCAAACAACGCGGTCAGCGTGCAGAGCGGGCGCAGCGCGTCGACCGCCGGGACGACATGGGCCGTGATCGCGCTGGAATTGGTGACCAGCCCGACGCGTTTCCCGGCGAGCAAGTCGAGGTGTCTGGTGATCAGCGTGTCGAGGCCGGGACGTACCTTGAGATTGGGGTTGGACATATCGGCAGCTCCTCGATGAATTGGCGAGATTATATCACAAATCGCCCATTTGACGAACCACGACCGGCTGTTTTGTCACGACTCAGGCGCAAGTTCTTGTCAGGGCCTCCAAAGTCGGGTATAATTTTGGATGAGGCCTTTCTAATGTTATTTTAATGCTGTTGTGCTAGACTGTAAGCACATTTTTTCCAAATGACATATCGATGGCGATTCATCCATCGCTGTGATCCGGATAGCGTAGGATAGAGGTAAAATACCCATGATGCGATTTGACCGTTTCACCGAGCGCGCTCAAGATGCTGCGATGCGCGCGTACGAGATTTTGCAGCGTTACAGCCACAACCAGGTCGACGTGGAACACTTGCTGCTGGCGCTGCTGGAGCAGCCCGAAGGCCTGGTTTCTCAAATCGTCGACGCGTTGGGCGCCGACGCCGAAGTGCTCAAGGGCCGGCTGGACGACGTTCTGCGCGCCAGTCCCAAAGTGTCGATCTATGGCGGGGGCACCGGGCAGTTGTTCATCACCCCGCGCGTCAAGCGCGTGCTGGATAACGCGCAAAAAGAAGCCAGCTTTTTCAAGGACGAATACATTTCCACCGAGCACATCTTTTTGTCCATCGCCAGCGAGCGCGGCACGCCAACCGACCGCATTTTGCGCGACAATGGCATTACCAAGCAGCGCATCCAGGAGGCGATCCAGGAGATTCGCGGCGGCCAGCGGGTGACCAGCCCGCAGGCCGAGACGCAGTATCGCACGCTGGAAAAATACAGCCGTGACCTGACTCAACTGGCCCGCCAGGGCAAGCTCGACCCGGTGATCGGGCGCGATGCCGAGATTTTGCGTGTCATTCACGTGCTCAGCCGGCGCACCAAAAACAACCCGGTGCTGATCGGCGAGGCGGGGGTGGGCAAGACGGCGATCATCGAGGGGCTGGCCCAAAAACTGGTGACCGAAGACGTGCCCGAAATCCTGATCGGCAAAAAGGTCATCCAGCTCGACCTGGGCGCGATGGTGGCCGGGTCGCGCTTTCGCGGCGACTTTGAAGAGCGCCTCAAAACGTCGCTGGCCGAAATCGAGCACGCGCAAGGCGAGATCATTTTGTTCATCGACGAAATCCACAACGTGGTTGGCGCGGGGTCGGCCAGCGGCGCGCTCGACGCCAGCAATATGCTCAAGCCGGCGCTGGCGCGCGGCGAGTTGCAGTGCATCGGTGCGACCACGCTGGACGAGTATCGCAAGTACATCGAAAAAGATGCCGCGCTGGAGCGCCGCTTTGCCCCGGTGTACGTCGATGAACCGAACGTCGATGAAGCGCTCGAAATGATGCGTGGATTGCGCGACCGGTACGAAGCGCACCACAAAGTACGCTTTACCGACGAGGCGCTGGTGGCTGCCGTGCAGCTCTCGAACCGCTACGTCACCGAGCGCCGCCTGCCCGACAAGGCCATCGATCTGATCGATGAGGCGGCGGCCAAAGTGCGCATCGAAATCTATCAAATGCCGGAAACGCTCAAAGAGATGAAAAAGCAAATTCGCCACCTGGCCGCCGAAGAGCAGGCCGCCGGCGATGCGCGCGATTACGAGCGCGCCGCCGAAGTCAAGAGCCAGCGGCTTCAGCTTGAGAGCGAATTCGAGCAGGAGCGCCAGACCTGGCAGGCCGAGAAAAACGTCGACGAGTGCGTGGACGTGGCCGACATTGCCCAGGTCGTCGAAACCTGGACCGGCATTCCCGTCTCCAACATGCTGGAGACCGAGGCCAGCAAGCTGCTGCACATGGAAGACCGGCTGCACGAGAGCATCGTCGGCCAGGATGAGGCGATCGTCGCCGTCTCGAACGCCATCCGTCGCTCGCGGGCCGGGCTGCAAGACCCGCGCCGGCCTATCGGCAGTTTTATCTTTCTCGGTTCGTCCGGGGTGGGCAAAACCGAGATGGCCAAGGCGCTGGCCAAATTCCTTTTTGGCGATGCCGAGGCGCTGCTCACCGTCGATATGAGTGATTTCCAGGAGCGGCACACTGTCTCGCGGCTCACTGGCGCGCCGCCGGGTTACGTGGGCTATGAGGAAGGCGGGCGCTTGACCGAGGCTGTGCGCCGCCGGCCCTATCAGGTGGTGCTCTTTGACGAGATCGAAAAGGCGCACCCCGACGTGTGGAATGCGCTGCTGCAAATCCTCGACGAGGGCCGCCTCACCGATGGGCAGGGGCATGTGGTCGATTTCCGCAACACGGTGCTGATCATGACCTCGAATGTCGGCACGCGCTATTTCAAAAAGGGCGGCACGATCGGCTTTCAACGCCCGGATGACGATGTGGGCGGCGAGGAAAAGGCGATGCGCCGCGAGATGAGCGACGAACTCAAGCGTACTTTTCGCCCCGAGTTCCTGAACCGCATCGACGAGATCATCATCTTTCACAACCTGACGCCGGAGCACATGCACCAGATCGTCGATTTGCAGATGCAGGAAATCGGCGCCCGGCTGCGCGAGCAAGGGGTCGAGATTTTGCTGACCGACGCCGCACGGAGGTGGCTGGCCGAGCACGGCTACGATCCGCAGTTTGGCGCCCGCCCACTGCGCCGCACCTTGCAGCGCTACATCGAAAACCCGCTGTCGCTCCAGCTTTTGGCCGGCGCGCTCCATGCCGGCAAGATCGTCGCCGACGTGCATGAGGATGCCATCATTTTTCGCGGTCAAACGGACGGTGCTGAGACGATCCCGGTGGACAACGAGCCAGCGTTCGAAACCGCAGACGCCTGAATCGCGCTGACAGACTGACTCTCAAACGTCGCGGATCGGCAGCCGACAGGTCGCCGATCCGCGCGTTTGTAGAATTGTAAATTGGAACACTTGCCTGGCTCGGCGGTCGCCGATCCGCGCGTTTGTAGAATTGTAACGGCCCGAATAGCGATGGGATGAAAGGGTTTCCCCGTGCCCGCAAAACCGCTGCACATCATCATGACTCACGAAAATGCCGACCTCGACGCGATCTCTGCGCTGCTTGGCGCGTCGCGGCTGTATCCTGGCACGCTGCCGCTGCTGCCCCGGCGCATCAACCGCAACGCGCGAAATTTTATCACGCTTTACGGTGCAGACCTGCCGTTTGTGAGCGTTCAGGATTTGCCCTTTGCCGGCGATGACGAATCGGCCGGGGGCGAGATCGCGCGCGTGATCCTGGTCGATACGCAGTCGATGGTCACGCTCAAGGGCATGAGCAAGAACCTGCAAGTGCAAATCATCGATCACCACCCGCTGGGACGCGAGCTAAAGCCGGGCTGGACATATTGCGGCGATGAGGTTGGCGCAGCGACGACGCTGCTGGTCGAGCAGATGATCGAGCGACAGATGGCGCTGTCGCCCATCGAGGCGACTTTGTTTCTGCTGGGCATCTATGAGGATACCGGCTCGCTGTCTTATCTGACCACCACCGCGCGCGACGCGCGCTGCGCGGCTTGGCTGCTGGAGCGCGGGGCCAGTCTGGAAATCGCCAACGATTTTCTCAACTATCCGCTCACCGCCGATCAGCGCGAGTTGTACGAGCGTCTTTTGGAAAGCGCCGAAAGCCATACCTTTGCCGGGCAGTCGATCATTATCGCCGCCGTCGAGTTTGGGCGCTACGTGGAAGAGGTGTCCGTGCTGGCCCACAACCTGCGCGATCTGTTCGAGCCGGCCGGGCTGTTTTTGATCGTCGGCTTTGACGAGCAGGTGCAGTTGATCGCCCGCTCGGCCGGTGAGGCGCTCGACGTGGCCGAAATCGCCGCGGCTTTTGGCGGCGGAGGGCACAGCCGGGCCTCGGCGGCGCTGATCCGCGAGATGACGCCGCAGCAGGTGCGCGCGCGCCTGCTCGACCTGCTCGAAACGAGCGTTCATCCGGCGGTGACGGTGCGCGCCTTGATGTCCTATGGTGTGCGCACCGTGGCGCCCTCGACGACGGTGGTGCGCGCGCACGAGTTGATGCAGCTTTACGGGCACGAGGGTTTTCCGGTGATCGACGGTGGGCAGGTGGTGGGTGTCTTGTCGCGCCGCGAGATCGACCGGGCGCTGCGCCTGGGGTTGGATCACGCCGCCATTGCCACCTATATGACCAAAGGCCAGGTCGCCGTCCACCCGGACGATTCGATCGATGCGGTGCAGCAGGTGATGACCGAGTATGGCGTGGGGCAGGTGCCGGTGGTGTCGGACGAGGGCCACGTGCTGGGCATTGTCACCCGCACCGACCTGATCGCCACCATGTTTGGCGCGCTCAATGGTGCGCGCACGCCGGCGCGCCGGCGCGAGATCGTCGAGATGCTCGAGGGAGCGCTCAACGCGCGCAAGCTGGCCTTGCTCTGGCAGGCCGCCGACTGCGCACACGGGCTGGGTTTCAAGCTGTACATCGTCGGCGGGTTTGTGCGTGACCTGCTCCTGGGGCGGCCCAACCTGGACATCGATCTGGTGGTGGAGGGCGATGCGATCCAGTTGGCCCGGCAGTTGGCCCGGCAAAGCGGCGGGCGGGTGCGCTCGCATGCCCGTTTTGGCACCGCCAAGTGGATTCTGGAAGATTCGAGTGCCGGACATTTGCCCGAGTCGCTTGATTTTGTCACCGCGCGCACCGAGTTTTATTCGCACCCGACGGCGCTGCCGCAGGTCGAAAGCTCGTCGATCAAGCAAGACCTGCACCGCCGCGATTTTACAATCAATACCCTGGCCCTGCGCCTCGATCGCAACCAGTTTGGCGAACTGCTTGATTTTTACGGCGGCGAGCAGGACTTGCGTGACGGCGTGATCCGCGTGCTGCACTCGTTGAGCTTGGTCGAAGACCCCACGCGCATCATGCGCGCGGTGCGCCTGGAGCAGCGGTTGGGCTTTCGCATCGAGGCGCGCACGCGCGAGCTGATCGACAGCGCGCTGCCCCTGTTGGCCCGCGTCAGCGGCGAACGTATCCGTCACGAGCTGTACTTGATGCTCCAGGAAACCGAGCCAGAATCGGGTTTGAGCCGGATGGAAGCGCTGGGTGTGTTGAACCACATTCATCCGGCGCTGGTCTGCAACGGCTGGGTGCAGTCTAAATTTCGAACCTTGCGCGAGGTGCTCGGTGACTGGTACGAGGTTGACTGGAAGCCGCCGGAGGAAGAAGAGGATTATGAGGCGCTGCACGGGATGTTTGACCGGCAAGACAATGTGGCCCAGCTTTACCTGGCGCTGCTGACCTGCCGGCTGATCGAGGCCGAGGTGGAGACCCTGATCGCGCGGATCAAGATCAGCAGTGACGATGCCGATTTGCTGCGCCAGGTGTCGCGGCTGCGCAGCCAGGTGGAATCGCTCCAGGTACATGACCTGTCGCCCAGCCAGGTATACGATCTGCTGTCGCCGTTTTCCGGCCCGGCGATCCTGGTGGCCTGGATCGCCTCCGATTCGGCGCGGGTGCGGGCCTATCTGACCCGTTACTGGCAGACCTATCGACACATTCATCCGCTTTTGAGCGGTGAAGACCTCAAGGCGATGGGGCTGACGCCGGGGCCGATCTTTGGGGAAATTTTGCACGCGCTGCGCGCCGCCCGCCTGGACGGCCAACTGTCGACGCGAGAAGACGAGCTTGTTCTGGCGAGGCAGGTCATAGACGGGGTCGGGTGAGTCCGCAGCGGTCAGGGCTTTTGCGGTCTTGCAACGATTCAGCCCGCACCGGTACAGACCGGTGCGGGCTGAATCGTTACTGGTCGAGCAGCTTTTGCACGGCGGCGACCAGGGATTGCAGTGTGTAGGGTTTTTGAATAAAGCCGGTGTACTCGTCCATCTGGGCGTGCTGCATGGCCCTGGCCTTGTCATATCCGCTGCTCAACAGCACTTTGACTTTGGTGTTCTGCTCGCGGACCATTTCCAGCACCTGGTTGCCTTCCATTTGCGGCAGGCCAATGTCCAGCAGGATCAGCTCGATTTCGTCTGCTCGCTGCCGGTAAATCTCCATCGCTTCTTCGCCGCTTTCGGCCAGTACGAGGTTGTAGCCCTGGCGTTCAAGGATGCGCTGGGCCAGGCTGCGCACGATCGCGTCGTCTTCGACGATGAGGATGGTACCCTGATTTGACTGGACGGTGTCGACGACCGGCTCGGCTGCTTGCAGGCTGTGCGGCAAATAGATGTGGACGGTCGTTCCCTTGCCGGTATGGCTTTCGATCTCGATGGCGCCCTTGTGGCCGCGCACAACGCCCAGCGCGGCCGGCAAGCCCAGCCCGCGCCCTTGAAACTTGGTGGTAAAAAACGGCTCGAAAAGGTGCTTGCGGATGTCTTCGGCGATGCCGTGGCCCGTGTCCAGGATGGCGACGTGGACATATTCGCCGGGAGGCAGGCTTTGACCATAGCTTCCCTGCCAGGCCTGGAGGTGTACGTTTTCGGTCTTGAGCAGGAGCGTGCCGTTCGATTCGGTCATCGCTTCGTAGGCGTTGGTGAGCAGGTTGATGACCATGCGCTTGATCTGCGCCGGATCGCCATTGACTCGCCACAGGTCGGGGGCAAAGTCATAGTCGGTGGTGACGTTGGGCGCGTATACCTGAGACTGGACGGTTTGCAAGGCCTGCTCGATCATCATGGACATGTTGATTGGAAAGAACTGGTAGCGGCCGCCCCCGGCATAGGCCAGCAGTTGGTTGGTCAGTTCGACCATTCGCTGGGCCGACAGGTTCATGGCATCGATCGAGCGTGAAATTTCGGGCACGTCTGAAAAATCCATGCGCAGCAGGCCGATGTTGCCGACAATGCCGACCAGTGCGTTGTTAAAGTCGTGGGCGATGCCGCCGGCCAGGGTGAGGATGCTCTCTTCGCGCTGCCGTTCTGCGCGCTGTTGTTCCATCTGCTTGCGTTCGGTGATGTCATGTATGACCCCGGCAATGCCCGCGACTTGCCCGTCGTCGTCGAAAACGGGTATCTTGAGTACCTCGATCGTCTTTTCCCCGCTTTGTTTTTCAAAAACGATGGTCCGGCCGGTTTCCAGCACCTGGCGGTCGCTTTGCTGGTTTTCGACGGCCTGGGCGGCAGCAAGCAGATCGTCGTCGGTCTTGCCGATGATCGCTTGAATGTCCAAACCGAGGTGCTGGGCCATCCCACTGTTGATCAGTTGGTAGGCCAGATCGGTGTCCTTGAGAAAGATCAGGTCGGGTGTGGCATTGATAAAGGTCTGCAATCTGCGCTCGCTCTCGCGCAGGGCTTTTTCGGCGCGGATGCGTTCGGCCAGTTCGCTGCGCGTTTCCTCGTGCAGGCGCGCGTTTTCGATCACCGATGCCACCTGTGCGGCGACCGATTCGACCAGCCGCAGGTCGTTTTCGGTGAACTGCCCTTCGCGCTTGTTGAGCAGTTCCAGGACGCCGATGGTCCGATCCTGGACGATCAGCGGGGTGCAGATCACGTCGCGAAAACAGATGCCCATGTGATCGTGCGGCTGCAAGCGCGGCAGGTCGCCGGTATGGGTGTCGTTCACCAGCATGGGCTTGCCTTGCTGGGCGACCCATCCGGCGAGTCCCTGGCCCGGTTTGAGGCGATGTTCGACCATCGCTTCCGAGTAGGCGGCATCGATCTGGCGGACGACCAGCTCGTTTGTGGCTACATCGACCAGGGCAATGGCGCAGGCTTCGGCATCGACCAGGTTTTTGGTCTCTTGCTGAAGTCGGGACAGCATCTCGTCCAGCGACAGCGCCGAGGCAATGATCCGGCTGATATCGTTGAGCAGGCCAAGCTCACGGTTGCGCCGCTGAATCTGGGTCTGCTGCCCAATGGCTCGCGACAGCAGTTGCAGTGTGTTCAGGTCTTCGGGGGCAGGGACATGGTCGTGGCTGTAGAGCACGCAGATCGTGCCGATGGGTTGTTCGCCGATCGACACCGGGCAGCCGACCAGCGTTTGCACGCCATATTGCTCGGAAATCAGCCGGGTTTGAACGCAGGCCGAGGTGTGCAGGCTGCGGATTGTGACCGGCGCGGCGTCTTGGGCCGCCAGAACTTCGCTGCATGGCGCATCCTGGTACAGCAGCGTTTTTCCGGCCAGCGCCGCCATTTGCCACTCGGCGGCAACCCGGATGATGTTTCCAGCGAGCGCACTGTGAAACGCGCAGTTGCCGTTGAGCAGTTGCCCGGCGGTTTGGGTCAGTGTCTGGATGTTTGAGTTCGGGTCGGTGCTCAGCGAGACAAAGACTTCGTTAAGCTGCCGGATGCGTTCGGCGTTGCGCAGCGCTTCTCGCGTGCGCGCTTCGAGCATATTCTCCACATGCTGGACGGCGCGCTCGCGGCTGGCCATGGTGGCCCGGTCGATCAATTGGATCACGTCAAAGGGTCTATAGACGCAGGCATCGGCGCCGCGCTGGAGCATCTGCGAGGCGACGGCTATCTGGGTCGGGTCGAGGATGACCAGGATGGTTGGGGCGACCGGCGGCGTCTCGTGTCGATCTGCGCTGTCTGTGTGAGGCCCGGTTTGCAGCGCCGGCAGCAGGGCAATGCCATCGACGTGTGGCGGCATGTGCTGGATCACGACCAGATTGGGGCGCTGGGTTTCGAGCAACTGCTGCGCCTGCTCGCTGCTGCCTGTCTCGACAACCCGGTACCCGTGGGCCTGAAAGCCGCCGGACAGTGTGCGGCGTTCCTGGTCGTCTGCATCGACGAGCAGCACCGCCGGTGCGTTGGGCGTGGTCTCGCACTTGAGCAGATCGAGAACCATCTCGCGCAACTGCCTGACGCGGAACGGAACCGACAAAAAGGCATCAGCGCCAATGTCGCGCACGATGTTGGGGGCGTTTTCTCCGGCAAAAGTCGCCGATACAACCAGGATTGGCGTCTTGTTGGTCTGTGGGTAATCGGGAGAGCGGAGGTAGCGGCAGAACTGCCAGCCATCGATGCCGACCATGTTCAAATCGGTCACGACGAGATCGATGTGCGTTTGCTGCCGGATGTGCTCCAGCGCATCGAGGGCATTGTAAAAGCCAACGACCCGGATGCCATCTTGATCGAGGGCGGTTTTTACCACCGAAACCTGATCCGGGTCGTCGTTGACGACAATGACGGTAGGGCCTTGTGCTGACACCAGTTCTTCCTTGAATATGGGCGCGGCAAAGCGCGATCGGGGACTGATCGTGCGCTTTGGTGTGGATGCGTGCGAATAGGTCGACAGGCGTATGAGCGCCAGCCACTCTCTATATTACCACGAAATGCCCCGACGATGTGTAAAGAAAGCGTAAATGTTGGGGCAGATTGACTTGACAAAAGCGGATTTTGGTAGGATAATGGAAATACATCAATAAAGGCAATGACGGAGAACGTTTGCGCGGGATGGATAATCTCCGAAACCAACAGGGAGGCCAGGTCAATGACTGAGAGCCGGGCCTGGTGGAAAGCGCAGAATTCGCTCTTGAGCTGACAGGCGAAACCGGTGCGAGCCGGAGAGTAACCTGCTCCGCAGGCCCAGCGTTAATGGGGCAGCCGATTGGGAAATGCGTCGCATTGGAAATGCGCGAGCATTGCCAATGTCGGTGAAACGAGTGGGCCGGCCCTGCCGGCCAACAAGGGTGGTACCACGGGAGATAGACGCTCTCGTCCCTTTTGGGATGAGGGCGTTTTTTTGTGTCATCATCAAGGAGGAACTATGCTAGAACAATTGCACGCATTGCAAGCCAGCGCGCTGGCCGAATTGGAGGCCGTGACCGGCAGCGACGGGCTGCGCGCCTGGGATCAAACCTATCTGGGCAAAAAGGGCGCGCTGACGCCCTTTTTGCGTGGCATGGGCCAACTGCCCGCCGACGAACGTCCCCAGGTGGGACAGGCGGTCAACCAGGTCAAGCAGGCGTTGACGGCAGCCTTTGAGGCCCACGAAGCGGCGATCAAGGAGGCCGAATTGGCCGCCGCGCTGAGCGCCGACGCCATCGACGTGACGCTGCCGGGCCGCCCGGTCACGCCGGGGCGGCTGCACATCACCACGCAAAACCTGCGCCTGTATTACGCCATCTTTGGCCAGATGGGCTTTCAGGTGTACGAAGCGCCGGACGTCGAGACCGATGAATACAACTTTGGACTGCTCAACATTCCGCTTTACCACCCGGCGCGCGACATGTGGGATACCTTTTGGGTCGAGAGCGAGCAGGACGTGGTGCTGCGCACGCACACTTCGCCGGGGCAAATCCGCGCCATGCGCGAATACTGCCCGCAGCCGATCCGCGTGGTGCTGCCCGGCAAGTGCTACCGTTACGAGCAGATCACGGCCCGCTCGGAGCACCAGTTCTACCAGCTCGAAGGGCTGGCCGTGGGGCATGGCATCACCATGACCGACCTGATCGGCACGCTGACCGAGTTTGCGCACCAGATGTATGGCCCGGAGCGGCGCATCCGCATTCGCGGCTCCTACTTTCCATTCACCGAGCCGAGCGTCGAAGCCGATATGGACTGTATCCTCTGCCGGGGCGAAGGCTGCCGTGTGTGCAAATACAGCGGCTGGCTTGAAATCGCTGGGGCGGGCATGGTGCATCCGGTCGTGCTGCGCAACGGCGGCTATGACCCGGAAGAGTGGAGCGGGTTCGCCTTTGGCATGGGCGTCGAGCGTCCGGCGATGCTCAAGTACAGAATCAACGACATTCGCAATTTCTATGCCAACGATCTGCGCTTCTTGAGGCAGTTCTAAAATTGCAAATAGCAAATAGCAATTTGAAAGGATATGACGATGAAAATACCGCTTTCGTGGCTTAAAGACTATGTCGATATTGACGCGCCGGCCCAAGAACTGGCGACGCGCCTGACCCTGGCCGGGCTGGAAGTGGAGACGGTAGAATACATCGGCGCCGCCTGGAGCCGCGAGCACATCTTTGTCGGCCAGATCGTCGCGGTCAAGCCCCATCCCGATGCTGACCGGCTCTGCCTGGCGGTGGTCGATTACGGCGCGGGCGAGCCGCTGATCGTCGTCACCGGCGCGCCGAACGTCAAGGAATATGAAACGGGTATGCCCGCGCATCCGCTCAAGATCGCTTTTGCCACCGTCGGGGCGACGCTGATCGACGGGCACAAGGACGATGGCAGCACGCTCAAGCTCAAGGCAGGCAAAATTCGCGGCATTCTTTCCGAGGGGATGGTCTGCTCGGAAAAAGAGCTGGGCCTCAGCGACGAGCACACCGGCATCCTCTACCTGCCGCCGGATGCGCCGGTTGGCGCGCCGTTGGTCGATTACCTGGGCGATGCGATCCTCGATTTCGACATCAAGGGTGCGTTCGGACACCTGCACGCGGTGGTCGGCATTGCCCGCGAGGTGGCCGCGCTGTACGGCAAGCCGCTGCGGCGCGATGTGCTCCAGATGGTCGAGGCGAATCACGTCCAGTTGACGCCCGATGCCGGGTTTGTCGATCTGGAAATCGTTCGGCCTGACCTGTGCGGGCGCTATGTGGCGGCGCTGATTCGCGGCCTGCGGGTTGGCCCGTCACCGTTCTGGATGCAGCAGCGGCTCATCCGCGCCGGCATGCGCCCGATCAACAACGTCGTCGATGTGACCAACTATGTGATGCTTGAACTGGGCCAGCCTTTGCATGCGTTCGACTATCACCTGCTGCGCCCGCGTCCCGGCGAATCCAGGCCGGCGATCATCATGCGCTGCGCCCAGCCAGGCGAGACAATGACCACACTCGATGGCCTGGCGCGCACGCTGGACACCGAGATGTTGATGATCACCGACGGCGGCGGTTCGATTGCCGTCGGCGGGGTGATGGGCGGTCAGGAGAGTGAGGTTGGCGAATCGACGACGGACGTGTTGCTCGAAGCGGCCAATTTCAATTTTCTCAACAACCGGCGCACGGCACAAAGACTCAAACTGAACACCGAGGCCAGCACGCGCTTTGGCCGGCGCGTGGCTCCCGAACTTGCCGCACGCGCGGCGGCTCGTGCGGCCTACCTGATGGCCGAACTGGGCAGCGGAACGGTCGAGCCGGTGTTCGGCGACCTGTATCCGGGCAGACAGCCGGCCAGGACCATCGATCTGCCGCTTGCGCTGGTCGGGCGCAGCCTGGGCATCGACATCCCGGTCGATGAGGTGGTGCGTACCTTGCGCGCGCTCGAATTCGAGGTTGTGCAGGACGGCGAGGTGCTGCATGTGACCGTGCCCGATTACCGCCTGGACATCGACATCCCCATCGACCTGGTCGAAGAAGTCGGGCGGATGTACGGCTATGATCGCTTTCCCTGCACGCTGATCGCCGACGAAATGCCGCCGCAGCGGCGCAACACCCGCCTGGAAAGCCAGTCGGCGGTGCAGGACGTGCTGACGCGCTGCGGGCTGGACGAGATCATTACTTATTCGCTGATCGATTTGGGCGACGAGGCCAGGGTTTTGCCTGGCGGTGAGGCCATCGACGCGGGACTGTACATCGTCATCCGCAACCCGCTGACCGGCGACCGCGCGCACATGCGCCGGACCTTGCTGCCGGGTGCGCTCAACACGGCGCGCAATAACCTGCGTTTTATGGAGCGTGTGGCTGTGTTCGAGATCGGCAGTGTGTACCTGCCACTGCCGGGCCAGACTCTGCCCGAAGAGCCGCGCCGTTTGTGCATCGTGATGACCGGCCCGCGCGAGGGAGTGAGCTGGCTCAAAGGGCAGGATCGCCAGATGGTCGATTTCTACGACCTCAAGGGCGTGGTCGAAGCGCTGATGAGTGGGCTGCAACTGCGCGATGTGACCTGGGCGCGCGGCGAACACTCGGCTTTCCATCCTGGTCGCTGCGCCGAGGTGTCGGTGGGGGGGCAGGTGGTTGGCGTGGTCGGCGAACTGCACCCCGCCGTGCGCGAGGCATTTGGGTTGCCAGAGCAGCCGGTGTGCGCGCTCGAGTTCAATATGGACCTGCTGCTTGCCGGATGGGGCAAGGTCGCCTCAGCGCAGACGCCGTCGGTCCACCCGCCGGTGTACGAAGACCTGGCCGTGGTCGTCGATGAGGAGGTGCCGGCCGTGCAGGTGCGCGAGGCCATCGCCGAAGCGGGCGGAGCGGTTTTGCGCAGCATCTCGCTTTTTGACGTGTATCGCGGCGCACAGATCGGCGCGGGTAAAAAGAGCCTGGCCTATGCGTTGACCTATCAGTCGGATGAAAAGACGCTGACCGATCAGGACGCGGCCAAAGTCCGCGCCCGCATCGTCAGGCAATTGGAGCGCAAGCTCGGGGCAAGCCTGCGCGCCTGATCCACACCGCAAACCAGCGCGGGTTCAACTTGGACTGTTTGTAGCTGCTTGCTCTGCGCCGGTCGAGTATCGACGCGTTCGCCTGGTCTCGATACGGGCCTGCGAACCCTGTGGGTTCAACGGCCCTGCTCGACCGGCGCTCGTCTTGGCTGAGCAGTTACGCCTGTTTTATGTGGGCCGGTCACAAGACCGGCCCACAGTGGTTTGACAATCCACGTGCTCCATTGTAGAATGTCAACAAACAGAAAGGAACATGTTTTATGACGCGCGAGATCGTTTCCACTCCAAACGCCCCGGCCGCTGTCGGCCCTTATTCGCAGGCGGTCAAAATCGGCTCTCTGGTGTATACCGCCGGACAGCTCGGCATCGATCCTCAAACTGGCAAATTGGTGGAGGGCGGCGTGCCGGCGCAGGCCCGCCAGGCGCTCACCAATCTGTGCGCCGTGCTCCAGGCCGCCGGCACCGGCCCGGCCAACGTGGTCAAGACGACGGTTTTTCTGCAAGACATGGGCGATTTCAAAGCCATGAACCAGGTCTATGCCGAGTTTTTTCCCCAACAGCCGCCGGCGCGCTCGGCCGTCGAGGTGGCGGCACTGCCGCTGGGCGGGCTGGTCGAGATCGAAGCTGTGGCGATAGTCGAGTAGCGCCGTGCCGCAGTATCTCCAGTACCCGCCTGCCGTGCGCCCGCAGCCCGGCCCATTCGATACACCCGGCCCGCGAATCCTGATCGCTGAATTTAACGGGCACCGTATCTCGCTGCCCGAAGATGGCGAGCTGATGCTGGGACGCTTTGATCCGGACAGCGAGAACCATCCCGACATCGATTTGACCGCCGAGGATCATGCTGCGTGGGGCATTTCGCGCCAGCACGCCAGGATCATCGGCTGGCGCGGGCAGTACGAGATCGAGGACTGGGACAGCAGCAACGGCACCTGGGTCAACCAGGAGGCTGTCGAGCCGCATATGCGGCGGAGCATCCAGGTTGGTGACGAAATCCGTCTGGGCGGCTGTGTCTTGTACGTGGGCAGCCCGCCGACCATCTGGCGCGTTCCGATCGCTGACCTGCAACCGTTTCTATATATTACCTTTAATGGTTATTATTATCCCCTGCCGGCGCAGCAAAGCGTGCTCATTGGCCGCGCCGATCCACGGCTGGAGCTGCACCCGGACATCGACCTGGGCGACGAAGAAGCGTCGATGGCGGTCGTCTCGCGGCGGCACGCGCGAATCACGCTCAATCGCCAGCAGTTTTTTGTCGAAGATTTGGGCAGCAGTTTTGGCACGCAGATCAACGGAGAAAGGATTTATGGCGGGGTGCAGGTGCCCATCTATCCGGGCCAGCATCTCTGGCTGGGCGGGTATACGGTTGCTTTTGACGTGATTGAAAAGCCCTGATGAGTCCGAGAACAAACAAGCAGGCCCTGCCTCGAGGCAGGGCCTGCTTGTTTATTCGCCAGGCTTGTACGGCGTCTTGTTTTTTGAGGAGTCCCGCTCAGTGCGGCTCGGTTTCTGCAAGGACGGTGGCCAGGTCGATCGCGGCGGCGGCGATGGGCGCGAGCAGCATCAACATTTCCAGGTCTTGCTCGTCAAACGGCTGCCGCGAAAATTTGTTCACCACTTCGACCACGCCCAGCGTACGCCCCCGGCTGACCAACGGCACGCAGGCCAGCGATTCGGTGCGAAAATGGAAAAGCATATCGACGGCGGCATAGAACCGGTCATCTTGCTGGACGTTGTTGGCGATCACCGGTTCCTGGCGTTTCATGACCCAGCCGGCGACGCCGGTATCGGCGGGCATGCGGTGTCCTTGCAGCGTTTCGGCCAGGCTGCCGCGCACGAGTACAAAAACCAGTTCGTTCTTTTCTTCATCGAACAACATCAATGAACCGTCTGCCGCATCGACGACGCGCAGGGCTTCGTACAGAATGCGGTCCAGCAGCGGCTGCAATTCGACGCGCATGTCGAGATGCGAGATCACCTGCTGAAGCCCGCGCAGCGATTTGAGCACATTATTGAGGCCTGATACTTCTTCGCTCAGTCTTTCATTAGTCGTGCGCAGGCGCTGATTTTCTTCCTGCAAAAAGCGCAGTGTGGTTGTGGTGCTGCTCAAACCCTCCATTTTGGCTCCCTCATCGATTCATGTACTCGATAAAGCACTTGATCCCGTTGACAATCCCTTCGGCAACCAGGTCTTGCCGCTGTGTCAGCAGGTAGCGGTCGGCCCCCAAAAAGCCAATTTCGATGATCGCGCCCGGTGTTTGCGGGGCGATCTCGTAAAAGGCGTGATATTCGGTCATATCAAAGGTGATGCTGTTGCGGTGAAACGGCAGGCCAGTCGCGTCGCGATATTTTTCGATCAGGCAGGAGACCAGTTTATCTTCAATTTCCGGCAGCAAGCTCGATGATACGCGCGCCACCTTGAACCCGGTGGCATTGGGCACATTGCAGGAATCGGCATGAATCGAAACCAGGGCGGCGGCCTCGTAGCCGCTCAATTTGGGCGAAAACTCGGCCAGCATTTCGGCATTATACCCGGACAGGGCCAGTTGCGAAACCACCAACTGGGCCACGGCAATGTTGACCTCGACCTCCATCAGCCCATCGTCACAGACTGCGCCGGCATCGTTTTGCCAATGCCCGGCCACAATGCCGATCTTGAGCGGCGTTGTGGCCGATGCGGTCTGGGTCAGCGGCGGAAGCGGCGTGCCCCCAGGCAAGATCGGTGCGGCAGTGGGGATGAGCGTCTCGATGGGCGGTGTCTGCAATGTCGCCAGGCGGGTTGCCATCGGCAAAGTAGCCTGGGCCGATTGTTCGGGATGGCGGATCATCCAGGCGACGCGCGCGCTCAGATAGATCGTTGCGACCAGAATGATTGCCAGTGCGGCGAGCAGTATTCGCTGCACCCCTTCCAACACGTTTCGGCGAATCAGCGACATGATCGGATCAACTCGGGTTATTGGCCGGGCAAAAAGGAGATGGGGTTGCGCAGGGCGCCGTTGTAACGGATTTCAAAGTGCAGGTGTGACCCGGTCGAGCGCCCGGTGCTGCCGCGTGCGCCGATCTGCTGTCCCCGTTTCACCGATTGGCCGGCATCGACCGTAAAACCGTACAGGTGCGCGTAATAGGTTATAAAGCCGTTGCCGTGATCGATGACCACCAGGTTGCCATAGCCAGAGCTGTCCCACGCGGCATAGATCACGTATCCGGCATCGGCGGCCACGACAACGTCGCCGTGCGAGCCGGCAATGTCGATGGCCTTGTGCAGGTCCCAAAAGCCCTGAGAAATATAGCCGCCAACCGGCCAGATGAAACTGCCCGAACCTTGCGCAGCACCTTCGGGCACACTGACGACGATTGTGCGCACGGGGCGCGGCTTGAAGGGCTTGATGCCGCCCGGCACGATCAGGCTTTGTCCCGGCGAAACCTGAAAGGGTTCAAACTCGAACCCGTTATAGTCGCAGCCGGTAATATCGGCCACCTGTACCTTGTATTTGGTGGCAATTGCCTCCAGCGTTTCGCCGCTGGCGACGGTGTGGTATACGCCGTCGATGGGCAGGATGTTCAACTGCTGGCCGATGTACAGCAGGTCGGGCGCGTCTTCAAGCTCCTGGTTGGACCAGATGAGCGTGTCGGGGCGCAGCCCAAACCGGCTGGCGATGTTGAACACGTTGTCTCCGGTTTGCACGGTATAGGTGATCACCTCGCGGCGCAGGCGTTCGGGGATGATGGTGTGCGGCACCGGGGCTTGCAGCAGGTCTTGCATCTGGCGCAGGACGGCCGTTTGCGGCACGGGCACGGCCCCCTCGGTGACGTCTGGCAGTATGGTCTGGCGCACCCCGCCACGTATACTGCGCGCCGCGTCGTTGGCTCGAGGCGCTGCGGTGGGCGCAGCGGTCGGGTCGCCGAGATGCACCGAGATGTTGTATTGAGGCAGCACCCAGGCGCGGCCTTGTAGCACCAGGGCGATCAGCAGCAGCACAATCAGGTGTAACGGGCCACGCTCCATCCACGAGCGCAGCAGCGTCTGCACCTGGTGCAGGTGCGCGTCGAGCAATTGTTTGTAGCGCAGATGAGGGCGATGATCATCGACCGGTATGGTTTCCAAAGTTGTTCCTTTGCGCTAGTGGGTCGTTTGTAGCCATTTCTCAGGCGCAAACAATGACAATATCTGCGCCCAATGACCCACTAGATGCCCCCCCGGTTGAGCATGGCCAAAAACTCGGCATTATCCTGGGTGCCGGACAGTCTTTCCAGCAGCACCGACGTTGCGTCGGCAATATCGTATCCGGCGCCGCCGGGTTGAGAGGCCATCAACTGGGCCAACATTCTTCGCATTAACCATACTCTAGAAAGGGTCTCTTTGTCAAGTAGCAATTCTTCGCGGCGGGTGCCCGAACGCTCAATATCCAGCGCCGGATAGATGCGGCGCTCGGCGAGGCGGCGATTGAGGTGCAGCTCCATGTTGCCGGTGCCCTTGAACTCTTCATAGATCAAATCATCCATCCGGCTGCCGGTATCGATCAGGCAGGTGGCGATGATGGTCAGGCTGCCACCCTCTTCGATGTTTCTGGCTGCGCCGAAAAAGTGTTTGGGCGGGTACAGTGCGGCCGGATCCATACCGCCGGAAAGGGTGCGCCCGCTCGGCGGCACGATCATGTTGTATGAGCGGGTCAGGCGGGTGATCGAGTCGAGCAGGATCGCCACGTCGCGCCCGCCTTCGACGAGGCGCTTGGCCCGGTTGAGCGTCATTTCGGCCACGCGCACGTGATCGCGCTCCGGCTCGTCAAAAGTCGAGGCAATCACCTCGGCCTCGACCGAGCGATCCATGTCGGTCACTTCTTCGGGGCGCTCGCCGATCAGGCAGACCATCAGATGCACGTCTTGATGTTTTTGAGTAATCCCATTGGCGATTTGTTTCAGAATCATCGTTTTGCCCGCTTTGGGCGGCGAAACGATCAACCCGCGCTGCCCGCGGCCGATCGGGCTGACCAGGTTGATCAGGCGTGGGGCGATGGGTTTTTTGCCCGTTTCCAGATCGAAAAGTTGGTCGGGGAAGATGGGGGTCAGTTGTTCGAACCTGGGCCGGCGCTTGGCGTCTTCGGGGTCTAGTCCATTGACCGCGTCGACGCGCAAAAGACCGAAATACTTTTCGCTTTCTTTGGGCGGCCGCACCTGGCCGATCACCACGTCGCCGGTGCGCAGGTCAAAGCGCCGGATTTGCGATTGTGATACATAGACATCGTTATCCGATGGCAGGAAGCCATTGGGACGCAAAAAGGCGAACCCCTCTTCAACAATATCCAGCACGCCGCCGCCAAAGTCATACCCCTGCTGCTCTGCCTGTGAGCGCAGCAGGGCCATGATCAGGTCGTATTTCTTGAGCCGGCTGAACCCGGCGGTACCCATTTCGCGCGCCATATTGCGCAGTTCTTCGAGCGTTTTTGCTTCCAATTCACCAAAAATTAACATATAAATCACTCCCTTGAATAGTCAATTGATTACGGCACGCCTTCGCTGCGTCCGTTGAATGCATTGGCGTATGCCTGCGGCTGCCCGGCGCGGGCGCAGTGCCGTTGATCCAAACAAGCCGCCAGCAGAATCGCTGCCTGGCTTGGAACTGGTTATGGGTGGAAAGCATGTGGAAAATAACCGTCTTGAGGGTCCAATCTGTCATCGGCCGGCAGATTCTCTACAAACGAGGCAGCCTTGAGGCCGATGCTCCAGGCGGATCGATGGCAGGAACACTCAATCGTGTTCCTGGATCGATCCAGACAGTTAAAGAAACATGGAGATCATGAATCGAACGTATACAGATGCCTCTGAAGGTTGTGAGAGCCGGGATGGGGCAAATCGATGGGGTTCACTAAACTGGTCCGGATCAGCAAATCCCGGCTTGAAACGTTAAAAAATTGGTGAAAAGCCAGGAAACAGTTTGTCCGGATTGACGTTTAACCCTGAGAGAACTAGTGTGCATAGATTTAAAGAGATATTTGCATTATAACACCTTTTGGTGCATACGTCAAATAGATTGGATAGGGCAATGGCTCTGATCTTGGACACATTTGGCCAGTGGCGCGAATGCCGCCCGAACGCAAAAAAAGCCGGGGTCAAAGGAATACCCTTTGACTCCGGCCAGTGCATAGAGCCGGTCAGCGCCGCGTCTTGGCCCATTGCCGGGCCAGCACGCCGATGCCGGTCAGCGCCGCGCCGATCAAGGCCAGCAGCCAGACCGCTTGCGCGGGGTTGTGCTGCCCGGTTTCGGGCAGAGTTTGAGGCATGGGCACAGCGGCTGGATCAACCGCCGGGATGGCCGTCGTTTTGCCGGCCACGCATGCCTCCGCATTGCCAACGTTCGACGCTTTGGCCGCGGCGATCAGCTGGTCGGCATCCTCGCGCAGCAGAAAGCCATCGGACACCAGCTTGTTGGTCTGGGCGGTAAAACGTTGTACGTAGACGTCGTGATCCCAAAAGTGGGTGCTGCCATCGGTCAAGGGCATACAGGCCAGGTCGGTGAACGCGCCGTAAAGCGGAAAGCCCTTGGGCAGCCCTTCGATCTGCAGGGCAAAATCCACCGCCTTGAACGCGCCGCGTCCCACTTCCAGGTCAGGGTAGCGGATGCCGCCCAGGGCGTTGCCGTTCTGGTCGCGGGCCAGACCATCGGCGGCGGCCGCATCGCCTTGCAGGGTGACGCTGGCCGGCGGCTCTTTGTTCTCCACCGCCCAGCGATCCCCGGCCAGGAACAGGGCGCGCACCGTCGGCGTCCAGTTGAGCGATGTGACGCCGAACAGCGGCGGGTAGGTGCCTTGGGGCGGGCCCGGAAAGGCGGCATAGAGGTGCGGGTCACTCGGCACGCCCGGCGCGCCGGCGATCTCGTACGAGCGGTACATGGGGCCGCTGCCGCGCGCCGCCGCCGCATTCAAGTTGAGGATGTCGGCCTCGGTTTGCAGCACCAACACCCGCCCGGCATCGGTGGAGGGCAGCGTGTGCGCATCTGGATTGAGCCACCACAATGAAACCAGCTCGGTGAAATCGAACAGCCCTTTGCCCGCTGCGCTGTGCAGGATGCGATCCATCGGCCCGGCGGTGTGGGCGATGCCGAAAGCGTAAATCTTGGTCGGCCCGCCCACCAGGGTCGAGATCAGCGGATCGGCGCGCAGGGCATGCACAAAATCCACGATGATCTGGTCGCCGTCGTCGGCGGTCCCGCTGAAGGGCTGGCAGGGATGGTTGGGGATGATGTCAGGAATGGGAAGCGGCTGTCCATAGCACACCGCCGGTGGGATGGATCGGCTCAAAGACCAGCCGCTCGTTGCCCAGGGCCGGGTGGCCGGGCAGCACCAGCTCGAACGGCGCGCTGTAGGGGCCGCCGGCCCCAGCGCCATAGAACGTGCCCGTATATTTGAAGAAGGGAATGCCATTGTACGTGCCATACAGCGACATCTTGAGGTCGCGGAACGCGCCGGGCGTAAAATCCACCCAGCCGCCCAGGACGGGCACGTCGCCCTGGCGAACCTGGTAATCGCTGACCAGGCTCATGTTGGCCAGCTCGCCGACGGCATTCAGGCTGTGGACGCCGGTGGCCTGCCAGTATACCTCGCCGGCGGCGGCCGGCCACATCTGGCGATACTCGATAAAATCGGCGGTGCCATATTTGCCCTTGACGGTGCCGGTGAATGTGCCAGTGGAGACCCAGGTTTCCGGCACGGAATTCGGCGCCGGCGGGTTGCCGTCCTTGTCAAAACATGGTGCGTTCATAAACGACCAGGTTTCGGCCACCAAGTTCCCCTGCTGATCGCCAGCGTGCTCGATCGTCCAACTGAGTTTGAGCAGGCAGCGATCCGCGCCCAGCGGGGTAAAGGTGGGCGGAGCAGTCAAGCCGTAACTCGGCTGCGTCCAGGTGACCGAAACGGGGCCTTGAGCGGTCGCCGGCAGGGCCAGCAGGGCAATCAACAAGGCACAAGTGGTTAAAATCCAGGTGGTAACCGTTCAGGGGTGTATAGCCCGGTTATGCTATCCAGGAGTCGCCTCGTCG
>CAYRXM010000044.1:0-32184 GCA_964428175.1 uncultured Anaerolineae bacterium
ATTGTTAATGCCCATTTGGGCTTTATTTCACGATTTGACTTTTACCGCACTCTTCACCCACGCCGACCCCCTCGCCCACGCCTTTGCCGCTGGCCGATTGGCTTGCAGAGGCTCGCAGCGCCGCTTTGAGCAGCAAGTTTGATGCGGCCGAACAGACCTACCTGCGTATTCTGGACGCCGATGCCGCCTACATCGACGCTTATCTGGATTTAGCCTGGCTCTATCGCTGGCAGCCGGGCCGCCATGCCGAAATGCTCGACGTTGCCAGGCAAGCCGCCCAATTGTCGCCCGACCTTGCCCAGGCGCACGCCGCATTGGCCGTAGCCCATCTGCTCAACCTCGATCTGGCTCAAGCGGACAAGGCAGCGCAGCGAGCCATCGAGTTGGAGGACGCCTCTGTTGAGGCTCAGGTTGCATTGGCCGAGGTGGCTTTGCTCGACGCCCGGTTCGATGTTGCCGTCCGGGCCGCCGAGCGAGCCGTGAACCTGGCTCCACGTTCTGCACTTGCGGCTTGGGCGCTGGGTCGAGTCTACCGAGGCACAGCTCGCTATGTGCATGCCGAGGCGGCCTTTCTCAAAGCATTGACGCTGGAGCCTGAATTTTCCCCCTGGTATGTCGAATTGGCCGATTTGTATCTCCTCCTCGAGCAAGACGATGATGCCGAAATTCGGCTTTCATGCGCGCTGGAATTGCATCCCGACAGCGTACCGGCTCTGGCCCTGCGCGCACGACGGCAGATCGATCAAGGTCACTACAAGGATGCCCACGCAACCATCGACCGCATCATGGAATTGGCCCCCAGCGATGTGCTCGGCCATCTGTTGCACGGCGATCTGACCGCACTCGAATATGAACCGCTGCGGGCGATCGGCGATTACCACAAAGCGCTTCTCCTGACCCCGACAAACTGGCACGTCAACCTGAAAATGGGGCATGCTTATCTGCACAGCGCCAACTGCACCCTGGCCGAGCGGCATTTTTCGGATGCGTTGGCGGCTCACCCACGGTTCGCCGAGGCGCGCCTGGGACGCGGTCTCGTCGAACTCGAATGCAAAGGAAACAAGGTCGGGGCATTGTCTCACTTGCGCCAGGCCACCGAAGCCAACCCATACCTGGTCGAGGCATGGCATTCATTGGGGCGGGCCTACCTGGCCACCGACAATGTCGACCAGTCGCTCAAGTCCTACGTCCGCGCCCTCCAGGTCAGCCCCAACCCGGCGCAAATCCACGCCCAACTCGGCGATGCTTATCTCGATCAGGGAGAGACGGATAGCGCCAGGTCTGAATTTCAGGCTGCCCTGCGTCTGCGCCCGGCCCTGCACGATGCCCGCCGCAGTCTGGCCTATATCTATTTGAACCAGGGCGAGGCCACCCCGGCTATTGCTGAATTGCGAGACATCCTGCAAGGTGACCCGAACGATCTGGACGCGCTTTTACTGCTGGGTATTGCCCTGCTCGAAGACGATAATTCCGAAGAAGCGGTCACCGCGCTGAAATCCCTGATATCGAAAAGACTCAGCCTGGCCAGTGCGCACTATCACCTGGCCCGCGCCTATCGCAATCTGGGCCAGTACGATCAAGCGCGGGCAGCGATGGACAGTTACCTTGCGCTGGAAAAAAGGCCAGCTCCTATGGTCTATAGCTTTTACGTCGGACTGCAAGAGGGCTATGTCATCGACAAAGCAGATGCGTTGGACGTGCTGGACACCATTCTGCAAGACCTGTCTATTTCCTATCCGGTGCGCACTGTGCTCATTGACGTGGACGGACGGAGCATCATTGACCTTGCCATGTCTGTAAGCGCTTTGGACGATCAAGACGGCGTTCTGTACGATATGGCCATGGGCTTGAGCGGCGCGGCGGCCTTGGTTCCACACATCGAGCCAATGCTCGATGGCGGTGTCCGGGTGCGCGCTGTAACCGCCGACGGCGCGCTGCTGCACACACTTGAACTTTCGTATCGTAATGCGCGCGATTTCAGCGACGGATGGATCAGCGCACAAAATCTGTGGTCGTGGCTTGTTTACACGCGGGGGAAAACCAGCCCCCGTTCGATGGATGACCTTTTGGCGCGAGAGATCGAGGCCGCCGTCGCTGAGCTTCGCGAGCTGGACTTTGTGGAAACGGTTTCGTATCGACTCGATCTGGCCGATTATATGGCGCGCCAGAAAACGGAATCCGATTTCAAGACCATGACGCTGCTGCTCAGGGCGCTGGGAATCCTCTCGCCGGACGACAACCTGGCGCAGCGATGGGACGCACTCGATGCGGCCGCGCCGGTCGGCGTCTATGTCCCGCAAGACGGCGTATTGTACGTCGATGATGGGCCATTGATGATCCTTGAGCAAATAAGGCTTATCTATGCATACACGCGCGCCCTTCAAGAACAGCACTTTGACATTGACAGCCTGGACGCAGCCATTTTGAACGTCGATCAACAGCTTGCCTGCTGGGCATTGATCGAAGGGGATGCGGCCCTGACGATGTTCTTGTATGCCAACGAGCGGACCTCCATATCGGAACAATTGCTGCTGCGGGGCGATGATAGCAGCGCCGGGCACGAATCGCTCGACGAACTGGATACCTTTCTTTCCGGGCTGGCGTTTTTTAGCTATGACCAGGGCAGCCGTTTTGTGAACGAACTTTATGAGCGCGGCGGCTGGAAAGCGATCAATCAAGCATACGCAAACCCGCCGCGTTCTACAGAGCAAATTCTCCACCCGGAGCGCTATCTTCGCAGTGATGAACCGGTCGAGATTTCCTTGCCTCAAATCTTTGGGGCAATCGAGCCGGGTTGGAAACTGGTCGACGAAGGCGTCCTGGGTGAACTGCGGCTGCGATTGATGCTGGCTCGGCATATCGGCCCGGCGGCAGCAGCGATAGGCGCCGAGGACTGGGGCGGCGACCGTTACGCGCTGCTCCATCAAGCGGATGGCGACGAATATGCTTTTGTATTGCGTGTCGCTTTTGACGACCTGGACCAAGCAGCCGAGTTTTGGTCGATTTATGGCGTTTTTCTCGAACACCGCCCCGACCTTGTACGCCAGGTGAACAAGGTCATTAGCGATCCGTCTTCTATGTGGTGGAACGAGCCGGGCGGCCCAGGCGCGCTGTTTGCCACGCGGACCGGTGAGCAAATCACCATCGTTGCCGCCTCTCATTTCGGAATTGCAAACCAAATCGTCAAATTGCTTGCACTGACCGACGGATCGCAGGCGCAGGCCTGGCCATAGCATTATGGACCCAACTCAATCCGGCTGTTTTGAATCACGAGTTATGGGACACTGATTTCTCTGTGTCCTCAATATATTTACATTTTCAGTAACTGCTCAGGGGGTGTCAGAAACCAGGTTTTTATGAACATTTAAGCAGCTTTGTGTTATTTGACGATTCAGCTTTTGATCAAAAGGTATCGTTTTATATCAAAAACCTGGTTTCTCGCCGCTCAGGCTGAGCAGTTACCATTTTCATTGCAAAACCCAAAGGAGTGATCTACCAGAATGAAAACCAACCGTGTCTTCATTGTCCTCGTCTGCCTTCTCGCCCTGATTGTGCTTTTGGCGTGTGAAAGCGAAGAAAAGCGCAACGCTCAGGCCACCGAAATCGCCGCCAGCATCTTTGCCACGCAAACGGCCCAGGCCCCGACGGTCACACCGACCGGCACAGCCACCGCTACACCGACCGAGACGCCAATACCCACATCGACGGCCACGCCTACCCCCACGCCCACGGCCACCCACACCGCGACGCCCGAACCCACCCACACCGCAACGCCCGAGCCGACCCACACCGCGACGCCCGAACCGACCTACACCGCCACACCGGAAGCGACCGCCACGGCGACATCCACGCCACTGCCGCCGCCCACAGCAACGCCAACCATCACACCGACACCGACGGCGACACTGGAGCCGGTCACGCTCTGGTATCGCTCAAACCCGAACGACGTTTTGGGCACGTTCCCGGCATATTATTTTGACGCTCAGGCGTTGTACAAAAACATGGTCAAACTGCAAGAAGCCTTGCCGGTTCTGCAGGGTGCGCTCAGCGGCGCATTGAATGGCGATGCCGGCGCGTGCCAATCGTACATCGATGCCTATGATGCGATCATGAATTCGGGGGTGTTTTATGAGGACGTGCCCGGCGATTGGGAAGACATCGATTTGCGCTACGTGCTTTCGTTCATCTATTCGCTCGACCGGACGCGGCCGGCCTATTTGTCCTGCAAGAATTCCGGCAAGGTCGATCAATTCAACCACAACCTCGCCTGGCAGGCTATCGATTTGACCAACCAGGTGCTTGGTCCGGGCATCACTGCGGCCAAAGCCAAGTTGGGGATTAAATAGGCTAACAACAGCCCTCCGAGGTTTCAGGTGAACCATAGGTTCACACCACCTCGGAGGGCTGATTTTTTCTCTAACGTGTCTGTTCTACCCACAACTCCTGAAATCTGCCTGCTGTGTCGATCAGTTCCTCAAACGCGCCATCTTGCACCACCTGCCCTTCCTCGATCACCAGAATGCGATCCACGTTCTTGACCGTCTGCAAGCGGTGGGCGATGACAATCAGCGTCTTGCCGCGAAAGAGATCGAGCATATTTTCGGTGATGAACGCCTCGGTGGTGCTGTCCAGCGCCGACGTCGGCTCGTCGAGCACCAGAATGTGCGGGTTCTGAAAGAACATGCGCCCAAAGGCCAAACGCTGCTTTTCACCACCCGACAGTTTGATCCCACGCTCACCGATTTCAGTATCCAGGCCCGTGGGCAGGCGTGTCACAAACTCTTTGAGCTGCACCTTTTCGAGCACCGACCAGATCTCCTCGTCGGTGGCCCGGCGATCGAAAAGCAGGTTTTCGCGCAGCGTGCCATCGAAAACGGGCGCGTCTTGCGAGATGTAAGCCACGTGCTCGTAATAGCTGTTCAGGCTGATCTGCGCGACATCCTGCCCATCCACATAGATCGTCCCCTCATCCGGCTTGAGCAAAGCCAGCACCAGCTTGGCGATCGTCGACTTGCCCGAGCCGGTCGTACCCACCAGCGCCGTCGACCTGCCGCCCTCAAACCGCAGCGACAGATCGTGCAAGATCGTCTGCTCCTCATAGGAAAAGCCAACCCGATCAAAGACGATTTCGCCGCTGCCCATGGCCACAGCCTGCCGCTGGCTCAAATTGGCATCATCGGGCAAAGACAAAAAGCGCTCGAATCGCTTGAATGTCACCAGATTCAACTTGTAATCAACGAACAAAACATTCAAGATCGCGATCGGCTGATACACCTGATCCACAAATGCGACCAAAGCCACCAGCGTGCCGATCGTCGACAACCCCGCCGCGATCTGGCCGATCTGGTAGTAAATCACCCCCAACTGGATAAAGAACATGATATAGGCATAGAGCACGAAAAACAGTTCATGCACCATACGCATTTGCGCTTTGGACTTGACGATGGTGTCCGACAAGCTCTCGACACGCTCGATCTCGCGGCGAAAGCGCTTGTTGAGGCGAAAAACCACCAGCTCCATAAATCCGCGCACCGAAAAGCGGGAAAAATCTTCTTCGTGAACGAGAATTTTCTCCTTCTTTTCGCGCAGATAACGCAGCAGCAGGTAGGCGATGAAAAACACAACCACATAGCTGACCAGGACAAAGACCATCACCGTGCGGTCATAGATGCCGATCAGCAGCAAGCTGGACACGGTTTGCGGGATCAGATCGCGGAGGAGAAAAAGGTAAAAACCGTGCAGGATGTTCTTGGTCGCCTGCGCGCCGTTCTCGACAAGCTGCACCAGTTTGCCCGTGCCCAGGCCTTGATAAGCCCGGTAGTCGATGCGGGCGATCTTGTTCAGGGCATAGACCTTGGCCCATTGATAGATGCCGTTGTCCAGAATGCGGTAGGGGTATTCGAGCAAGTAACCGAACGTGTACTTGATAATGCCCAAAAGAGCGTATATCAAGAATATGTTGCGCAGATCGAAAAAGCTTCGCACCAGGACAATCTGGTCGATCAGTCGTTGGTAATAGACTGTGCTCAGAGTCCACACCACGTACTGCGGGATGCACACCCCTACGTACACGATCACCGTCCAGCGAAAGTGCTGAAGCGCTCGCTTGAAAACCTGATTCATTGCCAACCCAATCCTTCAAAAAGCTCCGGCGCGATCATATGCTGCTCGCGAGTTTGTGCGCGTATTGGGCGCGTTCCTCTTCGGGCATCAAGACGCGCTTTTGAGCATAGCTGCTGTAGAACGTGTCGCCGTTGTAGCGCGGCGTAACGTGCAGGTGATAGTGCCACACGTCCTGATTGCCCGCCGGCTCGTTGTGCTGGCGAGTAGACACGCCGTCGCAGCCCAAGGCAGCCTTCATCGCCAACGCGACCGCACGTGCAGCGACCTGAATCCTGGCCGCCCAATCCGGCGGGAGATCATAGATGTTCTCGAAATGCTCGTTGGGCACAACGATCACGTTACCCAAGTTGCCAGGCCATTGGTGCGAACTGACGACCGCAGTCACAAACCGATCTCGATACACAATGTCCGTCTGGCGCGAGTAGACGTGCTCGTTCTCGACGCCTTGCGCCAATAAGCAAAAAGGACAGATATAACCCTGGGGAGCATGATTGTACATGGTTTCCTCTCTGTGGATTCACCCGTTAACCAGTTTGCGCGCCACCTGCCCGGCCTCGGTCTCGGCGGGAGACACTCCCGACATCGCCTCAGCGACCGCCGCCAGCCGCTCGCACAATTCGACCGCGCACTCAACGTCCAGCGCGCGCGGCCCGTCGCCAGCCAGGCGGGTGAAATTGCCGCCGTAGATTTTGCGCAGCGCCTCGTTGGGCAGCGACATGCCGCGAATGACACCGTCATCCGGCGCGCCGAGCAAAAAATCGGCCTCCGGCGGCACGCAAAACGTATCCGCGCTTTCCAGCCAGCGAAAGGTGATCCCGGCCCGCGCACGTGCCTCTGTCACCGGCTGCCCGCTGGACAGGTCGGAGCCAAAGACGATGCGGTCGGCAAAACGGATGAAAAATTCGCGACTCGCCTCGGGGGTCTGGGAGAGGTTATACAGCATCTCGACACCGGGAGCCAGGTCAAAGCAGACCGTGGGATGGGCATCCAGAAACCGCGCCGCCCGCTCCAGGTCGGCGGAGAGAAAGTAGAAATGGGCCAAGATGATGTTCAGCCTGGGATGGCGCGCCAGCACCTCGTCGACTTCGGCGTAAAGCGTCTCCTTTTGCACATCGTCGGGGCCATAGCCCCAACCATGTTCTTTGGCCCAGGCGGGAAGCCTGTCCGCATCCCAGAATTCCTCCGGATCGTTGACGTGCCAGACGATGGGCAGGCCCAGTTCCTCGACGCGCGCCCAGTAGGGAGCAAAATAAGGATCGCTGACTGGCACGTCCATTCGCTGCCGTGAGGTCGGTTTGCCCTCGATCATCTTGATCCCGTCGCAGCCGACCTGGACAAATTGCTCCACCTGCTCGGCAAGCCCCGGCATCTTGACCCGCCCGCCGGACAATTTTTCGGCATGGTTCAGCCCGGCAAAAACGAAAAACTGATCGGGGTGCCGCGCTTTCATGTACAACGACTGTGCCAGCCCCGATCCGGTCGCCGGATTCTGGATCGAGACCAGGTTCATCCGTGCGATGCCGGTCGCCTCGGCGATGCGCAGCAGCGATGCTTCTTCGGTGTGCGCCCCCATGTGCACATGCCCATCGACGATCGGGGCCATTTTCGAACGCCATTCATCCATTGTCGCCTCCTTGAGAAAAAAAGTGCCACCGACCATAAGGTCGGCGGCACTGTCAAAACTAGTCCCAGGCCGGGGCCGGCACCATCGCCGGTACCTGCGCCTCGACCACCTCTTGCTCCGCTTGCGCAAACCCATCGTACTCGGTTTGAAGCATCTTGCGGAACTGGCGCGTGTACAGGTCGTAATAGTGCCCGCACGCGTTGATCAGGTCGTGATGCGAGCCCTGCTCGATGATCTTGCCCTTTTCGATGACCACGATGCGGTCGGCACGCTTGATCGTCGACAGGCGGTGGGCGATGATAAAGCTGGTACGCCCTTGCATCAGCGCCTCGATGCCCTTCTGAACGCGCGACTCGGTCAGCGTGTCCACCGACGAAGTCGCCTCGTCCATGATAAAGATGTCGGGGTTAGCGAGCAAGGCACGAGCCAGGCTGACCAACTGTTTTTGCCCCACCGAGAGCAGCACGCCGCCCTCGCCGACCTGTTCCTCGTAGCCCTTTTCCATCTCGACGATGAAATCGTGGGCGTGAGCCAGCCGGGCCGCTTCTTCCACCTCTTCGTCGGTCGCGTCCAACCGCCCGTAGCGGATGTTGTCGCGGATGGTGCCCGAAAAGAGGTGCGGCGTCTGCAAGACCATCCCCAGCCGCGACTGGATCGCGTTCTGGGTCAGTTCGGTATAGTCCTGCCCGTTGATGCGAATCGCGCCACTGGTCGGCTCGTAAAACCGTCCGACCAGGTTGACGATGGTCGATTTGCCGCCGCCCGTCTCGCCGACGAGCGCGATGCGTTCGCCCGGCGCTACACGCAGGTCAAAGTGTGACAGCACCGGGTTGTCCTGCTCATAGTAAAAACCAACGTCGTCAAACTCGATGGTGCCGCGCACGCTTTCCGCGTCGATCGCCCCTTCGCGGTCGACGATGTCCGGCTGAGCGTCAATCAGCGAAAAGACGCGCTCCGCCGAGGCCACCGAACGCTGCATCTCGGCATAGACATGGGCCAGGTCCTGGATCGGCCACATCATAAAGCCCAGGTAAGACATAAAGGCCTGAACGCCACCGATGGTCAGCGCGCCCAGTTCGAGCTGGATGCCGCTGTACCAGATGATACCGCCCATGCCAAACGCGCTGACCAACTGTACCAGCGGCAGAAACAACGCCGACCACCACGCCGCGCGATAGCCGGCCCGGTACATCTCGCCGGACTCGATCACAAACTCGGACAGGTTCTTGTCTTCGCGGTTCAGCGCCTTGACCACGCGCACGCCGGTGATGCTCTCGTTATACATGCCGGTCAGTTTCGAGTTTTGCTTGCGCACCTCGCGGTACTGCCAGAGCATCTTGGTGCGAAACCAGAAAGCCATCCCGATCATCACCGGCGCCACCACCAGCGCGATCAGCGACATCCGCCAGTTGATAAAGGCCATAAAGACTATCGACGTGGAAACGCTGGCCGCAGCAAAGCTGACGTCCAGCAGTCCCCACGTCACCAGCTCGGCGATGCGCCCGGCATCCGAGGTCACGCGCGACATGATCCAGCCCACCGGCGTCTTGTCAAAGTACGAAAACGACAGTTCTTGCAGGTGGTTGAACAATTTGCGGCTGATGTCATAGTTGATCCGCTCGCCCAGCACGCCGGCCAGATAGATGAACCCAAACACGGTCATCGCCTGGACGACGGTCATGATCCCATAACTGGTGACCAGTTGGGTCAACCGCGCCCGGTCCGCGACCATGATGCCCTCGTCAATGATCCGTTTACCCTGATAGGTGAAAAACGAGTCAATGATCGAAGTCAGCACGATCATCAGGATAAAGCCGAGTACCCAGTGCCAGTAGGGTTTGGCCAACGACAGCATCCGGGCGACGGTGCGCCCGTTGAATTTAGTCGTGAATTCTTCTTCTTCAAATTGCATTGGTTCGGACATAATTCACCTCTCTGCGATGAATGGCATTGTGCGCCTGTTTTTGAGGTTTATTCGGGGCAAAAACCGGCCCGCATGCCGCACGCCGATTGCGCCCCCACACAAAACGCGGTTTCATCCCGCGCGAACGAAATTTTCTGCACACAGCTTCCTCCTTTTGCTCACGCCGCCTCGACCTCCTGCTGCACCTCTTGCTCAATGCGCGCCTGAAGGTCATAGATGCGTCTATAGATGCCCGGCCGCCGAATCAGTTCCTCGTGCGTGCCCTGCTGGACGATGCGTCCCTTGTCGAGCACCAGAATCAGGTCGGCGCGCATCACACTCTGGATGCGGTGGGCGATGATAAAGCTGGTTCGCCCGCGCATCAGCACCTCCAACGCCTCCTGGATGTGCGCCTCTGTTTCCGTATCGACCGACGAAGTCGCGTCGTCAAAGATCAGAATGCGCGGGTCTTTGAGCAGCGTGCGGGCAATAGCCACCCGCTGGCGCTGCCCGCCGGACAGGGTCACACCCTTTTCGCCGACCAGCGTGTCGTACCCTTTCGGGAAAGTCAGGATGATATCGTGGATCGCTGCCGCCCGGGCCGCCGCCACCACTTCTTCTTCCGTCACCTCACGGTCGACGCTGTAAGTGATGTTGTCGCGGATCGAGCGCGAGAACAAAAACGGCTCCTGCTCGACGACACCAATCTGGCTGCGCAGCCAGCCGCGCGGGTACTCGCGCAACTCGCGCCCGTCGATGCGGATGCTGCCTTGCTCATAGTCGTAAAAGCGCAGCAGCAGGTTGATGATGCTCGTCTTGCCCGAACCGGTCGATCCGAGCAAGGCCACCGTTTTCCCCGGGTCGCAGCGAAACGTGATGTTGTGCAGCACCTGGATCGGCTCGGCCACCGCCTGGGCTTCTGCCTCCGAGTGACCGTGCCCGTTCTTCTTGAACCAGTCGCGCAGCTTTTTCCTGGGCTTTTTTTCCGCTTCTTTATCCTCGGCCGGCGCAGGCAGGTAGCTAAAATCGAGATGTTCAAACTCGACCCGCCCCGCGATTCGCGCCTCTGGCGGCACTGCGCCCGAAGCGATGTCTTCGCGCGCCTCAGCGATCACGTCGGCCACGCGCCGGTACGAAACCAGCCCGGTCGACACCTGAACGATCATTCGGCCCAGGTTGCGCATCGGCCAGACGATCCCGATCACCAGCCCGTTGACCGCCATATAGGTGCCCACCGTGATCTTGCCATCAATGGTCATCAGCGCACCGACGACCATCACCAGCAGCATCTGCGCCGCGCACAAGATGTCGGATATGGGCCAGTAGGCCGAGTGCATGACCAGCAGCCGCTTGCCGCGCCGGTATTTCTCCCAGTTGGCCTTTTCAAACTCGTCCATTTCATAGCGCTGGCGGGCAAACGCGCGCACCACGCGCACGCCGCTCAAATTCTCTTGCAGCCGGGTCGAAACGACCGCGTCTTGCTCCTGGTACTTTTCGTAGGCCTTGGACACCCGCCCAAAGAACAGATAGGACAGGATCACCACCAGCGGCATGATCACCACCGAGAGCAAGCCCAACTGCCAGTTCATTTGCAGCAGAACGGCCATATTGACCACAAACATCGCCACGATTCGCCCGATGCCAATCGCCTGATCGGCGTAAAAGCGGCGTATGGCGTCCACATCCGAAGTCACCTTTTGGATCAGCTCGCCAGTCTTGGCGTGATCATGAAAGGTAAAGTTGAGCCGCTGGATATGATCGTACATATAGTTGCGCAGCCGCCGGGTAACTCCCTCGGCCGTGCGCGCGGCCCAGGCGCCGCGCATAAACGAAAACAGGCCTTCCAGCAGCGCCAGGCCGACAAAGCCCAGCGCAAACAGGAACAGCTTGTCGCGGTACAACCCTTTGGTGAACACCTCATCGATCACAAACTGGATCAGTTTAAAGCTCAGCGAGCGCATGCTCGCCGCGATGGTCAGCACAATCACCGCACCGACGTAAAACCGGCGAAAGCCATACATCATCTTCCACAAACCAAGCAGCCGGTTCTTGTCGACTGCATTTTTCAGATCAAAAGATAGCTGTTTGAGATTCCCTACACTTTGAGTCATCTTGCTCCATCCTTCACACTCGAACCAATCGAGTATATCATTGCTACCTGACAGGGGCGATCATGTTTGTTCAAAAATCTGTCAGCAATTGGAAAATTTGTTCTGTCCATCCGTTCGCAGCCCCATCGCATAGTCTCCTCCTTTCGATTGGCGGCATACTTGATGACCGCCGGATGCCCCGCTGTGACAGCCGAGCGACCGGGGACAAAAAAAACCGTGAGACGCTTCTGTCCCACGGCTGAGGCCCCAATCTGGGCGAGATGGAGGCAAACAAAAAGGCCGTGGGCGCGGTTGTCGCGTGCCCACGGCCTTGAACTATTTTATGTCAACAGGCGGCAGGCACAATACGGCAACCCAAAACAGCGATGATACCATCGTTGATGTGCTGGCGAGCAAAAAATTCAATATAGAGTTTGCCGCTCATACCTGTTACCTCCTGTTTGAAATGCAGAGTCATTATAACCCCGTTTTGCTGCTATGTCAAGCGAGATTTGACTTTCAAAGCCGCCAATCAAACATAATACGTAGAGGAATGATCCAAAAATCGTATCTTTCTTGACAGCCCCTTTGTTTGAGACTATAATGAGTGCGTACAAGACGGGTTTGTGCTCCGGCACAAACGAGCACATAAGCTGGTGTAGGAGGTCAGCGGTGACCGGCAATCATCATTTCGAGGGTTGTCACACGCCGTTGGCCTTTTCTGTTTTATGAGAAAGGAGGCCATCCCGAAACGTCTGGCTCGAGTGATCTATATAACCTTCAAGTATATTGAGGAGAAGACATGTTTAAAAAGAGTTTTTACCTGTTTACGACCATTTTGTTAATCGTTTCGCTGGTCGCCTGCACCAAAACGGCAGCGCCAACCACAGCGCCCGCCACGCCAACGTCTCCAGCCCCCACCCCCACCACACCGCCAGCCGTCCAGGATGTCGTCTACAAGGTGGGCATGAATGCCGAATACCCGCCCTTTGAGTCAGTCGACGCGGCCGGCAACATTGTCGGTTTTGACCCCGACATCATCAGCGCCATCGCCGCCAAGTCCGGGTTCAAGTTTGAACTGGTCAACACCCGCTGGGACGGCATTTTCGTCGCCCTGCAATCCGGCGAGTTCGATGCGGTGATCTCGGCGGCCACGATCAACGAAGAGCGCGCCCAAATCGTCGATTTCTCCGACCCGTACTTTAACGCCGGGCAAATGATCGCTGTGCGCATCGCCGACAAGGACAAGATCAAAACGGTAGCCGACCTCGACGGACTCAAGGTTGGTGTGCAGTTGGGCACCACCGGCGACATCTGGCTGACCGACAACACCAAGGCCCAGGTGGTGCGCTATGACGAGATCACCCTGGCCTTCCAGGCCCTCGCCAACAAGGACATCGACGCTGTATTCAACGACGGCCCCACCTCGGCCGACATCATCCAGTCGAACCCGGAACTGGACGCGACGCTGGTCGGCGAGCCGATCACCGACGAGTTTTACGGCATTGCCGTCAACAAGAACAAACCCGAACTGCTCACCATGATCAACGCCGGCCTGGCCGCGATCAAGGCCGACGGCACCTATGACGCGATCTATGACAAGTGGTTTGGCATGCCCGCAGCAGTTGCCCCGGTTGCCCCGTCCGGCGAGCCGAAATCGGTGACCATGACCTTTTTCGAGGAGCCTGACACGCTCAATAACATGTACACGAATATGTGGTTTGCCGCGCTGGCCATCGACCTGTTCAACCCTGGCCTGTGGTTCTTTGACGACGACCTCGAAATTTCGCTGGAAATGGCCGCCGATCTGCCCAGCAAGGCCAACGGCATGATCTCGGAAGATGGCCTGACCATCAAAGTGCCGATCAACCCCAAGGCCAACTGGTCGGACGGCACGCCGGTCACGGCGCATGACTTTGTGTTCACCTATGAAATGATCCTCGACGAAAAGAACATTGCTGTTGGCAGCACCTGGCCCTACGACACCTATGTCGCAGCCGTCACTGCCGAAGACGACAAGACGCTGGTCATCCAGTTCAGCGAGCCTTTCGCCCCCTGGGCCAGCACGATGTTTAGCTATGTGCTGCCCAAGCACATCCTGGAACCGGTTTACAAGGCTGAAGGCACGCTCGACAATGCCGAATGGAACCGTAACCCCACCGTCGTCAACGGCGCGTTCAAGCTCCAAAGATGGCAGGCCGGCAGCTATTTGATCTTTGAGGCCAACCCCAGCTATTGGCGTGGACGGCCCAAGGTCGATCAGGTCAACATCCTGGTTGTGCCCGACGACGAGGCCCAGATGGCCGCGATCAAGACCGGCGACACCGACATTGGCATCTTTTTGTCCTACTCGGACATCCCGGACATCGAGGCGCTGGATAACGTTCACTATGTCAGTGTGCTGTCGGGCTATAACGAGAGCATTTTCTTTAACCTGAACACCGACGACACTGCCGCCGACAACGGTCACCCGGCCTTGCAAGACGTGCGCGTGCGCCAGGCCATCGCCTATGCCATCGACTTTGACGAAATCTGCGACAAGCTGCTCTACGGCGGCACCTATCCCCCGCTGACCAAGTGGGAAGAGACCCCCTACCAGTATCCAGATGCCAACCCGTATGCCTACGATCCCGACCAGGCCCAGGCCTTGCTGGATGAGGCCGGCTGGATCGACAGCAACGGCGACGGCACCCGCGACAAGGACGGCGTCGAGCTGGTACTGCGCTACTCGACCACTGCCGGGCGCGTCATCCGTGAGCAGACGCAGGTGGTGGTGCAGCAATACCTGGCCGATGTGGGCATCGGCGTCGAAATCCTCAACTATGCCTCCAAGATTCTGTGGAACAGCTATGGTGAGGATGGCCCCATCGCCACCGGGCAGTTTGATATTGCCCAGTGGTCCAGCCGCTCCAATTTCCCCGACCCCAGCGAGTCGCAGTGGCTTTGCTCCGAGATTCCCTCAGATGTCTCGCCCGACGGCGACAACTGGTTTGGCATCTGCGACCGGGACCTGGATGCGATGGTTCAGGCTCAAGAAAAGGAAGCCGATGTGGATGCGCGCATCGAACTCTTTTACGAAATCGGGCGCATCATCAACGAACAGGTCTACTGGATCGGCGTCTGGCACGACAACGACGTGTGGACGCTGAGCAACCGCCTGGTCAACGCCAGGCTCTCCGGGGCAGACCCGTTCTGGAATGCCTACGAGTGGGATGTCAAGTAACCTGAACGAGTTGTGAGCTAGAGGAGAGGAGGCGCCGGGCGTCCTCCTCTCCTTGTTATTGATCGGGAGAGACGTATGGGCCGTTACATCATTCGCCGTCTCTTGCAGGCTATCCCGCTTTTATTTTTGATCAGCCTGGCTATCTTTGTCCTGTCCATGAATATGGGCGATCCGGTAGCTTCTTTTGGCGGGCGGCAGCGCGTTCGTTCATCCGACCGCGAGCGGCTGACCCGCCAACTGGGCCTGGACAAACCGGTCATCGTCCAGTATGCGGTCTGGCTGGTCGGCAATGACTGGATGGACATCGATCTGGATGGCGATGGCTTGCCCGATGCCAAAGGGACGCGGCAGGGCGTTTTGCGCGGCGACCTGGGCGTCTCGTTCATTCAGAAACGCCCGGTGAGCGAACTGATCGGGGAGCGGCTTGCCAACACACTGCTGCTCATGATCGTCTCCGAAATCGTGATCGTCAGCCTGTCGTTATTCATTGGCATCTTTTCGGCGCTCAAGCAGTACTCGTTGATCGACCACATCATCACCGCCCTGTCCTTCATCGGCTATTCGATGCCCATTTTTTGGACCGCGTTGATGATGATGTACATTTTCGCCGTCAAGTTCAGGCAGTGGGGACTGCCCTATCTGCCCACTGTCGGCAAATATGATCTGACCGTCGGGCCGACGTTTTGGCAGGTGGCCTGGCATATGATCTTGCCCGTCGCCAGCATTTCGATCATCAGCATCGCCGGATATACGCGCTTTATCCGCTCTAGCATGCTCGACGTGATCCACGAGGATTACATCCGCACGGCGCGGGCCAAGGGCTTGGGCGAGTGGTTGATCCTGGCTCGCCACGCCTTCAAGAACGCAGCGCTGCCGCTGGTCACGATCATCGGGCTGGACATTCCCTTTTTGCTCGGCGGCGCGGTGGTGACAGAGAGCATCTTTGCCTGGCCGGGCATGGGGCGGCTGTACTGGAACGCCGCCCAGGATACCGACGTGCCGGTGTTGATGGGCGTGTTGATGATGATCTCGATTGCCGTGATCGTCTTTCAACTGCTCACCGACATTACCTATACCTATCTCGATCCGCGCATCCGTTTCGAATGAGGTAGCTTGATGGCCGAAACAAACACCCTTTCTCTCGAAAACACCTCAACGACGGTCCGCCCGCCGCAGTCGCCGCTGAAACTGGCCTGGCAGCGCTTTCGCCGCCACAAGATGGCCTTGCTCGGCATCGGATTGATGCTGGTGATTGTGCTCTATGTCACCCTCGGCGCGCTGTTTTTCACCGAGGCCTATGCCAACCGCAACGACCTGTCAAAGCGCCTCCAGCCGCCGTCGGCGGCGAACCCTTTTGGCACTGACGGCACCGGGCGCGACATTCTGGCGCGCACGATTTACGGCGGGCAAATCTCGATCATCATCGGCCTGCTGGCCGTGATCGTCTCGGTGACGGTGGGCACGGTGGTCGGTGCGCTGTCCGGCTTTTACGGCGGTGCGGTCGATGCCGTTTTGATGCGCCTGACCGAGGCCATGTTTACCATCCCGCAGTTGTTTCTGTTGATCATCCTGGGCAAAATTTTGGGCGGTCGGGTGCGCTCTTTTGCCTTTCTGGGCCGCACATTCAGCGGCAGTGTGGTGGTGATCGTTGGCGTGATCGGCCTGACCAGTTGGATGGGCCTGTCGCGCATCGTGCGCGCCAATTACCTGGCCCTCAAGGAACGCGAGTTTATCACCGCCGCGCGCTGCATCGGCACGCCCAACCTGTCCATCATATTCCGGCATATCTTGCCCAACACGGTCGCGCCGGTCGTCGTCTCGGCGACCCTGGGCGTGGCTTCGGCCATTTTGTCCGAGGCCTACATCAGCTTTTTGGGGCTGGGCGTGCAGGCGCCCACCGCCACCTGGGGCAATATGCTCAACCAGGCTTACCATCACCTGGAATCGGAGCCGTGGATGTGGTTCTTTCCTGGCACGCTGATCTTGCTGACCACACTGGCGATCAATTTTATGGGTGACGGTTTGCGCGACGCGCTCGATCCAAGATCGCTTCGTTAACGGTAAATCGGCAAAGGAAACGTATGTCACAACAACCTGTTCAACCCCGGCGCGCGGCCACCGAGTCGATCTACCGGCTGCTCAACCGCATCCCCTGGTGGGGGGTGATCGTCGCCATCGTCGGCATTGTGATTGGCTTTGGCGTGTTGAGCAACGTCAAGTACCTGGACGCGATTTATTTTCTGTTCGACCTGCCCTGGGACCGCGCACTGCTGGCCGAAATCCAGGTCGAGGGCGAAACCTGGCGCTATACGCCTGATGCCCGGGTGCCGCTCAAGCCGGGCACGTACACCATCTTGGCCGAATACAATCAGGCCACGGCCCGGATCAGAGAAGAAACCATCTTGTTCGCCGAACCGCGCGCCGACGCGGCCGCGGCCGGCATCCTGGCCAAGGACGAAGCGGTTTCGCTGATCAAATGGCGACTGATCCCCAAGCAAGACCTGGCCCTGCCGCAAAATTGGGCCTACGTGCAAAGCGAGGATGGCCGCGCTGGCTGGACGCTCGACAAAAATCTGACCAGGCCCGAACTCAAACCGGCCGGTCGGAGCGAACCCTACCGGATCGAGGTGGCTGAAGGCGCAGCGCCGGGCGAGGCGGCGCCGATTTCCGCGCCGCCGGAACAGGCGCTCACCGTCCACACCAGCACGCCGACGCTGCAAGGGCCAGTGATGACGGGCGCGTATGTGCGCATCTATGACCACTATGACCTGGGCGAAACGATCAACCGCATCTGGCAGGCCGGCGGGGTGATGATGACTTTGCGCGCCACGGTGTTCGGTTTTGGGTTGGCCTTGATCCTGGGCCTGATCGCCGGGCTGATGCTGGTTTCCAACAATGTCATTCTGCTGGCCGTTTCCAAGCTCTACGTCGAGGTCATCCGTGGCATCCCCCTGCTGGTGATCATCCTCTATGCCGGGTTTGTGCTCGCGCCCTCCTTGCGCGACGCAACCGGCGGCAAGATCGACCTGGGCGGGTTTCCCGGCGCGGTGATCGGCCTGGGTTTTGGCTACGGCGCATACCTGGCCGAAGTGTTCCGCGCCGGCATCGAGTCGATCCACCACGGGCAGATGGAAGCGGCGCGCTCGTTGGGCATGACCTATTTCCAGGCCATGCGCCACGTCATCCTGCCGCAGGCGATCCGCGTTGTTTTGCCGCCGCTGGGCAACGACTTTATCGCCATGCTCAAGGATTCGTCGCTCATCTCGGTGGTGGCCTTGCCCGAGATCTTGCAGCAAGGCCGGCTGTGGGTTTCGCGCACTTTTCGCGCTTTTGAGGGCTATAACACGGTGGCTCTCTTTTACCTGGTGATGACGCTGCTGCTGTCGCTGCTGGTGCGTTTTATCGAGAGCAAGACCAAACTGCCGGGGCGGTCAGAGGAATAAATAATGACTCAACCCAAAGAACCGATCATTCAAATTCGAGACGTACACAAGCATTTCGGCGCCGCCGTTCACGCCCTGCGCGGGGTCAGCCTCGACGTGTACCTGCAAGAGGTGGTGGTAATCATTGGCCCCAGCGGTTCGGGCAAGAGCACGCTGCTGCGCTGCATCAACCACCTGGAAAAGGTCAACCGCGGCCACATCATCGTCGACGGCATTCCGCTGGACAAGGCGCAAAACATCAACCGCGTGCGCGCCGAAGTGGGCATGGTGTTCCAGTTGTTCAACCTCTTTCCCCACCTCTCGGTGATGGACAACATCGTGCTCGCCCAAAAGGTGGTGCGCCGGCGCAGCCTCGACGAGGCGCGCGAGGTCGCCCGCGACCTGTTGAAAAAGGTGGGCATCCCGGAAAAAGAAAGCGCTTATCCCGGCCAGCTTTCTGGCGGACAGCAGCAGCGGGTGGCCATCGCCCGCGCGCTGGCGATGCAGCCCAAAATCATGCTCTTTGACGAGCCAACCTCGGCGCTCGACCCGGAGATGATCAAAGAAGTGCTCGATGTGATGCTCGAACTCGCCGACGAGGGCATGACCATGGTCGTCGTCTCGCACGAGATGGGTTTTGTGCGCGCCGCCGCCGACCGGGTGGTGCTCATCGACAACGGACAAATCGTCGAGCAAGGCCCGCCGAATGATGTGTTCACCAATCCCCAGCACGAACGCACCAAGCGCTTTTTGAGCCAGATTTTGCATTAGCGCGTGCTTGGACGTAAAATATGCAGGATACGGATCGTTTAGAAACCCGGTTTTTGTCAAAAACCGGGTTTCTTGATATTTGCGGATATTACCTGGCCGCCGGTGCAGACAAGATTTTGGCCAACCCGGCCGCAGATGCTGTATCTGGGACAGTAAAGTGTCGCTGTCTAGATGAATTCTAGCCGTTCACCGCGAATGCGGCGATAGTAACACGTCTTGCGCGTATGGCCGGCGGCGTCTCGCGTGTGACACACTCCTCCGCCGGCCATATGCACCAGGTAGAGCAGCGAGTTCTGCTCGCAGTTCACTCGCACCTCGACCACTTGCAGCGTGTCGCCGGAGGTCTGACCTTTGACCCACAACTCGTCGCGCGAGGTGCTCCAAAAAGCGGCGACGCCATGCGCTAGCGTGTAGCGCAGCGCCTCCTCGTTGGCATAGGCGATCAGCAGCAGTTCCTTGCTGTCAACGTCTTGCACGGCCACCGGCAGCAGACCGGCGCGAGAGCGGGCCACCGCCTCCAGTTTCGTCCAATCGAGCAGCAGGTCACTGCCTTTTTCGAGTTTCGATTCCATCGTCATTCCTGATTGGCCATCTTGTGTAGTTCGAACAGCCTGGTCAGCGCCTCGATCGGCGACATGGCGTTCACGTCGAGCCGCTTGAGTTCGTTCACCACCGGGCTGGGCGCGCCAAAGAGCGGCAGTTGCAGCACCTCGATCTTGGCCCGAGCTTTTTTGCTGCCCGCGCGGGCCGGCATTGTCTCCACGGCCTCTTGCTCCAGCTCGGCCAAAATCTCTTGCGCGCGGTGGACGACCGGCCGCGGCATCCCGGCCAGTTGGGCGACGTGAATGCCATAGCTCTTGTCGGCCCCGCCGGGCACAATGTGATGCAGAAACACCACCCGGTCACCCTGTTCCGACACGGCCACGTTGTAATTGCGCACGCGCGGCAAAATGCGCTCCAGGTCGGTCAGTTCGTGGTAATGGGTGGCAAACAAGGTCTTGGCCCCCAGGCGCGGGTGATTGTGGATGTATTCAACCATCGACCAGGCGATTGAAATGCCATCATAGGTGCTCGTGCCGCGCCCAATCTCGTCGAGGATCAACAAACTGCGCGATGTGGCGTGATTGAGGATGTAGGCTGCTTCGACCATCTCGACCATAAACGTGCTCTGCCCGGCGCTGATCTCGTCTTGCGCGCCGATGCGGGTGAAAATGCGGTCCACCAGGCCGATCCGCGCCTCGTCGGCGGGCACAAACGAGCCGATCTGGGCCAGCAGCACGATCAAGGCCACCTGGCGGATATAGGTCGATTTGCCGCTCATGTTCGGCCCGGTGATGATGTGAACCGCTTCTTCTGCCGACATCTGGGTGTCGTTGGGGATGAACGGTTCGGCGCGCATGCTCAACTCGACCACCGGATGCCGCCCGGCGACGATGCGCAGTGCGTCATCGTCGGCCAGAGTGGGGCGCACGTAGCGATTGCCGACCGCCACCTCGGCCAACGCGGCCAAAACGTCGAGGCGGGCCAGCGCACGGGCGGTGCGCAAGATCGGCTCGGCCGCTGCCGCCACCCGCTCGCACACCTCACGGAACAGCCGCGCCTCGATCTCTTGCTTGCGCTCCTCGGCATTGAGCACCAGCGTCTCGTATTCCTTGAGTTCCGGGGTGATGAACCGCTCGGCGTTGACCAACGTCTGCTTGCGGATATAGCTGGACGGTACGGCATCGAGGTTGGATTGGGTCACTTCGATGTAATAGCCAAAAACCTTGTTGTAACCGACCTTGAGGTTTTTGATGCCCGTCCGCTGCCGCTCGCTCTTTTCCAGGTTGGCGATCCAGGTCTTGGCGTCGCGCGAAGCGAGCAGCAGGTTGTCGAGTTCGGCGGAAAAGCCCGGCCGGATGGCATCGCCGGCAGCGATGATCGCCGGCGCATCGTCAACGATGGCCTCGGCGATCATCGTGGCTATGTCATCGCGCCCGTCGAGCTGCCCGGCCAGATCGGCAAGCGCCGCAACCGGCGCAGCGACGTTTTCCAGCGCCGCACGCAGCGCGGGCACCGCCTCCAGCGCCCGGCGAATCCCCACCAGATCGCGCGGCCCGGCGATGTGCTGCACGGTGCGCCCGATCAGCCGCTCCAGGTCGGGCGTCGTCTTGAGCCGGTCGCACACCTCAACGCGCAAAGACGTGTTGGCTACCAGCGCCTCCACCGCGTCCAGCCGCCGGTTCAGCCGGTCGAGGTCGAGCAGGGGCTGGGTCAGCCACTGCCGCAGCAGCCGCCCGCCCATCGGAGTACGCGTTTCGTCAAGCACACCCAGCAGCGAACCGCCGGCCTTGCCTTCACGAATCGTCTGCACCAGTTCCAGGTTGCGCCGCGTGGCCGGATCGAGGGTCATAAAATCGAGCGACGAATAAGTGGTCAGCAGGGCCAGTTGATCGAGGGCCGCTTTTTGCGTTTCGCGCAGGTAAAAAACGACGGCTCCGGCGGCGCGGACGGCCGGCGGCTTGCCTTCGCAGCCAAATCCGGCCAGCGAGGCAACGTCGAACTGTTCCAGCAGCGCTTGCCGCGCGTTTTCAAGCTCAAAGTGCCAGTCTTCATACGCGGAGACGTGGACGTCGATCCCGTTCGGCTGCGCTACCCAGGTATCGATCCAGCTCTGCGGGATGAGCAGCTCGGCCGGTTGCAGCCGGGCCAGTTCTTCGCGCACCCAGCGCCACACGCTTTCGTGTCCTTCGGCGCGCAGTTCGGTGGCAGCAAACTCACCGGTGGTAATGTCGGTATAGGCCACGCCGGCGCGCTGCCCGTCGACGACCAGCGCGCACAAATAGTTGTTGCGCTTTTCGTCGAGCAGCGTCGGCTCGACGACCGTGCCCGGTGTGACCACCCGCGTCACCTGGCGCGGCACCAGCCCTTTGACCGGAGTGCTGCCCAACTGATCGACCACCGCCACCTTGAATCCGGCTTCGATCAACTTGGCGACATAGCCGTCGACGGCGTGATAGGGCACACCGGCCAGCGGCACGCGCTGTCCCCCGCCGACGGGCCGCGAGGTGAGCACAATGTCGCAGACCTGGGCCACGAGTTTAGCGTCTTCGTCGAATGTCTCGTAAAAATCGCCCAGCCTGAAAAGGACGATCACATCGGGGTACTGCGCCTTGATCTGCAAATATTGCTGGCGCGCCGGAGTTTCGGAAGAGCGGGTCATAGGAGTCCTTTCTTGCTCTGAAATGACAGGGCGATATTATAGCATATGATGGTGATAGGGGGTAATAGGCGGTTTTGTCAGCCTGGGCCGAGTGTGCTATAATGCTGCGCAAATGGAACAGACGCCCCTGTAGCTCAGAGGATAGAGCGGTGGTTTCCTAAACCATGTGCCGCGCGTTCGAGTCGCGCCAGGGGTATGCAACAAAAAAGCCAGAAAATCTTGCCTGGCGGCAGGGTTTTCTGGCTTGAGTTTTTTACAAGCGAATGTTTAGCGATTTACCACTCGCGACGGCCACCACGGTCGCCACCGCGACCGCCGCTGCGGCCACCACGGTCGCCACCGCGACCGCCACCGCCACCGCCGTAGCCGCCACGACCGCCGCCAAAGCTGCCGCCGCCGCGAGATTCGCGCGGCTTGGCCTCATTCACTTTGAGCGTCCGGCCATCGACTTCCTGCCCGTCCAGGCCCTGAACCGCGGCGCTGGCGGCCGCGTCGTCGGCCATCTCGACAAACGCAAAACCGCGCGGCCGGCCGGTCTCACGGTCGGTGATGACGTTGACCGAAGTCACTTCGCCGTACTCGGAAAACAGCGACATCAGCGTGTTTTGCGTGGTGTCATAACTCAAATTCCCGACATAGATGTTCTTTGACATTTTAATCCTTTTCTTTCTACAGGGGCACGACGTTGACAGCCTGGAGGCCTTTTTGGCCCTGCTCTACCGAAAACTCGACCTGCTGGCCCTCTTCCAGGTTCTTGAACCCATCGGACTGGATGGCAGAATAATGCACAAAGACATCGTCTGCGCCATCACGGCTGATGAATCCATACCCTTTGGAGGCGTTGAACCACTTGACGGTTCCAACCTGACGTTCACTCATTGCTTTTCTTTCTTCCTTTACTTCTATCTGATGGTTTTGCGAAGCAAGTTTCCAGCCCCTGTGAAAAAACCACCTGAACGTCGGAGTCCAGGTGGTTGCTTTAGACAAAAACTTGGAACCTCACTTCAATCTACAAGTCATATTGTAACAGATTTGTTCGTATTTGTCAAATCAAATCTGGCATCAAAGTGGAGCAAGCAGGTAGAATTTATCGCCAACATGTGATAAAATTCTCATAATGTTCGATGCATTCTCCCGGAGGTCAGTTTGAGTTCTTATCGCGCAGGCTCATCCGTTGAGTACGTTTATGAGATCGGCATCACCGACTTTTTCAACGCCCGTCACGCGGTGAGCGGCGGCGACGCACACGCGCATTCGTGGAAGGTTGAGGTGCGCGTGCGCCGCCCACGCTACCTGGGCGAGCAGTCGCTGATCGGCTTTGCTCAGGTGCGTGAGCGGCTGCGCGCGCTGCTGGCTCGCTTTGAAGACCGTTTTCTAAACGAAATCCCTCCTTTTACCTTTCAAGAGCCGACGGTGGAAAACCTGGTCGCCTATTTGTTTGAGCAGTTGGCCCGAGAATTCGAGGGTACCGAGGCCACGCTGCACGCGCTGACGATCTGGGATTCGCCGACCAGTTACGTGACGTTCAGACGGCTGGACGGTTAGCCGGTCGGGTGTGGTGATGCGATGAGCCAAAAAAGCAGATTCGCAGAGCGGGGGACAGTCAGGTTGGCGCTCGCGGCGTTCTTGCTGGCGCTGGTCGCTGTCCTCGTCTACCGCGCGATCCTCTTTGCACCGTCCTCGCTTTATCCCTGGGCCTCCGACACACTGGGGCACGTACTCAAGGCCGAATACCTGCTCGATCAGCTCCGCCTGGGCCGCCTGTACCCCGACCTGTTTCCTGGCTGGTATGTCGGCGTGCAGATGATGCGCTATTATCCTCCGCTGCCCTATTACCTGCTTGCCGCGCTGCTGGCCGTGGTCGGCGATTCGGTGCGGGCGGCCAATGTGTTCATTGTCCTCTGCGCGCTGATCGGCGGGCTGGCCTGGCTGCCCTATCGACGTTGGATCGGCTTGCCGGCGGCGCTGGTGGGCGGCATCTTGTACCTGTTTCTGCCCGATAATGTGCGCGTGGCCCTGGCCGAAGGCAACCTGCCCCGCGTCATGGCGACGGCGCTGCTGCCGCTTGCTGTGTACCTGCTGCTGCGCGCACTCGAAGTGGACGGCGCACGCCGGCACCGGCTGGGCCTGACTTGCTGCTTTGCCGCTATTGTGCTCTGCCACGCGATGATGGCTGCCATTTACACCGCCTGCTGCGCGCTGTTGATCGTGCTTTGCCTGGTTATGCGTGCAACAGCCTTTCGCCGGGGCGCGCTGGCCCTGGTCAGCATCGCGCTGGGGGTGATGCTCTCCGGCTGGTGGCTTTTGCCCAGCCTGACCGGCGGCATCACCGAGTTGGACGCTTCGGCGATGACCGAGGCGCTGGCCGTTTTCCCGCTGACCACCTATCTGAATCCCATCCTGCGCGCTGCCGATCCAGAGATTGTCTATCCCGGCGCGGCGCTGCTGCTGGCGGCGACCGTGCTGCTCTTTGTGCGCCGTGGGGGCGATGCGACGGCGGTTGCTCTGACTTGGACCGGGCTGTTCGGCGTGTTGATCAGCACACCGGGATTCAATGCGCTCTTTGGCGCTCTGCCCATGTCCAACCTGTTTTGGCCGCTGCGCTTTTTGGGTATTGCCAGTTTTGCGCTGTTATTGGCTGTGCTGTGGCGGGCGCCCACGCTGTGGCGGTCTCCGCTGGTGGTTGCCTTGCTCGTCGGCTTGGTCGCCGCCGACAGCCTGCTCTCGGCGCGGTTGATCCACCTGCAGCCGGCCAACCGCGACGTGATCGCCGTCGCTGATGCGCTGCCCGCGCTGTCCGGCTGGCGACAGGCAACGCTCGATCACAGCCGGCTGGGATCGGCGGCCTCGTATTTTTTCACTGCCTGGGGCGGGCGTGAGCAGTTGTATGGCTGGGCCTATCAGGGCGCGCGCACGGCGCGTAACGTGGCGGCGATCAATGAGGGTTTGCAGCGCGGCTATACGCCCTATGTGCTCGACCGGCTGACTCTGCTCGGGGTCGATGATCTGGCCTTGCTGCGTGCGCCGGACATCGACCCGGCGCTGCCCGGCGCTTTGCTCCATGCCGGGTTCGAGGCGGTGTATCGGGGCGATGCGCTGACCCTGTATCACCGCTCCGGCGCGCCGCGCGCCTACACCGTTCGCTGGCCGGCGCTGGGGATCGGGCGGGGGGCGCAAAATGCGGCCTATCTCTTTCCGCAGATGGTCGTCGGCGGCAAGACGCGCCTGGACGAGTACACGCCGGCCGAACTGACCGCCTATCGCACTCTCTTTTTATCCGGTTTCGAGTGGAAGGATCGCCGGCAAGCCGAGGCGTTGATCGAACAGGCCGCGCGGGCGGGTGTGCGCATCGTCATCGACCTGAATGGTGTGCCACACGATCCGCTGGCCCGCGAGCCGTACTTTATGGGCGTGTGGGGCGAGACGATCATCTTGGGGCCGGGGGCGGTGCGCATTTACGGCGAGGGCGAGCACGTCTACCCGCTGCAAAATTTCAGCGTCCAATTCGATACCTGGCAGACCTGCACTCCGCAGGGCCTCGACCGGGAGGTATTGTGGCTCAATTATCTCGGTGCGAGAAGCGCGGTTTTGGGGTATAATGAGATCGGGGCAGGGCGGGTCTGGTTTGTTGGCCTTAACATCCCTTACCACGCCGCCTTGACCCAGGACGCGGCTGCCATTGGCCTGCTGGCCGAACTGTTTGATCTGCCGCCCGGCGAAGGCAACGCCTACCAATCTGTGCCGCTGCTCGATTACATACCGTCTGAGGCGGGCTATGATTTCGCTTACAATCAGGACTCTGCCGGTGTCCTGATTGTCCCCGTCGCCCACCACGAAGGGACCGAGGTGCGCGTCGATGGCGAGGCGGTGCGTTCGTTCTCGCTCGAAAACCTGGTCGCCTTTGAAGCGCCGGCCGGTGCGCACCGGGTGACGATGCGCGTGCGGCAGACGGCGATCTATGGCTGGGGGCTGGTTGCCAGCGGATTGGCGCTGATGGGCCTCATCGGATTGTGGTTTTTGGGGGAGCGAAAGGAAGAAAGTTTGGATGAATCGGCGTAAATTGATATTAAGTTTAGTGCTGACAGTGGCCCTGCTGTTCGGTGCGGCGACGCTCGTTTCGGCCCAAACACTGGTGATCGACGGCCAGTTTGACGACTGGGCCGGGCAGCCGAATGTCACCGACCCGGCCGGCGATGGCCCGACGCCCAATGTCGATGTGCTGACCTTTTACTGGGGCAGCAATCCCAACGACGAGCACATTTACTGGATGATGGAGCGGTCGAGACCGGGCGGAGGCAACCCCAGGGCCTATTATTTTGTCTTTATCGACACCAACAACAACGGCAGCTATACCGACGCCGCCGACCGGCTGGTGCGGGTGATGTACGATCCGCAAAAGAATTCAAGTGTGGTCGAGGTGACGGTGTTCAACGGCAGCGGCGTGCAGATCAACCAGTACAGCGGCGACTGGGGCGAATCGAGCGCTCAGGGCGGGCAGCGCGCCGAGTGGCGCGTCTCTTTTGCCGATCTGGGCATCGATGCGCACCAGACGATCCACATGTATGCCGGAGCGAGCCAGAATGCCCAACCCAACAACATCGACCGCCTGCCCGACGAGGGCGACATCACCTGGGCGCCGATTTCGGTGCTGGGCTGGCCGTGGTTGATCGTCATTTTCGTCATAGTGGTTGGCATCGCCTGGTGGACACGGAGTCGCTTGCGGTGGAAGGCTTGATCGGTTTTGGGCTTGCCCTGCTTGTCTGGATCGCCGTGCTGGCCTTTTTCCGACATTATCGCATCTGGCTGCTCTATTACGTCGCCGGCGCAGTGGGGCTGGCCTTTTTGATCATCTGGGCTGGCACGCGGTTGATCCCGTTGGAGCGCTGGTTGGAAACGAGCACCGCCTACAGCGCGCACTGGGTCAGCCGGTTGGTGGGCATCCCTACCCGCGTCTTTGAGGCCGCGCCGGGCAATTTGCTGGTTTGGGTGGTGGTGCAAAAGCCGGGCTGGACGGTGGTGCGGATCGATCTGGAGTGCTCCGGTTTGTTGGAAATGGCCGTGCTCAGCGGTCTGCTGCTCTTTTATCCGGCCTGGACGGGCTGGCGGCGCGTCGAGCTGATCTTGTTTGGCTGGGCGGCGACTTGGGTCAGCAACATCATCCGCGTGTTGAGCATCATTGCCATTTTGCACCTGTTGGGCAAGCGGTCGATCTTTGTCGCGCACACCGTGGCCGGGCGGTTGATCTTTTTCGCCTTGATGATGGCCTTTTACTGGGTGGTGCTGACCCGGGGCACGCTGCGTGTGTTGGGCCGGCAGTTGCAGGAGCGTCTGGCGCGATGAGCGAGCGGATTTGGGGGCTGGCGATCTATTGGGGTGTGTGGCTGATCATGCCTGTGCTCGTCGATGGGCTGACCACGCTGGTGCAGTTGGTGCTGGTGGCCCTCAAGCGGTTGCAGGTGCGCCGCCAGGGGGCGCTGCCGGTCGATGTGGCTCACAGTGGCATCTCGATCATCGTTCCGGTTTACAATGGCGAGGCAACGCTGGGCGGCTGCCTGGAAAGCCTGCGCCGGCAGCGCTATCCGCAGGAGCTGCTCCAGGTGATTGTGGTCGATAACGGCAGCACCGACCGCTCGTATGAGGTGTTCCGGGCGCAGCAGCAAGAGCCGTTTCGCGGCCAGATGCACTGGATTTCGATTGCCGGGCGCGGCAAGGCCTACGCACTCAACGCCGGCCTGCACCTGGCCGGTCATCCCTATCTGTGCAACATCGACGCCGATACGGTCATCCATCCCGACGCGTTGTACGAGATGGTTCGGCGCTTTGAAGCCAGTCCCAAGCTCGGTGCGGCGACGGGGGCCATCGAGGTGCTGCCGGCCGGGGAGGGCGTTTCGAATACGGCTTTTCTGCTCGCCGAGTGCGAGTTCCAGGAATATCTGACCGCGTTCTGGCTGGGGCGGCAGGGCCAGACCTTGAATGAAAGTCTGTTCACTTTGGCCGGGGCATTTTCGTTTTTCCGGCGCGAGGTGCTGCTCAAGACGGTGCTCTATGATAAAAAGACTGTGTCGGAAGATACCAATGTGACCTTTGACGTGCGCAAGCGCTTTGGCGGCGGGCGGCTGGCTTGCATCCCGGAAGCGATCGTCTATGTCACGCCCACGCCTTCTTTGCGCGCGCTCTATGCCCAGCGTGTGCGCTGGCAGCGCGGCCAGATCGAGGTGGCGGCTGTTCATCAGGATTTGCTGGACACGTCGCTGTTCCGCCTGCGCGGGCTGGCGCTGGGACGCACGCTGTTGATCGATCACACGTTTTTGTTCCCCCGGCTGACCTGGAGTTTTCTGTTCCCGGCGCTGATCTTTCTCGGTTACCCGCTCAGCCTGGTCTTGAGCGCGCTGCTGGTGATCTATGTGTTTTACACGTTCATCGCCGGCGTGTCGATGCTGGCCGTTTACCTGGCGGCCACCGCCGACATTCGCCGCCGCTTGCGGCAGAACTGGTGGGTTGCCTTGCTGATGCCCGCTTACCGCATGCTGACCTTTGTTTACCGCCTGGCCGGGTCGATTGTGGCCCTGGCCGAGCCGGCCGAGTGGCGCGTGCAAGACCCGGGCACCGAGACGGCCCGCGCCATCTGCGCGCTCGTCGAAGCCGTGGGGCGAAAATTGCGCCTAAAGGGGAAAAGCTGATGGCCTACGAAATGTTCAAGGTGTTGTTGATCGATGACGACCCGGTGGTGGTACGCCTGTACCAAAAACTGCTGGCAGACCATCACTATCAAGTTATCGTGGCTCACGATGGCGAGCAGGCCCTGTCGCTGGCATTTGCAGAACAACCGGACGTGGTCGTTCTCGACATCATGCTGCCCAAATTGAATGGCTACCAGGTTTGTGCGCGGCTGCGCGCGGCTCCGGCCACCGGCGACATTCCCATCATGATCCTGACCGCGATGGAAGGCGTCACCGCCCGGCAAAAGGCGCTCGAAATCGGCGCCGACGATTTTGTGGCCAAGGGAGAGCCAATCGAGGCCATCGATGGGCGGATCAAGATGCTGCTCAAGCAGCGCATTTTACGGCATACTGCAAGCTGGCTGGGCGGGCTGGACGGCAGTGTGGCTATGCAAAACGCCTACCGCGCCCACCTGAAAACCGGCCAACCCCTCGCCGTCTGCTATCTCGATCTGAATGGTTTGCGCGCCTTTAACGAGCGTGCCGGGTTGGAACAGGGTGACCGTGTGCTTTGGCAGTTGGCGCGTATCCTCAAGGATGAGGTCTTGAAACGGGAGCGGGGCGATTTCATTGCCTACATTGGGGCCGACGACTTTCGCTTGCTCGCTGCACCCGCCCACGTCGAAGCACTGGTGCGGGCGGTGGTCGAGCGGTTCGATGCTGCGATGCGCGAGTGGAGCGGGGGGGGGGAGGCGGAGGCGTTTCCAACCCTGGCGGTGGGCATTGTCATCGTCGAGGATATGCCCAAGACCCATCCGGCGCAGGTCAGCAGCCTGGCCAAGACCTTGCTGCGCGAGGCCAAAGCGGTGCCGGGCAGCGCCGTGCGTGTCGGGCGGCTGTGAGGGCGCACCACCGAATTTTCACAGCGGGCCGCTATATCAGGAATCGGGCGGCCGCCGCACCGGCCAGCCGCGCCAGTGTCACTTTGACCCGGTTGCTGCGCGGCGTCAAGTAGAACGTACACCCCGGCGACAGCCAGCCCTGCGCCTGCCACCAGACGCGATCATACGATTCCTGCGTCTCACGCTGCCAGGCCAACTGCTGCACCTTGAACGCCAGCAGCGAGACAAATGAGGGATTCAACGCCTGTTGTTGGGCGACGGCGCGAAACAGCTTGTCCGCCGCTATGTCCGCCGCCGGCTGGTAGCGCCCCAGTTCGTCCGCCGAGGCCAGCGCGCCCATTTTCAACCCCGTCTGCCCCACCAGATGATAGCCCCAGGTGAGCAGCGCCGCGTTCATTGTGCGCAGCGCGTGACCCGTAGCGCCGCCGCCAACCGTCGCCAGTGAATAGGCGCACTTGCCGCCCAGCGCCGGGCGGTGGCACAGGTAGGCCAGCCGGTCCATCCAGTTCTTGACCAGGCCGCTCACGTCATCCACGTAGACCGGGCTGGCGAGGAGGAGGCCGTCGGCGGCATCCATTTTGGCGCGGATGAGGGGGATGTCGTCTTTGAGTGGGCAGGCGTCTTCACCACGGTCGAAACACGCGCGGCACCCCCGGCATGGGCGAATGTCCAGGTCGCTCAGGTAGAGCGTCTCGAAGTCCAGCGGCACGCCATTTCCGAATGGCGCGGCGTGCTGCGCGGCCAATGCCTGCATGCGCGCCTCGACCATCTGCACGATGCGAGCGGTGTTGCCTTTTTTACGGTAACTGCCAATACAAGCCAATATCTTCATCTTGTTTTCCTGCGCTATCCTATGTTCAGCACGCCCAGTAGAATCGGCAATAATCCAACCCCCAAAGGCCAGTTGCTGGCGCGGCAGAATCAGACCACGCCACCAGAACTCTTCCCCCACGACGTTGATCACGAGCAGCGCCGCCGAAAAGAAGAACAGGAATCAGTGCATGGCAATCCAGAATTATCAAATGTGCCGTTCGATAGTTTATGTTCATAGAAAAGCATAAACCCAGTTTCTGTTCCATTTCTCCGACAGGCTGCTAGGCCGAGCGAATAAGCATAGTAGGGCAACATGCCCCCGTGGATGAGGGCGGGCATCAGCAGGTAGAACCCCGTCGCCAGCGCCAGGGCCGGGATGGCAAAGTAGGGCAGGTAGGGACGAAATCCAAGAGGCTTCATATTTTGTTCCATCCTCATTCAGAGCGCGCAGCTTGCGTCGCCGCAAGTTTGCCCAGGACGTGCTCCAGGTGCTCGAAAATCCAAAAGTGACCGGCCCCGGTTATGAACTCGGCCTCACAATCCGGTATGTGCTCGGCCAGATAGCGCCCCATCGCCAACGGCACGCTTACATCTTGTGCGCCCTGCCAGAGATAGACTTTGGCCCGGATGTCCGTGAGGGGAATGGGCCAGCGCGCCGGCAACAGCGAGTCGTACCACGAGCCGATGCCGCCTTGCCGGTAGCCTTCTGCGCGCGTGGCGCGCATCCGCTCACCCAGGTTGAGGCGTTCATAGATCAGCCTGTCCTCTGGTCCGAATTCTTTGAGGACCATTTTCACATAGAGCGCGGGAGAGGCATGGGACAACCAGGCAATAAAGCGCATTTGCAGTTTGAACAGGCGCGGCACGCGCGGCGCATATTTCCACATTGCGCGTACCATCGGGTTTAGATCCTGGCTGGTTTCGGGTAGGAAAGGGCCGACGCTGGCAAAGATTCCGGCGCATGTCAACCGGTGGGGAATTTTCCAGGCGCAGGCCAATGCATACGGCCCGCCGCCAGACCCGCCGAATACGGCAAACCGGTCGATGTTCAACGCATCGGCCAGGGCAACTAGATCATTGGGCCAGTTCTCGACCGTGGTCACACCAGTGACAAAATCCGTTTGCCCGTATCCGGGGCGGTCGGGGGCAATCAAGCGGATCCGCGGCAACTCGAGCGCGCCCGGTAGCGCACCCCAGATCAAGCGCGAGTTGGGGTTGCCGTGAAAAGCAAAAATCGGCTTCCCGGCCGGATCGCCATATTCGACATAACAGAGTTGTCGCCCGTCGGGTAGTTTGAGGTAGCGGTCCTTATCTTTATCTGACATAACTTGACCTTTCGCAATTTGTAAGCTGAACAACGCGCCTGTGTTTGCACTTCCAGCAGCCACTCTTTTTCGGCTTCACTACCGGACACTTTTAGGGAAATCCATCGAGTTCCAACATCTGAAACGC